>JAFSPF010000142.1 GCA_017443065.1 Lachnospiraceae bacterium
AAGAAAGAACCGTCCCCTTCTGTGTCCCCCTCTGTGTCCCCGGACTGCCGGTACAACGACCGCACAAAGGCCGCCGTGAAATCCACATAATCATCCAGGTCATAGGCCTCCGCGGGTTCCTCCGATTTTCCGAAGCCCGGAAGGTCGGGCGAAGCCACGGTGTATTTCTGCGCGGCAAACTGTTCGACGCCCGCGAACAAGTCCGCATTGGCGCCCCAGCCGTGCAGGAGTACGAGCAGCGGGCCCGCGCCCGCCGTGCGGTAACGGATTTTCAAGTTGTTGTAAATAAATGTATCTTCGTGCATATATCCCTCACAACGCCGCGAGCAGCAGCACCAGTCTTGCCGTGTGCGGAAGGCTCGCAAACAGCGGCTCCGCGCCCGTCCTCTTCCAGCTGTTTTCGCTGCTCTCCGTGATGTAATCCGTCGCCTCCGGATTGCGGCCGCAGAGATAATGCAGATGATTCTCCATCACCCCCACGCGTTCCTGGCGGAAGATGAAGTGGTTCATCACGCACAGGCGCAGCGCATCCGAAAGCACCTTGTCCGCATCCTGCGCACGCACCAGATAATCCGCCTGCTGTGCGCCCTCCGCAATCTCCGCCGCGTCCGCCGTCATATGCGTGCGGATGGCGTTGCAGACCTCCGGGTTCACCGGTTGCTGCGTTTCCAGGTAGGTGGCGCTGCCGTAAAGAATCTCCGTATTCTCCGCGAGCAGCGTCCCGAAATCCTCCCGCGGGAAAAAGCCCGCCAGTACCATTTCATATCTCCGGTCTCCCGTGATGCGGTACAGCTCCGCCGCCGCCGCAAAGGCCGCAGGATCCTGCAGGGGCGTCCGCACGGCGGTGTAGGAATCCCAGGCCTGCTCCGCACGTGACAACACCTCCTCCGCATAGACGGTATCATGCGCGCCATATACAAAAGCAAACCTTGCAAGCACACCCGCCGCGCAGATCGTGGACTCCGGTGTTGTCTCCCGAAGTGTCAGGCCCACATTACTATCCTCTTCGCCGGAGAGATCACCGGCATGAAACGCGCCGCCCGCATCCTGCATTTGCAGGAGCCACTCCACCGCGCGGCGTGCCTCCTCCAGCACCTCCGGGATGTCATTTTCGCCCGCCGCCGTATCACCGCCGTCCGCAAAACGCGCGGGATACATTTCATAGGCCAGCAGCAAATCGCGCAGGGCATCGCACAGCACCGTCGTGTCCCCGCTGCCGCTCTCCTCCGCTTCGCGGGCTGCGGAATAAAACTGCGAAAGGCTCCCCGACAGGAGCTCCGCATAAATGTCCGCGCCGATCCGGAAGGCATAGGAGGTGCCGATCGTTTCGTTAAAGACATAGTAGGTGCCGCCGGTCTGGAATTCCGTGAAACGTCCGTAGGACATTCCGCCGCCCGTCGCACGGACGGCACCCGTATATACCACGCTGTCATCCGTCACCGAGCGGAGTTCAAAGGTCTCTCCAATCGCATCCGAACGGAAGAGTACCGTTTTTTCACCGCCGGTTTCATAGCCGTTCAAATCCACCAGCGCCAGCGGCACGGCGGCATCTACGGGAAAAGAAACCGGGGATTCTGTCGTTTCCGTTCCTCCGGTTTCTTCCGATGTCTGTTCCAGGGTTTCGTCACCGCCGCAGGCACCAAGCGAAAACATCAGTGCCAGCAAAAGCGCCGTCAGCCGGGCTCTCTTCATGCGGCCGTCAGCTTTCCTGCGTTGTAATTGATGAGACAGCCGTCCAGGATGATCTGCCGCTCTTCCTTTGTGAGATCACCGAGCGTCATGGTAAAGGCATGTACGCTGTCTTCATGCACGGCAAAGGCAAGAATCCCCTCCACCTCATTTTCCACCGCGTGGCGGATGTTCAGCAGGAACACATAATCCAGACGCGCAAAGGGCAGCGCCCCCTCTTCGATCACGAAGGGCAGCATGCCCCAGTTGATGAGATTGGAGCGGTAGCGCTTCGTGGCATATTCATTTGCGATATTGGCCCAGCCGCCGAGCACCTTCTGGCAGCTGGCCGCCTGCTCCCTCGCACTGCCGTCGCCGGGCTTCACGGCGAAGATCGTGGAGCCGAAGCCCACGTCTCCCTTGTCCGCACCGGGCACGGAGTCATAGATCAGCTTCAACACATCGCGCAGCGGCGGGAAGGCCGCAAGGGGATCCTTTCCCTTGACAAGCGCCGTCTGCGCCGCGCGGATCTCCTTGGCCAGTCCCACGTATTCCGGATCCCTTCTCGAAAGCGTAAACTCCGCCAGTCCCTCCGGATTGGAGCGGTAGGAGCTGGTCTCGCCGGAAGGAATGAGCTCGTCCGTCGTCGTAACCGGATCATGAATCTCCGAAACCACACGCAGCAGGAGATGATCCGGCAGGGCGCTCATCTTCGGCCAATCCTTAATGTTCGGTCCGAGACGCAGCGACACTTCCGCATCCTCCTTGCCCTTCGCGTCAAAGACGCGGTTGCCGTAGATGTTTGCGTCATAGTGATAGACGGGATGCGTAAAGCTGCCGTCGAAATCCGTTGCGGGCGTTAAGTATCCGTCATTCGCCGCCGTCGCCGCAATGGAACGCGCATCCATCAGCGCCACGGACGCGATCTGTCCGTTCTGCACCTTGGAGCCTTCGCGGTTCGGGAAGTTGCGCGTGGAATGGCGGATGGACAGCGCGCCGTTCGAGGGCGTGTCCCCCGCGCCGAAGCAGGGCCCGCAGAAGGCCGTCTTGAGGATGGCGCCGGTTTCGAGAATATCCGCCGCCACGCCGTTTTTCAACAGCTCCATATAGATCGGCGTGGAGGAAGGATAGACGCTCATCGAAAACTCGTCGTTGCCGATATAATGACCGCGCAGGATATCCGCCGCGTCCACGATGTTTTCGTAGGTGCCGCCGGCGCAGCCCGCAATCAGTCCCTGCTCCACACGCAGCCTGCCGCCCACGATCTTGTCCTGCAAAGAATATTCCACCTTGCCGTCCAGACTCTTCTTTGCCTTCTCTTCGACTTCGTGCAGGATGTCCGCGGGATGCCGGTTGACTTCTTCAATCTCATACGTATTGCTGGGATGGAAGGGCATGGCGATCATGGGCCGCACCGTCGAAAGATCGACCTCCACCACGCCATCGTAATACGCGACCTCCTTGGGATTCAGTTCCTTGTAAAACTCTCCGCGCTGATGAATGTCATAGTATTCCTTTGCGCGCGCGTCCGTGCGCCAGACGGAGGAAAGGCAGGTCGTCTCCGTTGTCATGACATCGACGCCGATGCGGAATTCCGCGGAAAGATTCGCGACACCGGGGCCGACAAATTCCATGATCTTGTTTTTCACATAACCCTTGTCGAAGACCTCACCGATGATGGCGAGCGCCACGTCCTGCGGCCCCACGCCCTTCACGGGTGCGCCGGTCAGATAGATCGCGACGACCTCCGGATACTTGATGTCATAGGTCTGCTGCAGCAGCTGCTTCACCAGCTCCGGTCCGCCCTCGCCGATCGCCATCGTGCCGAGCGCACCGTAACGCGTATGCGAATCAGAGCCTAAGATCATGCCGCCGGCCGTCGCCATCTGTTCCCTGGCGTACTGGTGAATGACCGCCTGATGCGGGGGCACATAGACGCCGCCGTATTTTTTTGCGGCCGTTAAGCCGAAGACATGATCGTCCTCATTGATCGTGCCGCCGACCGCGCAGAGGGAATTGTGGCAGTTCGTCAGCACGTAAGGAATCGGAAATTTCGTGAGCCCCGAAGCCCTTGCCGTCTGGATGATGCCGACATAGGTGATGTCATGACTGATCAGGGAATCAAAGCGGATGTGCAGGGCGCGCCCCTGCGTGTCCGTTCCCTTCGCAGACGCGGTCGTGTCATGCGCATCCAGAATCCCGTAGGCGATCGTCCCCTTTTTTGCCTCTTCCTTTGTCACCTCATTGCCGGTCTTTGCTTTTACTTCGGCCGCGGCATCCGCGCCGTCCTTCACGAGCGTTTCCCCGTTCAAAAGGTAAGCCCCGCCCTCATATGTTTTTACCATGGTCTTCCCTCTCCCGTCCGCGGGCCTTTCGCCCGCCTGATGCCTCTTCCTGCTTACTTCAACTTTACTTTATCCAACTGCCAGATCTCATCCACGTACTGCTGGATCGTGCGGTCGGAGGTGAACTTGCCGGAGCAGGCGGTGTTGAGCATCGCCATCTTTGCCCAGCGTTTTTTGTCCTGATAGGCGTCGCGCACGCGCTGCTGCGCCTCCACGTAGGATTCAAAATCCTTCAGGATAAAGAACTTGTCCGCCAGTGCCGTGTCGATCGTGTTGAGCAGCGAATTATACAGCGGCCGGAAGAGCTCCTTGTCCTTCGAGAAGGAGCCGTCCACCAGATGATCCACCACCTTGCGCACGTTCGGATCTTCGTTGTAAATTTCCATCGGATTGTAATCATGATCACGCTCATGCTGAATAACTTCATCCGCCGTCATGCCGAAGATGAAGGCGTTGTCTTCACCGACCTCCTCCACGATCTCCACATTTGCGCCGTCCATGGTGCCGATCGTGACCGCACCGTTCAGCATCAGCTTCATGCAGCCCGTGCCGGAGGCCTCACGAGAAGCAGTGGAGATCTGCTCGGAAACATCCGCCGCCGCGAAGATCAGCTCCGCGTTGGACACGCAGTAATCCTCAATGAAGACCACCTTTAACTTGTCATTGATCGACTTGTCGTTGTTGATCACATCGCCGACGGAGTTGATCAGCTTGATCATGAGCTTTGCCGTCTTGTATCCTGCTGCCGCCTTGGCGCCGAAGACAAAGACCTCCGGATGGAAATACATCTTCGGATGCTCGCGGATCATGTCATAGAGATACATGACATGAAGGATGTTTAAGAACTGGCGCTTGTACTCATGCAGACGCTTGACCTGCACGTCAAAGATCGCGTCCGGATTCACCTTTACGCCGTTGTGATCCAGAATGTATTTCGCCAGACGCTCCTTGTTCTTTTTCTTGATTGCCATGAATTCCTGCTGCGCCTTTGCCTGGTCCGCATACTTTTTCAGCCCGGAAATCTTCGGCAGATCCGTGATCCACTCGTCGCCGATCTTTTTTGTGATCCAGGCGGAAAGCTCCGGATTGGCGTGCAGGAGGAACCTGCGCTGCGTGACGCCGTTCGTCTTGTTGTTGAACTTGTCCGGCATCATGTCATAGAAATCCTTCAGTTCGCGTTTTTTCAGGATCTCCGTATGCAGCGCCGCCACACCGTTGACGCTTCTGCCGCCGACAATCGCGAGGTGCGCCATCTTCACCTGGTTGTCATAGATGATCGCCATGGAGCGGATCTTTTCCTGCACGTCCATCGCGGGCAGCGAGCTGTAATGCCGCTGGATGTTTTCGATGAAGCGGCGGTTGATTTCCTCAATGATCTGGTAGACGCGCGGCAGCAGTCTCTGGAACAAATCCATCGGCCACTTTTCGAGCGCCTCCGCCATGATCGTATGGTTCGTGTAGCAGCAGGTCTTTGTCGTCACGTCCCATGCCTCGTCCCAGGTGAGGAAGTGCTCATCCATGAGGAGGCGCATCAGCTCCGCGACCGCCACCGTCGGATGCGTGTCGTTTAACTGGAAGACCGTCTTTTCGTGGAACTTACGGATGTCATCATGGCTCTTCAGATAGCGCTGGATCGCCGTCTGGACGGAGGCGGAAATGAAGAAGTACTGCTGCTTTAAGCGCAGCTCCTTTCCCGCGTAATGATTGTCATTCGGATAAAGCACTTCGCACAGCTGCTCCGCGAGGTTTTCCTGTTCCACCGCACGCTGGTAATCTCCCTTGTCAAAGCTGTCGAGCTGAAAGGCCTGGATCGGCTCCGCGTCCCAGATGCGCAGCGTGTCCACCATGCCGTTGCCGTAGCCCACGATCGGCAGATCATAGGGCACCGCGCGGACACTCTGGTAACCCTCCTGTTTGAAATGCGTGCGTCCGTTTTCATCGGTATAGCTCGTGACAAAACCGCCGAAGCGCACCTCCTTGGCGTATTCCGGGCGGCGCAGCTCCAGGGGATTGCCGTGCTCCAGCCAGTTGTCCGGCGTCTCCACCTGATAGCCGTTTTCGATTTTCTGTTTGAACATGCCGTAGCGGTAGCGGATGCCGCAGCCGTAGGCGTAATATCCGAGCGTCGCAAGCGAATCCAGGAAGCAGGCGGCAAGGCGTCCCAGGCCCCCGTTGCCGAGTGCGGGATCGCGTTCCTGATCCTCCAGCAGGTTGATATCGACACCCAGCTCCGAAAGTGCCTTCTTCACCGGCTCATAGGCGCAGAGGTTGATGAGGGAGTTTCCAAAGAAGCGTCCCATCAGGAATTCCATGGACATGTAATACACCGTCTTCGGGTCCTGTTCGGTCGCCGCCTTCTGCGTCGTCATCCAGTGATCGATGATCGCGTCCTTTAAGGCGTAGCAGGACGCGTTATACAGCTGCTGCGCCGTCGCCTCCTTCATCGTGATGCGGTAGAGTGTCTTGATGTTGAACTCCACGCTGCGCTTGAACAATTCCTTGTCGAATGAAACCTGATGCTTTCTTGCCATGGTTGCCTCCTTTGTTTCAATGCCCGCGTTTCTCAGCGTCTTCACTCCACGAGCGTAATGCCGAGTTCCTCAAAAACGCCCTTCACCCAGTCATAGGATTCCTTGATGGAATGATTCTCCTCCAATTGGAAGGTCCGGGCATCCGTGTTGTATTCCTCCACAAACTTTTTCAGTTCCTCCGCGCTTTCCACGACGACCCCGTTGATCGTCACCACTTCCTCCTCGATCGTAATGAGAATATTGTCCGGAATCTCCGCTTCGACGCTGCTCAGCGCACTGCTTGCGCTCTGCGCGGTGGTCTCTCCTTCACCGCTCCCCGTTCCCACGCCCGGAAACCAGCCCTGTCCCGGACCAAAATACAGCAATGCCGCAATGCCCACCACGGCCACGCCGCCGACACCCTTCGCCACTTTTCCCATGCCTTATACCTCCGTGATTTGAAAGAAAACCTCTTTGTATTTCTTCTTTAACTGTTCCAATGCCTTCTGGATCGGCAAAAACTCTTCTTTTCTGTAAATCTTGTCCGCGTCACAGTGAAAGACGATGTAAACCGGCTTTCCGGGCGCGCCCTTCACGATCTTCTCCACGATATCCGTCACTCTGCTTTCAATGTACTCCGTCTTGTCCAGTCCCATGCGCACGGAATCCGTCATCGCGCCTTCCTGTCCGACATAAAACTGCAGGATATGGTTGTCTTCTTCGATGACGTTGGAAAGCGTCACGATTACCGCGTCCGCCTCAAACATGTCCTGACTTGCCTGCTGCTCGCGAAGACGTGCCAGCTCCGCTTCCAGCTCCTTGATCCGCGCCTCCAGCTCCGCGATTTTCCCCGCGTCCGTCAGCTCCTCCACCTGCGCCTCCAGCTCCGTGATCTCCGCGGCGGAAGCCTCGATGTCCTTCTGGATAAGGCGCTCTGACTGCGCTCCCGTCAGCATGACAATGAAGAGGATGGCAAAGAGCACGTCCAGGAGCGGCGTTAAGTTGATCTCCTCGCGGAAGCGTCGGCGGCGGTTGCGCATGGCCTATGCTCCCCCCTTGTCCGGAGGAACGGGCGCGCTTTCCCGCACCGCAACATCCGCAGGCTCCGGGGAGCTCCCCTTCGGCGTCTCCTCCTGCGGATAGTCCTTCTCCTCGTTATAATTACTCTGGAAACGGGCAATGCCGTCGTCGATGTAATTGATGTACCAGGAATTCAGATAAATGTCGAAGGCCTTGAAGATCACGGCCAGGATGATGCCGAGCACCGTCGTGGACAGGGCGAACTTGACGCCCTCATACATCCCCTGCGCATTGGACCAGTCCTCGTTCTGCCGCATGGCGATGAAGAGCCCCGCGACCGTGCCGAGGATGCCGAGCAGCGTAAAAAGCTGAATGATCAGGGAAAAGGCCGAAAACCACTTGCCGTCCTTCTGGTAACGGAAGCAGAACTGGTCGAATTCGTTCCAGTCGCGCTCGACCGTGGTCACGTAGCTCGCCTTCAGCTTTTTGCGCTCCCTGCGGACGCTGTGCGTCTTGCGCATGGAGGCCGTGCCGCTGATCCGGTCGATCTCCGCCTTCAGCACCACCAGTTTTTTCCAGGAAACCGCAAGAATCCATGCCTCGAGCACGCCGAGGGCGAGAATTGCGGGATTTAAAATCGCATCCAGAAAAACACAAAGACCGTAAATCAGTCCGTCCATCCTGCACCTTTCATGAAAAACACCGTAACTCTACCATTTTAACATGAAATGCGCGGGGATGCACTCATGCCTTTTCCTTACGCAGATACGCCAGACTGAACGAGCCGAAGCCGCAGTTCGCGGAAATGGTCGCGGAGGCCTTTTGCATGACGATCCTGTCGAAGGGCTTGTATTTGTTGATATAGGACAAAATCTGGTCGCGTTCCTTGAAGGAGCATCCGGAAAACGACACGTACAGCGCCGATTCGTCCGCGTCGGTGGCCGCCGAAAGCGTCTTCCTGACAAACTGCTCCGCCGGCTCCGTCACATAGCCCGTACAGAAGGAGCTGACGCGGATGCTTCCCTTCCGGATCCGGAACACCGGCGCGAAGTTGAAGATCCGTGTGACGATTCCGACGACGCGGGAGGCGAAACGCTTCTGCAGCATGGTCGCGGCCTGCGGAACAATAAACTCCAGCCTGATGCGCGGGATGCAGGCGGCAACATCCCCCAGAATCTCCTCCGCGTTCCTGCCCTCACGCGCCATGCGCGCCGCGCGGACAGCCAGGATGCCGAGGCCGCAGGTCAGCTGCCCCGTATCCACCACATGCACGTTGTTGAAGCTCTCCGCCGCGTGCATCGCGTTTTGGAAGCCCTTGTCATAGTTGCTGCCGAGCGAAAGATGGATCACCTGTTCCGCAGCGCTCAGCGCCTCGCCGAAGAAAGCCTCGTATTCCCCGACGGTGCTGGCCTCCGTGCGGACGGTTTTTTTGCCCGCTTCGATGTACCGCAGCAGATTGTCCGCGTCAATTTCGCTCAAATCGCGGAAACGTCCCTCATCCGTCACAATATAATACGGCATCAGCCGGATGCCCAGATCATGCACCATTTTCTCCGGCAGATCGCAGAGACAGTCCGTGGTGATCATGACGGCCCTCTTCCGGAGGGACTGGCCGACAAACATGGACTCCTCCTCGCCGGAAAGCGTCGTCCGTTCAATCAGTTCGGAGGGCAGAAGCTGCATCAGCGTCGCCTCCAGCAGACTGGAATGAATCGGCTTCGCCAGATAGGCCTGGAAGCCCTTGTCCGCGTAGAACCTTCCCATATCGCTTCCCGCGTTTGCCGTCAGCGCAATGACCGGCGTTTCCCTGCACAGACCGTTTTCCTGCGTCCGCAGACGATCCAGTGTTTCAATGCCGTCCATATCCGGCATCTCATGATCCATGAAGATCGCGTCATAGCGTTTTTCCCTTGTCAGGTCCAGACACTCCCTGCCGGAGGACGCCATATCCACCTTGACCATGGTGCCGCGCAAAAGCTTCGCGGCCACCACGCGGTTCATTTCGTTGTCATCCACGATCAGCACCTGCGCCTCCGGCGCCTCAAAGGCCTGCAGATAGGTCTTGTTTTCCTGCGAAATGGCGGAAATCTGACGGTAATTTGCCGGTGCGTCGTTGACGATGTTTTGCGGTACCTCCACGCGGAAGGTGGAGCCCTTCGTATAAATCGAGTCGACGGAAATCGTGCCGCCCATCAGCTCCACAAGCTGTTTCGCGATGGAAAGACCCAGAC
This sequence comes from Lachnospiraceae bacterium, assembly GCA_017443065.1. Lineage (GTDB taxonomy): Bacteria > Bacillota > Clostridia > Lachnospirales > Lachnospiraceae > Butyrivibrio. The sequence continues at coordinate 9,775 of JAFSPF010000142.1, forward strand.
CCGTTCCCTCGATTGCCTTGTTGTCCTGTTCATCCACGCGCCGGAACGAGTCGAAGAGATAGGGAATCGATTCCTTACGGATGCCCGCGCCGGTATCGGACACGTCGATGCGCAGCAGAAAGCGGTTTCTTTCCAGCTTTTCACCGTCCACATTGAGCGTGACCGTTCCTTCCGATGTATATTTGATGGCATTGGTGAGCAGATTGACGATCACCTGCTTGATCCGCATTTCGTCGCCGTATAGCATGGAGGGCACCGCCTCGCCGACGTTGATATCAAAGCGCAGTCCCTTTTCACGCGCACGGTTCCACAGCAGATTGACGATCTCGGACAGCATCCGCGTCGTCTCATACTGCCCTTCCACCACCTCCATCCGTCCGGACTGGATTTTGGAAAGATCCAGGATGTCGTTGATCAGCGACAGCAGCATCTTTGACGCGTTCTGGATGCCGGTCGCGTTGTCGACGATTTCCTGCGGCAGATCCCGCTCGCGCAGCGTCATTTCGTTTACGCCGATGATCGTGTTGATCGGGGTACGGATCTCATGGCTCATGGAGGAAAAGAAACGGTTCTGCGCGTCGTTCATCTTCTGTATTTCGCGCTGCTGCTCCTGCGCGAGCCGCGTCTCACGCTCCAGCAGGATGCGCTGAAAGCGCAGCACCAGACCCGCCAGGATGCAGGCTGCGGCTGCGGCCATAAAGGTGTCAAAGGCCACGGCGGCATAGCCGCCTTCCAAAAGCGTCACGCTCTCCGGGTACACCGCGCTGTACCAGGAAATCGCGCCGAACACGCCGACGGAAAACAGCAGAAAGAACCACATCAGCCGCCCCCGGAACAGCACAAAGACAAACATGCCGCATACGACAAACCACGCCGGGGAGCCGCTTTCCGCGCCGCCGCTTGTGAAATAGCCGAGCGGCGTGACCAGCCCGTTCAACAGCAGGATCACCACACTGCTGCCGAAGGTGTAATTCCTTGAATGATACGAATACACCGTGGCGAGTATCAGGACGACCGCTCCCGCACCGAGCGCGGACGCGACAATAAAGGGCTGTCCCGTCAACAGGACGACCAGAAACATCACCGAAAGAAGCACGCTGCCGACACAGCCGCCGACCATAAACATCTTTCCCTGGATGGACATTTTGGATGAAAATAACAGATCCGTCAGCTTCTTTTTCATTTGCCGTTTCCTCCGATGCGGTCCAGAAGACGCGACGCTTCGTCGAACGCAAATTCATCCACCTTGTCAGACACCTCCTTCAGCCGTTCCGCAAAGGGCATGCCGTCCAGGGAATACCCGCGGTAACGGTCGAATGCCTCCTCAAACGCGCCGGCCTCAAAGCTCTCGAGGCTCCTGACCAGCTCTGCGCGTACACGGAGCCACTCCTCTTCCTCCAGCGGTATCAGATTCGCTTCGTCGGTGATTTCCTGCGGCTTTACGATTTCCGGATTGGACTGAAGGACGCCGAGCACACGCTCGTATTCCGAGAGCAGCGCCTGGTGGTACTGGTTGATCACGGACTCGTCCGCCGCCTTTGCTGCCATCTCCTCCTTGAACGCGATCTCCGAGAGCTTCATCGCGCCGATCGTCCTGGAGGTCGATTTGATCGCGTGCGCCACGACGGCGTAGTTTTTCCAGTCCTTTTCCTCGTAATACGACACCAGCTGTCCCTGGTATCTTGTGCCCGCGACGAGATAGACCTTCGCGAGATCGATATAATCCGCCAGCGCGCCGCCGCAATAGGTCAGCGCCGTGTCCATGTCGATGCCCTCCATGCTGCGGAAGGGATCATTTTGTGTCACGGCGGTCTGTTCAAAGGCTTCCGCAACCTCCGTTTCTTCTTCCAGCTGCTTTTCGGGCGCAATATACTTTCTGAGAATGTGGTCCAGCATCGCGTTGTCGATCGGCTTGGCCACAAAATCGGTAAAGCCCTCGTCCAGGAACATTTCGCGGCTGCCGGCAATGGCGTTTGCGGTCAGGGCAATCACCGGCACCTTCTGGTAATAAGGGCTCCCCTGCTTGGCGCGGATGCGGTGGAAGCATTCGATGCCGTCCATGCCGGGCATCATGTGATCCATGAAGACAAATTCATAATCACGCGATTCGATCAGGGACAGCGCCTCTTCCCCGGAGGAGGCCGCCGTGATGCGGATGCGGTATTTGCGCAGCAGACCCTCCACCACCTTCAGGTTCATCAGGTTGTCGTCCACCACCAGCAGCTTCGCGTCGGGCGCGACAAAACGTTTTTCCCTGCGCACACGCTTCGGCGCGTTGAACATATCGCCGCCGTTGAACATTTCCGCCAGCGTCAGCGCGTTGTACGGCTTGTACAGCACATGGATGCGCGAATGTTCCGGCATCACATGGTCACGGTCCGCCAGCAGAATCACCGGCAGCTGCAGTGCCAGCTCGTCAAAATAAATCGGATCCTCGCGGTATTCCTCCATGCCGATCAAAAGATGCGAGAAGCGGCCCGAGCGCATCCTGCGCTTCAGCTCGGTGAGCGAGGAAGACCGCAGCAGCGCGATGCCGAGATACTCCGCCGTGTGGTTGATGTGCTCGATATAATCGTCGCGGATGGCGGAATTGGATTTCTGTTCGTCGAAATACCAGACCGCCTGCACCAGATTCGGATGCGTCAGGGCGATACATGGCCTGTCGTCACGCACCTCCTGCGGAATGGAAAACGAAAACTCGCTTCCCCTTCCGGGCGTCGAGTGCACGGTCATAAAGCCGCCCATCTTCTGCACGATGGCGGAGGAGATCGTGAGTCCCAGCCCCATGCCCTCCACACGGCGGTTGCGGTCCGCGTCTGCCTGGTAGAAGCCCTGGAAAATATGCTCCTGCTCTTCCGCCGTCAGCCCGATGCCGGTATCCTTGACGGACACGATCAGATTGATGCCGTAGCCCTCCCTGCGGAAGGTAACGGATACGCGCACGCCGCCCTCTGCGGTAAACTTCACCGCGTTGCCGATCAGGTTGTTGATCACGCGGCGCAGCTGCTGTTCGTCGCCGTAGAGCGAGCAGGGGATCCCGGGATCGCAGTCAAAGATCAGCTCCAGCTTTTTTTCACGGTTCTGGAACACTGTCATATTCATGATGTCATTGAGCGTCGAGGTAATGTTGTAGACGCGCGGATTGAGCACGAGCGTCCCCGATTCGAGCGCAGCGAAATCCATGATGTCCGTCACGATCGTCTGCAGCTCGATGCCCGTCATCTGGATATCCAGCACCTCGCGGTGCACCGTTTCGGAAAGGTTTTCCTGCAGCAGTATTTCACTCATGCCGGAAATCGTATGAATCGGCGTGCGCAGTTCATGGGATGTGTTGACGACGAAATCATCCTTGATCTTCTGCGTCCGCTTGACAAGGTTTTCCATATCAATCAGATCCTGCTCCTCCCGCATGTGGCGGTGTATCATGTAGACACAAAGAAAGGTCAGCACGACAATGGACATCAGCTGCAAAATCGTCCGGTTCACCGCAACCGGATCGGTTTCGCGGATGAAGACGCCGCGCACAAAGACATGGTAGATAAAGAGCAGCGCGTTGCAGGCCATGACGACGTTGAGCGCCGGCTGGAGCTGGCAGAGCGAAATGAGCACCAGAAAGAGCGAGAGCGTCGGTATCAGCGCCTGGAAATCGATCGCGTGAACGCCGTAAAAGAAAACATTGACGCTGCAAAGAAGCGTCAGGATGATCGCGCGGAAGGGATAGCTTTTAAAATCACGGATGTAGGCCCACCAGACATAGGCGAGGGAGACGGCGATCACGGGAATGATGAGCGGCGTCCAGTGTGACGCGACGGTCACATAAGCCAGAAACACGGAAAAAACCGTAAAGGACAGCGTGATCAGCGATTCCCGCGCCCGCTGTCTGCTTTTGATTTTCTCATTCATGATGAGTGCTTCTCCGTTTCTCCGACATAGCCGAGCAGCTCGTCGGTCAGACCCATAAAGACATCGGTAATGACCGGATCGAAGTGACGGCCCCTTTCGGCCTCGATCATGGCCATCGTATTGCACATCGGACGGATCCCTTTTTTGTACACGCGGTCCTCATAGAGCGCGTCGAACACGTCCGCGATCGCCATGATGCGCGCGCAGAGCGGAATCTCCTCCCCCTTCATGCCGTTCGGATATCCCGTGCCGTCCCAGCGCTCGTGGTGGCTGAGCGCGATGGCGCGTGCGACCCTGATATATTCCTCGTCCTCCACGTCCCCCAGAATCCCGTCGATAATCTCCGCACCGTATGCCGCGTGCCTCTGCATCATCCGGAACTCCTCCTCCGTCAGCTTGCCGGGCTTTTTCAGAATCGTGTCGGAGATTTTGATTTTGCCCACGTCATGCAGCGGCGCGGCCTTGATCGTGTTGTTGAGGTATTCCTCGGTCAGAATGTCGCGGTAGAGCCCCTGCTCATAGAGCGCGTTGCAGATCATTTCCACATAATGCTGTGTGTTCCTGACATGCATTCCGGTTGACATGTCGCGCGATTCGATCAGGTTAGCCATCCCGATGATCACGGCATTCTGGATGGACGCTATGCGCTCGTTGCGCGCGCCGATCACATGCGCCTGCTGCGTGACCATGCTCTCCAGCTGGCTGCGGTAGCCGTACAGCTCGATCGTGCGCCGCACGCGGCTTTTCAGCACCAGCGGCACAAAGGGCTTGGCCACAAAGTCGATCGCGCCCGTTTCCAGACATTTCGCCTCGCTCTGCGGATCCTGGTTGGCGGTCAGGAAGATCACGGGGATGTTGGAATAGGAGGGATGCACGCGGATCTGCTCCATCACCTCAAAGCCGTCCATATCCGGCATGTTCAGATCCAGCAATATCAGATCCGGCGTGTTTTTCATCAGGTATTTGAAGACCAGGGTCCCCGCGTTGACGGTTGCAACGCGGTACTCCTTTTCCAGAATGTTCTTCGCCAGCTTCAGGCTGGTCATATCATCATCAACCACCAGTATGATCTTCGGTTCCATACGGCTCCCCGCTTTTTATGCCCCGGTATGTTACATATAGATTCTTATATTTTACACCAGACAGAGGGGAAAAATCAAAAAACAAGACTTTTTTTGATACTTTGTTCTCCGCAGGTGCTTTACCTTGCTAAATTGAATCGGATACGATACAATATCCTTTACCTTCCACGCAGGGGCGGGAAGGCGTTTTCACGGGAGTAACACGAGGTATGGATACGGTTGCAAGTCTACCAAATTATGAGGCGTTCTGTGTTGCGGCGGAGCGTCTGCTCAAGGACGGCAAAGACCGTTCCTTTGCGTTTGCCGCCATCGACATCGATTTTTTCAAACTCTTTAACGAATTACACGGACGGGAAGCCGGCGATGAGGTGATCGAAGCAACCGCGCGCCTTCTGGAGAAGTTTGCGAAAGACCACGGCGGTGTGGCCGGTTATTTCGGGAGCGATGACTTCGCGCTCTTCCTGCCCTGGGACAATGCGGATCCGCATGTTTTTTACGATTCCCTGTCCATGTCGGACGAAGAGGCCTACCGCGACGGCTTTTTCCCTTCCGTCGGCATCTATCCGGTGGCGGACCCTTCGGAATCCCCGGATGTCATGTATGACCGCGCAAGAATTGCCTTAAACTCCATCCGCGGCTCCTTCACAGAGCATGTCGCGGTTTATGATGCCGTTGCGCATGACCGCATGCGGCAGGAACTGCGTCTTTTGCTGGATGCCAGGCGCGGCTTAAGGAACGGCGAGTTCCTGTTTTATCTGCAGCCCAAATGTGACATGAACAGCGGCAAGATCATCGGCGCGGAGGCGCTGGTGCGCTGGCAGCACGCGGGGCGCGGCATGGTTTCACCCGGGGAATTCATCCCCGTGCTGGAACGGCACAACTTCATCACGGTCCTTGACCGCAGTGTCTGGGATGCCGTGTGCAAATGGCAGCGTTCCCTGCTCGATGAAGGCTTTGAGCCCCTGCCGGTTTCCGTCAACGTCTCCCGCATTGATTTCCTTTCCATGGACATTGCGGAGCATTTCCTTGCGCTGACGGACAAATACAAGCTGCCGCATGAGCTGATCGAGATCGAAATCACGGAAAGCGCCTTTGTGGACAGTACCCTCGCGCTGGATGAGACGATCAAACGCCTGCGGGAAGCCGGTTTCAGGATCCTGATGGATGATTTCGGTACCGGCTATTCTTCCCTGAATGCGCTGCGTTACTTAGGTTTTGATATCCTGAAATCGGACATCCGCTTCCTTGATAAACGCGGACAGTCCCGCACGGGAATGGATCTCATGGAGTCGGTGCATAACATGGCAAGGCTCCTGAATGTCCCGATGATTGTCGAAGGCGTGGAAACGGCGGATCAGGTGGAAAACCTGCTCTCCATCGGCTGCAGTTATGCACAGGGATACTACTTTCACAAGCCGATGCCGGTCGAGGTCTATACGCAGATGATCAAAAACCCGTACAACATCGACCGCGCGCCGCTTTCACAGGGCGGTGAAGGGCAGATGAAGCTCAACGAATTTCTGGATGCCAACATGTACAGCGACGAGACGCTCAACAGCATCCTCGGCGCGGTCGCTTTTATCGAATCGGACAGCAATATTGTCCGCATTGCGCGTTCCAACGACCGCTTTGAAAAGCTGATCCGGACGGAGTTTTCCGAAGACGACGGTCTGGAATACTTCATCAGCGATTTGAGCAATCACGCCGCGGAGCTCAAGCGCATGCTCAGCATCGCGGAGATGAATCTCGTGGACGGCTGCAGTGATCTGCTGATCATGAAAAACCGGGACGGCGATACCGTCCGGCTGCACATCCGCATTTTCATGCTCAACGAACGGGACGGAAAGAAAATGTTCTTCCTGCATGCGGAAAAAATCGAGCCGAAATGGAGCGACGAGGATTTGTGGCGCGAACTGCAGGACACGCAGGCACGCTTAAGCTTCCTGCGCGCCGCCTTAAACCGCCTGCCGAACCCGATCTTCTTAAAGGACGGCGAGGCACGCTTCCTCTTCTTTAACGATCAGTATGCCAAGGTCTTCGGCATGCGCCGTTCGGATTACATCGGCAAGACTGTGCTGGATCTGGAGTACCTGCCCAGGGATGACCGCGAGCGCTTCCAGAAGGAAGACGAAGAACTCATCCGCAAGGAATCCGAACTCAGTTACGAATCGGAGTTTCTCTTCTCCGATGACGCTTCTCATCTGGCGCTCTACTGGTCCACCGGCGTCCATGACAAAAAGACGGACCGCCGCGGTCTGATCGGTGAGATCGTCGATATTACCCGCAGGGAACAAAAGTAAGAATTAATACAGAATCTCCGGCAGCTTCATGATTTCTTCCGCCGGAAGCCAGAGAACATCCGCCAGCTGCCTGACGGCATAGCGGTGCCCCGCGCGGTAAGATCGGTACTCCGGTTCGGTTTCGAAGCAGTAATTGCCGGTCAGCTTCGCCGTGTACCCCGTCTGTTCCTCCACGATCAGTCCCACAACCGCATAAAGGAACTGCGCCCATTGCTGGTGATACGATGAGGTGATGATCGTGAACGTGCGGACATCATGCGCACGCAGCATGGCATAGACATTCAGCGCGTTCTCCGCGGTGTTCATGGCATCCTCTTCCGTGAGGATGCGTTCGGGCGCGATGCCGCAGGTTTCCGTAAGGTACTCCTTCATCCTGCCGGCCTCCGTGTATTGCTCCGGATTGTTCCTGCCCGTCACGCCGCCGGTGCAGATCAGGAGCGTATCCGGAAAGGCTTTTGCCGCCTCCGCCGCCGCGTCGCATCTGCCCTTCAGTTCCTCCGAGATCTCTCCGTTTTTCAGTTCATATCCCGGGAGCACAAAGGCATGCGCCTGTTCCTGCGGAACGGAAAGAAGCGTCACCTCATCCCTGCCGTAGTATAAAAGACGGTATTCCGGATCCAGATAATACCGCTTCCAGCAATCCGCGATGCCCTTCGCCAGAGGCTCCGCGATCGCTTCCGCATCCGCGTCAATCTGAAGGAGCGTCTCCGGAGAAGGGTTCTCATATGCGGCCACCAGATCCCCCAGCAATACGGTGTAGGCTGCTGGATCGCTTACCGGAACGGTTTGCACGGGGACGGTTTGTGTCGTGGCGCTTTCTTCCGCGGTACTTTGTTCTGCGGTGCTTTGTTCCGCGGTACTGTCTTCCGCATTGCTTTGCTGCGTGGTGTTTTGCTCCGCGGCATTTTGCTGCGCGGCCGCCTGCGCCAGCGCTTCCTGCTCCGTGATGATCTTTTCCGGAACCCTTTCCCCGTCCTGCATGCCGCAGGACATCAGGAAGGAAAGCGGCAGGAGGATGCAGGTCAGGATACGTCCGGCGATTGTTTTCCGTCGGTGATTCATACTGTTTATTATACATGATTTCATGGTGAAGGAAATCCCGGGGCGGCCCGCAGGGCATCCCTTGCGGCAGGGTGTATAATGAAGATAAGGTTTTTTCAGGAAGGAGAACAGCATGAACCCGATGAATACCATGCGGCTGATGTCGGAATTCCAGCGTTTTCAAAAGGATCACCCGAAGGCGGTTTCCTTTGCGCAGTCCATTGCGCGGGACGGCCTGGAGGAAGGGACCGTGATTGAAATGAAGGTCACCTCTCCCGCAGGCGAGGAAAAGATCTGCAACTTCCGCGTCCTGGACAAGGATATCGCGATGGTGGAGCTGTTCAAAGAACTGAACCGGCAGTGAGACATCCGGCGAGCACAACAAACTAAAAAGGAGGAAATGCGCGATGTCAAGATTATCCATTCGTACACTTGTGATGACCCTGTTCAGTATCATGATTGTTTTGAATCTGGTTGTCGGCTTTATTGCGAGCAGATCCTCTTCCTCCATCCGCGCCCTCGGTGATTCGGAGGAGGCCTACCGCTATTCCATCGAACTGGCCGCAGAGCTGCAGGCGTCCAGCGACACGCTGACAAGCATGGCGCGGCTCTATTGCGAAACCGAAGATCAGAAATACATGGATGTTTACAACGCCGTTGTCGATATCCGCGCCGGTAACGTGGCTCGTCCGGAAAACTACGACTCCAGCTTCTGGTCAGAGATCGAGGATGACGTGGCGGCACAGATCGCGGGCGGAACCGAAAAAATCGGACTGATCGACCTGATGCGTCAAAACGGCTTTACGGAGGAAGAAATCCACGTGCTCGACCAGGCCAGCAACCGTTCGACGGAGCTGGCAAAGCGCGAGACAACCGCTTTCAATGCCATTCACGGTACGATGACGGAGGAAGACCGCGCGATGATGGAAGAGGGCGAAGACCCGCATGACTTTGCCAACCGTATCCTCAATGACGACGTGTATATGGATGCAAAGAATGAGATCGGCGGACTGATCAATCAGTTTTACGAGATGCTGGACGAACGCCTTGCCGGCAATGTGGAAGATGCCTTCGCTTCGTCCGCGCGTCTGTCCACCACCATCACGGTGATCCTTGCGGTGATTCTGGTGCTGATCATCATCATTTACGTTTATATTCTGAAGGATGTCTGCCGTCCGATCCGGAAGATCACGGAGGCGGTCGCGAAGGACGAGCAGGGACGCTTTGCGATCAAGGAAATCCACATCCCGCAGAAGAACGAGCTCGGCAAACTCGGGAATAACATCAACCAGGTCATGGCACAGATGCGTACCTTCATCGGCAAAACATCGCATGCCATGCAATCCCTCGTGGAATCCAACGAAAGACTTTCCGCGCAGACGGATGACAACGCTTCCGTTTCCGGCAACATGGCGCAGGAAATCTCCAAATCCGCCGTCAACGCAAACGAGCAGCTGAAATCAACGGATGAAGTGCTGCGCACGCTTTCCGGAATGATTTCCTCCCTGGAGGAAGTGGAATCCGGTGTCGATACGATGGTCGAAAACGCCAAGCGCATTTCCAGCGAATCCGACGAGGGCGCGGTCGCCATCAGTGATGCCGTACAGAAAATCAATTCGCTGGAGGAAACGATCTCACGCGCGGCGGTCATCATGGAGCAGCTCGGACTCCGCTCCGCAGAAATCGGCCAGATCGTCTCCACAATTTCGGATATCGCTGCACAGACGAACCTGCTGTCCCTGAATGCTTCCATTGAAGCGGCGCGTGCCGGCCAGCACGGCAAAGGCTTTGCTGTGGTCGCCGAGGAGGTACGCAAGCTCGCGGAGGAATCGCAAAGCGCCGCCGGCAACATCTCCAACCTTGTCGGGCTGGTGCAGACGGAAACGAATGAAGCCGTTTCCGCCGTGCAGGAAGGCAGCGAGGAAGTACGCATCTCCAGCGATGCCATCAACAATGCGGGTAATATTTTCCATTCCATCAACGATTCGGTGAAGGAGATCGTCGCCTCCATCGAGGAAACCGGGGAGGCCATCAAGTCCTTGTCCACGCAGAGCGAGGGCGTGCGCTCCTCCTCCGAGGTGGTCGGCACAAGCGCCGCGGATATTGCGGAGCGCATGGAATCCTCCGCGCAGGAAAGCGAGAAGCAGTCGGCTTCCCTCAACGAAATGGCGGAAACCGTCAGGAATCTGACCGGCATGGCGCAGAATATCGAGCAGGAAATCAGCCTGTTCAGTATTTAAGCGGATGTCTGCAGGGAAAAGATCTGTGTGACGGCAGGGCGGGAGAAGGTCTGCTCCAGCATTGCCTTGTGGGAGAGATAGGCCGCGTCGTCAAAGGAACGTGCGGCATGCGGACAAAGCTTTACGCAGGCCTGACATTTGATACAGATACCGGTGGTGGTATCCGGTGCGTCCGACGGGATGGAACCCATCGGACAGGCGGCGGCGCAGATGCCGCAGCGGTCACAAAGCGCCGGATCCACGACCGGTTTTGCTTTCAGAAAAACGGTTTTCTCACCGTCAATGCCGTGCGGCTGATAGTATTCCCAGGGCGGCTCGCCGCCGGGAACGTGAAGTGACGGTGCCTCCGCCGTATGGCCTTTTTTTAATGTATCATCTTTTAATGTGTCGGCGACGCTTTTTGCCAGCTCCGCCAGCAGCTTTCGGTCATTTGCGTCCGGTCTGCCGGTGCCGATCTGCGCAAAGGAATGTGCGCAGACCACCGCGGCTGCGCCGATGACGTGAAAGCCATTGTTTTTCAGTTCGTATACCAGCTCTGCCAGCGCGTTGTCAAAGCTGCGGTTGCCAAAGGTGACGATCGCGACGGTCTTTGTGCATTCCGCGCGGAACAGCTCCTGCACGAAGGGCAGCGCCTTGTTCGGAATCCTGCCGGCATAGGTCGGCACGCCGAAAACCACCAGATCGTCTTCGCCGTAGCTGCGTACCCGCTCCCGCTCCGCGGGCAGGGTAAAGGAATCCTCTTTGACGGGAAGCGCGAGCGCCTCTCCCAGAAGATTTGCGAAATGGGATACCACCTTCTTTGTTTTTCCCGCCGGACTGAAGGAGACCGCATGGATGGTGTCGGGCATGGTGCACCTGCTTTCTGCTTTTTCCGTTATTGTAACCCCTGTTTTATGAAAGGGTCAAATCTGTGGCGGGATGTGTGGGATGTGTGATATGTGTGCACGGATGCGCCATGCCAGGATCGCAGCCCGCATATGCCGTCAGGGATGACGGCATGGGCAAGATCGTGGTAAAATTGTAATGTTTCTTTCAACAGATTACAGAAAGGCGGTATGAAAAATGGATTTATTGAATATGCTGATGTCCACCATGAACTCCTCCTCCGCGCGCAGTGCGCTCGCGGGAAAGACCGGCGCTTCGACGGATCAGATTTCTTCCCTGATCAAGAACGCCCTGCCCACGCTGCTGTCCGGCATGACCAAGAATGCCTCCTCCCAGGAAGGTGCGCAGTCTCTTTTCAAGGCACTCGGCCAGCACACGAGCACCAAGTCCATGGCGGACCAGATCACGGAAGCCGATGAGGCGGACGGCGCGAAGATCATCGGCCACATCCTCGGCGGCGACCAGTCGAACGTTGTCGGCGCGCTGGCAAAGGAAAGCAAGATGGAGGAGGGGCAGGTGACAAAGGCGCTGGACAGCATCGCACCGGCGCTCTTAAGCGGCCTTTCCGCCGCCACCAACAACGCCGGCAAAAAGGACGACAAGGGCGGCTTTGACCTTTCCGGCCTTCTGGGCATGTTCGGCGGCGGTGGCGACGCGGATGATAACGCTTCCTCCGGCGGCGGAATCGGCTCCCTGCTCGGCTCGCTCTTTGGCGGCGGCAAGGATGACAAGGAGGATGATGCTTCCGGCAACTCACTGCTGTCCACGCTGACTTCGCTTTTGAAATAATTTCTGTTGATATATGCGTAAGATAAGAAGCCTGCTGCCGCAGGCTTCTTTTTTGTGTGCTTTGATCTGGGCGGATCCGGCTGCAGCAGGAACTTTTTTTCTCCGTGCGATCAGAGGAGATAGGCATCCACGATCCGTCCGACGTACATTGTGTGCGCGTCACGGTTGGCCATGGGATTGGTGCCATCGATATCCTGCGGATAGAACTTCGTTCTCAGATCCTCCGGGATGTTGGAGAGCACCTGCTCCTGCGTATATAACACCTTGCATTCGATCGTGAGCGGATACTCTTTGATGCCCGGCACCTTCACCTGACTGCCCTCCACGAGTGTCAGCTTCGCTTCCTTCTCTTTGTCGATATTTCTTCCGGACAACGAACCGCAGATGCGGTTAATCTCCGCATCCGGCATACCCTCTGGCACGCTGATCGTAAACTCACCTGTCTTGTCCAGCTGCCCCTTCGTGTAACGTCCTTCCCTGACATATACCACAAAGGTCGGCAAATTCCACAGCCTCCCCAGATGCCCCCATCCGATCACCATGGAGTTGAATTTGTCTCCATTGGTATTTAAGAGAATACCCCTGGAAAGTGCTTCATAGATCCTGTTTGCGTATTCGTTTACGTTGATTTGCTCTTTCATGCTGCGGCCTCCCTCCATAACCGTTTGCTTTTCCGGTAATCACAGAACGATTATGCCTGTTTTGTGTGTATGTGTCAATCAGACAGGTTTCCCTGCTTCTCTTCTATTTGAAAACCTCGTTCATATGATTTCCTTCTTTCCCGCTCTTTTTCGCTTCATCCAAACAAGTCTGCCCTACAGCACCTCAATCTCCCCCATCCTCCTGGCATAGCGCTCGCCGCTCTCCACCTCGCTTAACACCTTCTGCATGGCGGGGATATCCACGTTCAGCGTTCCCGCAAGTCTGAAGCAGTTGGAGGCGTGGTTCATGCGGAACACCGTGCCTTCGGAATCTACATGGGAGAGATACGTCTGCATCTCCTTCACGCACTCTTCCGTCGTAATACGCTGAAATCGACCGGAACGCAAATCCTCATACATCGGGGTGCCTTCCACGATCTGCAGGGTCAAAAAAGACGCATAGGCCGGCTGCATCCGGTTTGTTAAAAGGGCACTTTTCATGGCGTGGGCTTCAATCATTTCCTTTCCGCCAAGGCCGGAAATAAAGGTCACGGAACAGAGAATCCCGCTTTTCTTCAGTTTCTGCCCGGCTTCGGCCATTTCATCCGCAGTCATATCCTTTTTGACCGCTTTCAGTATTTCGTCATCCCCCGATTCCGCCCCGAGGTAGACCATGTCAAGGCCGTTTTCGTACAGCAGTTTCAGTTCCTCATCGGTTTTTCTGAGTACATCCTGCGCCGTCCCGTAACTTGTGACGCGCTTTACCTGCGGAAGGAGCCCCTTTACGGCCCTAAGAATCTCCAAAAGACGCTCCGTCGGCATCACCAACGCATCCCCGTCCGCAAGGAAAACGCGGTCGATATAGGAAGCATAGCGCGAAAACGCCGCCTCTTCGATATCCGCGATGATCTCTTCCGTTTTCCGGATGCGGAATTTCTTCCCCAGGTACATGTTGCAGAAGGTGCATGTATTATGCGCACAGCCGATGGTCGCCTGGATAATCAGGCTCCTCGCCTCGCTCGGCGGTCTGTAAAGAGTCCCTTCATACTGCATATCCGTAGTTTCCCGTCTTTCCTCCCTTCAGCGAAGGGATCATGTATGGTTTTCGCCAAAGAAGATGATGCGGTATCCGATGCGCCCCAAAAAATCCCTCATTAACGACAGATAATTCGCCCTTGTCACATTCTGTTCCGTCCCCAGAAGCGCAAAGTAAACACCAAATTCCCTTGTTACTATGCCAAGACGCTGAAAGCCGTTGCATTCATAAAAGGCAAGGCGCCTGATCCTCTCCACCTGGTTTGTCACTCCCTCCTCGTCCGGGTTTTCGATGCTCAGCGTCAGCGTTTTCCCATGATACATCCTTTTGAGCCCCTGCAGGATACATCTTCCGGTACAGGAGGGGAAGGGGATTGCGTTCTCTCACAGGAAAAGACGCCCTGTACAGGTGTCTGATCTCTGTTTTGTACTTTCCTGCATCAACGTATTTCATCGTAGCAAATCTTCTGCTGTTGAAACAACCGCCATGACGTTTGCGGCACCTTATGTCTCGTAACAGTATAGCACATGGCATTCCGGCCGTCGGAGAATACTTTTTCCGAAACCGGTGCCGAAAGGGAGCCTATTCGCCGAAAACAAAAAAGATCCCCGAAGATATGATAGAATAAAGGCATCACTTTTTTCAGGGAGAAAATATTCCGCCATACAAAACAGAGGACTTTGATAAGGAGAAGATTCATCACGAGAATTATTGAAACGCAGAAAGAAACTTTTCGCCGGATGTAAGAAATGTATAAATCCTGCTTGGGAGGATCTGTGAAGAAGACGTTGATTTTTTACAAACCTGAATATACTGATCTGGCAATAAAACTGCGCGATAACTATCGTGCACATGATCATGAGAAAGTTGATATCGTTTCTGTAGAGGAACATGACGATATTGAATATGCCGAAAAAATGCAGTATGACGAGGCTGTTTTTATAGAGGATAGAGATGGCGTTAACCACGGACTGACAGATTTGTCTAAAAGAAGATACTGCGTCTTATTATTATGGACCGCTTCAGCCGGAATGAACAGAAGTCGAGAAATACCAGTTTGCGCATTTCTTGAACGAGGATATTACTGTAAATCATGGTAATTCGCGATAAAGATATCCGTGAACCGCTCTTTGATTTTCTGGAGGCAGAATACGGAAAGATCAGAATCATAGAGGAAAAAACGATGGGCCGCTCCCGCGCCGATGTGGTCATGGTGACGGAGGAGGCCCTGTACGGCCTCGAAATCAAGAGTGATGCCGACACCTTTGAACGCCTGTCCCGTCAGGTGAAGGACTACAACAAATATTTTGACTATAATTATGTTGTTGTCGGAACAACCCACGCGCATCACATCGAGGAGCATGTACCGGACACCTGGGGCATTATCACGGTGGAACAGGATGAAAAGGACGAGTCTGCACTTGATTTTTATATCCTGCGCCGTCCGGAACGTAATCCAAAGCGTGATATACTGAAGAAGGTCAGTCTTTTGTGGCGCCCGGAAATGGCACATATCCTTGCGGCGGAGAAACTGCCGAAGTATTCCGGCAAGAATAAGCGGTATGTTGCGAAGGTAATTGCGGACAGGATCTCAGAAGAAAAGCTTGACCGTATGATATCGGAGGAGTTGTTCGAACGGGACTATACGGTGTTTGATGATGAAACCTGAGGAGGAGTATATCGAAGCTTGAACAACAACCACACATGACTCTGCACGTCTACATGTTTCACGGAGAAAAAATGTTTCATTTTCGAGCAAAGAAAAACCCATCTGTTCCGTCATATGACTACAACCCCGAAAAGGAAAGGGCTGTTATCCGTGCATCCATCTGCACCGGCGAAAAGGTCGCAGGATTCAAAAACAAGGCGACGGGGGAATTTCATGAGATTATGCTTATCCGAAGCCAAAGCGAACTGGAGGCATTTGCGAAAACGTTTAACCTCGATCACGTCGATACAGAATACTAGGAGTCAAGAATCCGCATGAACTGTACGAAATGATTTGTCTCAATGAAAGTTCTCGTTCTGTGCTTCTTCTCTCCATCCGGGCACCCCGGACGGTTGTATGGCGATGGGTACATGATCATTGATTACAAATCGCTCTCCGGATTTCTTCCATCTCAGGTTCCGGCACCTGCGCATCTCCTGCGTGCGTTTCCCAGCGGTTCACGGCGTCTCTGACCTGCGCAATGACAGTTTCGATCTGTCTCTTTCCGAGGTTCATGTGTCTCCCGCAGGCATGCAGATCACTCTCTTCGATTTCTTCCCGCTTGCCGTTGACGGACATCTGATGCCGTGCAAGCCAGTAGTTATGCGGATCCCAGGCAAAGGTTTCATCATATGCCGGAGACAGGTGCCAGGTTCCCGTTCTGTCCATCAGGAAGGAAATGTTTTTTACATGGTCATCCCGGTTGCGGGCCATCACATGAAACACCATCCTGCGGAACAAAGCCGTCACCTCCGACTGCCCCATCCCGAGCCGCCAGATCACACCGGCCGCTTCCTCATAGCTGTGTGCGCCGGGTTCATTGTAATCAAAATGCGCCATGGCACCCAGTGTCTGCATATGCAGCTTCCCGCCTGTATCCGGCAGCCTGTCAAAGCGTCTCGTCATAAAATGATATCGGCCGTTTTCCTGCAACAGACTGCACGCATTCATTTCTATACCGGCAGCACGAGCCATCAGATAATACGCATACTCGATTCTTGTATAAGCGGGACCGTCCGGACGGTCTCCGTGATCCTTATTGTTGTCCACCTGATCAAATTTGATGATCCGGTATTCAAACCCCTCGCCAGCATCGACCTGTCCCGACCGGATCTCTCCGGTCTTTTCATTCCAGGCAATAACGGCTTTTGCCCTTGCGCCGCCCGCAGACGTTCCGACGCGGAGCATCTGCTCCATCACGGCACCCTTCCGGCCTGCACGCAGGCTTTTCCGCTCGGACAAAACATCGGAGGCCAGCCTGACCAGGGCATCCACATCGATCTTCCCCCCGTCAGCGGCATCCGCGTATCTTTTTGCAGGTACATACTCCAGCGCCCCCATGCCGCGGCTGCCTGTATAACACAGGCGCTCCACCGCCGTCAGCATGTCAATGCTCCGGCCCTGCTCCGCCAAGTACCGGCTGATCAGCTTTGTGCCGAAACGATCCGGCAACGAATCCGCCAGGAGGCCCGGTAAACCGAAAAATGTCTGTCCGTTCAATTCCGGAAAAGAATAAAGGCGGCCCGATAAGGGCATCATCAGCGGCGACACTTCTATTCCGCTGTTGAGAAAAACCGCATCATAGCTGAACTGCGCCGGGGCGCTTCCATCCTCCTGTGCGACAAAGCCGATTCTCGTCCCCCACAAATATACCTCCGCCGCAATCACGATTCATCCCCCCACTTCCATTCCGGGCGGGATGCCTGCTTCATTTTGGCGCTGACTCTTTTTCTTTTCTTTTTGCCCTGAAAAAATTCCGCGGGAGAAAGCTCCTGCGCGGGGACCAGCACCTCCAAGGCCGACAGGCACTGTACCGCCCGCAGCACATTTAAGATCTTGTCGACATTGACGCTGCTGCCTTTTTCGATGCGTTCGACCGTGCGTAATGAGACGCCCGCGCGCGCCGCGAGCTCTTCCTGTGTCAGCGACATCGCGATGCGGACATCCGCGATGCGGCGTCCCATCTCCTTTAGGATCGTTTCGTTGTTTTCCGTCCCATGCAACACCATAATGTAATCCGCCTTTTCTGGCATATATTATAGCATATATGACAATAATCCGTCAATTTTGGCGGTAAATATGTCAGGCTTTGCATTGCGGGGGGGATGCATGATCAGCGGCGTCACCCGTGTCATCCCCGTCCGATGTGTTTGGCATTGGAAAAAGGAATTCATCTTGACAATATTCTGTTTTTGCTATATAGTGATAATAAAATAAACCTCCAGTAAAGGAAAATATATTATGTATGTGACACCTGAGGTTGGAAAACTGAATGGTGGAGATGTTTCTGCGGCAGGGTGGTTTCACCAGTATCAAGCAGTTTTCGTTGACACTGTGCTGGTGGGAGTGCTTGTCGGGATTCTGAATGTGGCCATCTTCCAAATCGACGTATCATATCCGCTATCGAGTCCGAATGATACAGAAACCGAGTAAGAGTCGTCATTTGAAATCGTTGGTATAGTAGCATCTGTTTGCGTCAGATGCTACTATACCAAGCAATGCAAAGGAGAAACACCTGTGAATGGAGATTTTTTCGAGGCACTTTCAAATCCATATCGGCGTCAGATTGTTCAAATGCTGAAGTGGAAAAACCATAGTGTAAACGAGATTACCGCTGCATTGGGAATCTCTCAGCCTTCTGTTTCGCGGCATCTTGATGTATTAAAACATGCCGGTCTTGTTGTGGCGGAAAGAAGAGCAAATCAAGTGATTTATTCATTGAACATATCTGTGATGCAGGAAATAATGGGAAAGCTTGTGGAGTTTATAGAAGATATAAAGGGGATAAAAAAATATGACAATAGCGAAAGTGCGTACCATTATTAGCGCCCTGTCCCTTTTGACGTTG
>JAFSPF010000143.1 GCA_017443065.1 Lachnospiraceae bacterium
ATCAATAGGACATCATGAAACACAGAGGTTGCACGCAGAGGAGATTTGATGTAAAGTAGGGGAACAATTCTGGCAGGAAAACCTGATCACACACAAGGGTGTATTCTGACTTATCAAATCCGAATAAAAACTGACGCGGCCTCGTGAAATCGCAAATCTTTACCTTTAAGGGCTGATCTTATATAATAAATCCATGAGAAAACCATTCCGTTTTCTGTCTTTTATGCTTCTTGCGGTTTTGTTCGCGTCCTGCGCGAAGACCGGGACGGTTTCTTCGCCTGCGCCCGGAAACAGTACGATTTCCCCGGAAGAACAGAGTGACCATACGGAAGACACGGCGGGGCCGGAGACAGATGATCCGGACGCACTTTCCTTCTGGGCGGCCGCGGCGGGAAACGAGGGTCCGGTTCTGCAGGAACTCGTTGCGGATTATAACGCAAGCGGTCCGGAAAGAGAAGTCCGCCTGCGTCTTTTTGAAAACGAGACGCTGCTTTACCAGGAACTGCAGGCGGCGATCGCCCTGGATGCGGTGCCGGATCTTGCACTCTTAAACCGGGACAATTCCATTGAACTGTATGAAAGAGGGGCCACGGCGGATCCCGGGAAACTGCCCGGGGGAGATGATATGCTTTCCGGAGAGGCCTTTCTTCCCGTATACCTGGACCATGCAAAAGCGGAGGACGGCAGGTATCTTGGAATCCCCTTTTACGGCACGATCCATGTCATGTATTACAACAAGGAGGCCTTTGCCTCCGTAAAGCTGGATCCCGGCGAAATCAACACCTGGCAGGATGTGGCGGAGGCCGCGGGCCTTTTGCAGCGAAGGCTTATCTGCGAGGAGGGGTGGGAGCTGACCTGGGGTTATGAAAACCTGCTGGACGCCGTGATGAGCAACGGCGGTTCCATCTATTCCGAAGACGGACGGACCGTGACGATCAACACGGAAGAGTGGGTTTCGGTCTGGGAACAGTTCCGTCTGTGGCTGCATGAAGACCGCTGTATGCGGGTGCATACGGGAGGCCTCGGAGAGGAGTGGCTGGACCGCACGAAGGCGGATGCCCTCGATATGACGGCAGGCGGTTTCACCGCGTCCTCCGCCGAACGCATCGGACTAAACGACAGTGTCATCGGTGTCCTGCCGCAGCCGGCATGGGAGGAGGAACAGGACGCCCGTCCCGGCACCCGGCTTTACCTTCTGAATATCTTTTCCTATTCCGACCGGGCGCATCAGGAGGCGGCAGCCGGCTTTGCACGCTTTCTGACCGATGTGTACGCGCAGGTTCGCTGGGCGACCGGAACGGGGCATCTTGCCGTCAACCGGGAGGCGGAGACGGATGAAGCATACAGGGCGTACCTCAAAGCGTATCCGGAGGCAAGGGTGGCGATGGAACAAAGGTACATCGCGATCACCTTTCCCACGGACCCGACCGGGGGAGAGATCCGGGAGATTCTTTCCCGGGCAGCGGACCGGGTACTGATCGAAAACATTCCCGCCGGACGGGTGCTGGATGACGCACAGCGCGAGGCGCAGCGTGCACTGGATGCGGTGCTGCCGCCGCTTCCGGAAGAAGAGGAAACCGAAGCGACGGAAGAGGGAGAGGAGGATGTGCCGTGAAGAAAGCCTTTCTGATTCTCCTGGCCATCATTGTCGCGATTGCGGGCGGCACCCTCCTGATCCGGCAGCGCCTCAGGGCGGATGAGGAGACACAGCGGGAAACCCGCATTGCCGTGATCTTAAACGGCAGCAGGGACGACAGGAGTTATTCGCAATCCTTTTATGATGCCATGCAATCCTACGCGGATATCACCGGAACGGATGTCGTTTTCCGGGACGGGATTTCGCCGGAGCTGTTTGAGGAAACGGTCCGGCCGCTGCTGGAGGAAGGGTACTGGATCATCATCGGGGATCACTACGGCTATGAGCCGTATCTCGCATCGCTGACGGAAGCCTGGCCGGAAAGTTATTATCTGATCGCAACCGGTACGGAGGCATCGGTCAATCATTCCTCTTTTCTGGGCCGGGTATACCAGGCAAGGTTTTTGTCCGGGATCGTGGCCGGGAAGCGTACGGTCACGGGAGAGATCGGTTATATCATCGCCATGCCGACCCCGGAAACGATCCGCCAGGTCAATGCCTTTACGATCGGCGTAAGGAAAGTCAACCCGGAGGCAAAGGTTCATGTCCGCTTCTCGGGAGACTGGAATGATGACGAAAAGGCCCGCGAGGCCACAAAGGCCCTGCTTGACACCCATGAGATCGACGTGCTCTCCCTGCATGTCAATTCCCTTGCGCCCCTGTACGAGGGGGATGCGCGCGGCATCTACCTGATCGGCAATAATTATGACAACCGGGAGCTGTTCCCGAAAACCTATCTGACAGCCTGTGTCTTCCATTGGGAGGACTTTCTTGCGGAACGCATCAGCGAATGTGAGCGGCACAAGTTCACCGGCAGGCATTATTGGGAAAGTATCAAGACGGGCACCGTGTCCCTGGCGCCGCTGACCGGCAATGTTTATTTTGCAACGGGGGATGAGGTGGAGCACTGGCGCAGGCAGATTCTGGAAGGGGAATTTGACGTGTTTTACGGCCCCGTCACGGACAACTACGGAACCGTCCGCGTGCGGGAGGGAGAAAACCTGCCGGATGACGAGCTGCTGTACAACATGCACTGGTATGTGGACGGCGTGGTGGTGGAATGACAGAGAAGAGGGTACGTGTTGACAACCGCATGCTCCGCATGTTCGGCACGGTCACGCTCATGGTGCTGATCCTTGTGACGATCGGCATCACCCTGTATGCCCAGGTGAACTACCTGCTCAATGTTTACATGGAGGAGCAGGGGAAGAAGCAGGCGGAGACGCTGGCCGAAGTCACGGGCAGGCAGTTTGAGGGAGAGCTGGGCGCACTCTATGTCGTGGCGAGCGAACTGGCCCATATCGAAGGGATGCGCACGGAAGCGCTGCGTGCGATCCAGGATGCGGACACGGACGGACGCATCGGCGTGCTGCGCATCGGCGGTTCGCCCTTCTACGGCGAAGTGTACAGCATGGATGATTATCCCTGCCTGGAAAGCGCCACGCACGGGGAGAGCGCCATTTCTTATTGCGTGGGGCAGGGGCTGATGTTTGCCGTTCCCGCTTTCCGCGGCAATAATATTGCCTATGTCGTGTACCGTCTGTACCCGGAGGAAGCGCTGTTCGAACGCTTCGGCGTTACAGGTTACGGCGGCGAGGGACGCGTGCGCATCACGGATACACAGGACCGGGTGATTGTGGGGTCCGTGGCGCCGGACTCTTCGGAGCATCTGCTGTATGAAGAGGAGAGTGTGATCCGGGGCTTTGAACAGCTGAACCAGATGCTTTATACGGCCGGCAGTGCCGCCGTCTTTACACAGACCTCCGAAGGAGACATGATGCTCTATGCTGCAGAGATTGCGGGAAGTGACTATCACCTGACCGGTTATGTGCCGAAGACGGTGGTCATGGAAGGCGTGCAGTATATCAGTATGCTGGTGATTCTCGTCTTTGCGGTGCTGGCCGCCATGGTCATTTTCGGCGGTTTCCTGCTGATGAACTTAGAGCGCAGGACGCGGGAGAGCAAGCGCCTGAAGGAGGAGGCGGAGGTGGCGGAGCATGCCAATGCCGCCAAGAGCGAGTTCCTGGCCAACATGTCCCATGAGATCCGCACGCCGATCAACGCGGTGCTGGGCATGAACGAGATGATCCTCCGCGAATCCGCGCAGGCGAGGGAGACGGACGGAAAGGAGGAACAGGACCAGGCCTTTCACCGCATCACATCCTATGCGTATAATGTGGACAGCGCAGGAAAGAACCTGCTGTCCATCGTCAACGATATCCTGGACTTCAGCAAGATCGAGGCGGGAAAGATGGAGCTTGCACCCGCAGCGTACAAGCTGTCTTCCGTCTTAAATGATGTCAGCAACATGATTGCCTTCCGCGCACGCAGCAAGGATCTGCGGTTTGAGGTGGAAGTGGATGAGACACTGCCGGACGCGCTGGTCGGGGATGAAGTGCGCGTCAGACAGGTCATGACAAATATCCTGAACAATGCGGTGAAGTATACGCATGAGGGCAGCGTGAAACTGGAGGTGGGAAGCACAGGGACACCTCATCCGTCAGCACCTGCGGAGCAGCCGGGTGAGGTGTGCCTTGAAATCTCCGTGAAGGACACCGGCATCGGCATCCGCGAGGAGGACATGGCGAAGATGTTCTCCAAGTTTGAGCGCGTGGATACGAACCGGACGAAGACGATCGAGGGAACGGGCTTGGGCCTTGCGATCACCAAATCGCTGCTCGACATGATGGGCGGGGAGATCCGTGTGGAGAGCGTTTACGGCGAGGGTTCGACCTTTACCGTAACCATTCCGCAGATAATAATGGGAACGGAAACCGTCGGAAACTTCCGCGACCGTTTCGAGCAGACCTTAAGCGAACTCAAGACCTATCAGGAGAGTTTCCGGGCGCCGGATGCGCGGATTCTGGTCGTGGATGATACCGAAATCAACCTGACGGTGCTGAAAGGTCTGCTTTCCGCAACGCAGATCAAGATCAATACCGCGACAAGCGGTGCGCAGTCCCTGGAAATGACAAAGGACATCCCCTTTGATCTGATCCTGATGGATCAGCGGATGCCGCATATGAGTGGAACGGAGGCGCTCCATCTTCTGCGTGCGCAACAGGACGGACAAAACGCGCACACGCCTGTCATCTGCCTGACGGCGGACGTGGTGCAGGGCGCAAGGGAACGCTACCTTGCGGAGGGCTTTACGGATTACCTGACGAAGCCCGTGGAGGGGGCGGCCCTGGAGGCCATGCTGATGAAGCATCTGCCGGCGGAGAAGCTTGTGCGGGAATATGATGCTGACGCGCCCGGCGGACGCATGGATTCCGGCGAGCGACGTATTCGCCGCGGAGCAGAGACAACAGGCTCTGCGGCGTGTCCGGCGAAACCGGAGCGGGACGGAACCATCGTCCGCCGGAGCGCTCAAATCGGCATCGACTACGCTGCCGCAAAGCGCTACCTCGGCACGGACGAGATGATCGAAAAGACGCTCAGGCAGTTTACGGAGAGTGCCGCGGAGAAGGCGGGGGAAATCGAAGACTTCCTGGAAAAGGAGGACTGGGAAAATTACACGATCCGCGTGCATGCGCTGAAGGGCAGCGCCCGCATGATCGGGGCGGCCGCGCTTTCGGCGCAGGCGGCGCAGCTGGAGGAGACGGGAAATCTTGCCGCAGGGAGATGAGGTTTTGCTTTTTTTATGAAAATTGAACACAATTCGTGATTGTTTTTTCCGAAAAACTGGCGTAAGATAAAACTGTACTGTCAATTGCGCCGGTTCTTTTTATTCTTCGAAGGCGCGGATCCTGTTACTTAAGGAGGGAAAGCAAAATGCCAAAAACAGTAACTGTACAAGAGGCAGCCGCTCAGGTAAAGGACGGGATGACCGTCATGATCGGGGGATTCCTGGGCTGCGGTAATCCGCACGGCATCATCGCGGAACTGGTGAAAAACAAGGTGAAAGACCTGACCATTATCGCGAACGATTCGCCGAAGACCGGCTACGGTCTGGCACAGCTGATTGACAACAAGCAGGTAAAACGCTTTATCGCCACGCATGTCGGCATGAACCAGAATGTCGCCGATCAGATGAACGCGGGCGAGCTCGTTGTCGATCTGGTTCCGCAGGGCTCGCTTGCGGAAATGGTCCGTGCGGGCGGCGGGGGCTTAGGTGGCATCATCACGCCGACCGGTCTTGCGACACCGGTGGAAGAGAGCCCGTTTGCACAGGGCAAGATCACCATTGACGGGAAGGAATACCTGATCATGAAGGCCGTCCACGCCGATGTTGCGCTGATTGCTCCGCATACCGTGGACAAAGCCGGCAACTGCTGGTTCAAGGGCACGACCCGCAACTTCAGCGATCTCATGGCCACCGCGGCGGACATCGTCATTGCCGAGGCGGATCATATCGTTGACATCGGCGGGATCGAGCCGGAGAACGTCATGGTACAGGGTATTTTTGTTGACTATGTTGCGCAGGGTGAAGGCCATTAATCCGGCGGACCGCATCATATAAAAGGAGCAAACACATGGATAAAAACGAAATCAAAGCAATTATCGCTAAGAGAGTGGCAAAAGAGTTAAAAGACGGTGACGTGGTCAATCTCGGCATCGGGATTCCGACCATGGTCCCTTCGTATCTTCCGGAAGGCGTGAGCCTCACGCTGCACGCGGAGCTTGGCTGCGTGGGCGCGGGCCCCAGGCCCGAAGAAGGCAAGGAAGATTATTATGTCGTGGACGCGGGCGGCGCACCGTCCTCCTGCATGCCGGGCGGTTCCTTCGTCAACAGCGCGACTTCCTTCTGCATCATCCGCGGCGGCCATGTCGATGCGACGGTTTTAGGCTGCCTCGAATGTGACCAGGAAGGCAACCTCGCCAACTGGATCATTCCCGGAAAGCGTATGCCCGGCATGGGCGGCGCGATGGATCTGGTCGTCGGTGCGCGTAAGGTGATCGTCGCGATGGAGCACACGGCGAAGGGCAATCCGAAGATTCTTGAGAAATGCACGCTGCCGCTGACAGCCGCCAAGTGCGTCAACCTCATCATCACGGAGATGGGCGTCATGGAAGTCCGTCCGGAAGGCATCACGGTGACGGAGCTGCACCCCGAGGTGACAAGGGAGCAGATTCAGGAAGCGACCGGCTGCAAATTGCTCTTCGCAGACGAAGTGAAGACAATGGAAGTCTGATCAGATCCGTACCCGGCAGAGTTCAAACAGACATCAAAAAGCCCCCGGACGAAAGCGTGTCCGGGGGTTTTTCTGACTTTTTTTTCAGGAGGCTTCGGCAATGACCGTGGCCGTGCGGTCGGGGAAATTGCCGATCACGGCATCCACGCCGACCGAGCGCATCCGCCGCACGTCCTCAGGCTCGTTGACGGTCCAGACATTGATGCCGATCCCGTTGTCGCGCAGGTCCTTCACGTATTCCGGCGTCATGTTGTTGAAGATCGGATGATAGTATTCGACACCCGCCTTCTTTACATACGCACCGGCGTCGATCAGCCAGCTGTCGGAGAGAAGACCGCAGCGGATGTGCGGGGCAAGGGCCTTGAAACGGAGTACACTGTGGTGATTGAAGGAGGAGATGATGATGCGCTCCTCCATCCCGTAAGCCCTGATGAGATCCAGGGTTTTCTGCTCAATGCCCGGATACTCGTATACCCCAGTCTTCAATTCGATATTGGTTTCGAGGTCACAGGTACGGACCAGATCGAAGTACTCTTCGAGTGTCGGAATCCGCTGTCGTTCACATTTGCCCGCAAAGGTATAGGATAGGTCAAAGCGCCGAAGCTGCTCAAGTGTCAGATCTTTGACCGTTCCCCGTCCGCTGACCGCCGTCCGGTCCACCTCTTCGTCATGAATAATGACGGGAATTCCGTCCGCGCTTAAGTGGACATCCAGTTCGATGCCGTCGCAGCCCTTTGTCTTACGGGCCTCGTCAAACGCCAGCAGGGTGTTCTCCGGATATTTCCCGGAAAACCCGCGATGTGCAAAGTTCTTCATTTTTCGTATTATCCCTTCATTCCGGTTTCGCCGCCGATGCCGTTGATGAACCAGCGCTGCGTGAAGGCAAAGAGCACGAGCAGCGGGATCACCACGACGGCGGAGGCCGCCATCACGAGCGCCCATTCCGTTCCGTAAGCACCGTCACGGACGAAGAAGGCGCGCAGACCCTGTGACACAAGGAAATAGTCGCTTGTCTTGGTGATCAGGGAGGGCCACATATAGTTGTTATAGGTGCCGATGAAGTTCATCAGCCCGAAGGTGATGAAACTGGACTTCGTCATGGGACAGACGATCTCCCACAGCGCACGCCAGTGGCTGGCACCGTCCATGCGCGCCGCCTCCACCAGGCCCTTCGGAATCTGCATGAAGGCCTGCCGGAGCAGGAAGATGCCGAAGATACTGACCGTGCTGGAGATGATGAGACCGCCGAAGGAATCCAAAAGCCCCCAGTCCGCCAGAATGATGTAACTGGGAATGTAGGTGGCGGCCACCGGCAGCATATAGGTCGCCATGACGACGGCAAACAGCACCCGGCGCATGCGGAACTTTAAGAACACAATGGCATAGGCCAGCATCGCTCCGGTGACGATCTGCAGGGCGACAATCGCGAGAGACACCCACATGCTGTTGAAGATATACTTCGGAATGGGGGAGTCAAAGAGGATGCTCGTGATGTTGTTCCACTGCGGATCCGGCGGAAAGAAGACATCCGTGTTCAGAATATCGGCCTTGGTCTTCAGGGAACTCAGCACCATCCACAGGAAGGGGAAGGCCGTGAAGACACAGGCGATGCCCAGGATCACGGTCTTTCCCGCAATGCCGAGAATGCGCAGAATCAAAGGATTTTTATCACTGTATCGGGTATTCATACCGGTTCAACCTCATCAATAATGGACCCATTTTTCGCTGGCCTTAAACTGGAACACGCTTAAGACCACGGTCAGCAGGATCATGATGACCGCAACCGCGGTCGCCTGTCCCATGTTAAACTCCTGGAACCCCAGCTGGTAGTACATATAGAGCAGCGTCCTTGTACTGCCACTTGGTCCGCCCTGCGTCAGGATCTGGATCTGGTCATAGGCCTGCAGGGAATTCACCATGGTGATGATCATCAGGAAAAAGGTGGTCGGTGAAATCGACGGCAGCGTGATATCAAAAAACTGCCGCCATTTGGAGGCACCGTCCAGGGCGCCCGCCTCATATAATTCTCCCGGCACCTTTTCCAGGGCGGAGAGGTAGAAGATCATGGCATAGCCCAGGGATTTCCAGATCGTGACGATGACAACGGAAAGCATGGCCGTGTCGGAGGAGGAAATCCATTTTAAGGGTGAAGCGCCGAGCGCCGAAAGGATCGTGTTGGCGATACCGCCGTCCGCCTTGAAGATCCAGGTCCATACGATGGAGATCGCGACCGTCGGCGTGATCCAGGGAGAAAAGAGAATGAACTTCATGATGCCGCTGCCGCGGAAATTCTTCACCAGAAGCAGCGCAAGGATCAGCCCCAGGACGATTGTCGGGATCAGGGTTCCCGCGGTAAACACCACGGTATGCCAGAGCGCCTCGAAAAACCGGGGATTCCGGAACAGGGACAGATAGTTTTTCAGCCCGACGAGTTTATACGTGGGGGAGATGAAATCCCAGTTCGTGAAACTCAAAAAGATCGAGCGGCAGATCGGGTAGATCCAGAACACGATCAGCGGGATGAAGGCCGGCAACACGAACAGAAGGACCACCGGCGGCTTATCATAACGCTTCTGAAAGCGTCGCTTGATTCCGGCTCCGTTCCTCATCAGTTGGTCACCGTCCTTTCCGTTTCGGGATCAAACACGTGCACCATGTCCGCCATGACACCAAGCGAAATCTTTTCCCCGTGCGCATACTCCCGAAGGTCCGAGGTGTTCATGACCATCCGGCCGGAAGCGGTCTGCACGTAGACAATGGCATTGCTGCCGAGCAGTTCAAACACGCCGACCTCGCCTTCGAACACGGCTTCTTCGCCGCGGTCCGCACAGATGACGTGCTCCGGACGGATGCCTGCGGACAGCTGTTTTCCGACCCAGCCGCCGTCCCGAAGCGCCGCGGCCTTCTTTTCATTCATCGGGATGCGGCCCTTTTCCGTCTGCAACACAAGCTGTCCGCCTTCCTCCGTACAGGTCGCGTCAAAGAAGTTCATCGTCGGCGTGCCGATGAAGCCGGCCACGAAGCGGTTGGCGGGGAAGTTGAAGAGGTTGGCGGGGCTGTCGATCTGCTGGATCTCACCGTCCTTCATGACGACGATCTTGGTGCCGAGCGTCATGGCCTCCGTCTGGTCATGGGTCACGTAGATAAAGGTGGTGTTGAGACGCTGGTAGAGATCCGCGATTTCCACGCGCATCTGTCCGCGCAGCTTGGCATCGAGATTGGAGAGCGGTTCGTCCATCAGGAAGGCCTTCGGATGCCGGATGATGGCACGGCCCATGGCCACGCGCTGCTTCTGCCCGCCGGAGAGCTGTCCGGTTTTTCTGTCTAAAAGACCGGTAAGACCGAGCGTTTCCGCCACCTCACGTACCCGTTGTTCGATCTCCGCCTTCGGTGTCTTTTTGATCTTCAGGCTGTAGGCGATGTTCTGGTAGACCGTCATATGCGGATACAGGGCATAATTCTGGAAGACCATGGCGATGTCACGGTGCTGCGGTGCAACGTCATTCATCCGCTTTCCGTCGATCAGAAGCTCCCCGTCACTGATATCCTCCAGACCGGCAATCATGCGCAGCGTCGTGGATTTGCCGCAACCGGAAGGACCGACGAGAATGACAAATTCGTTGTCCTTGATTTCGAGATTGACATCCTTAACGGCCAGGAAGCCGTTTTCGTATTCCTTCGTGATGTTTTTGAGAATGATCTCAGACATGGCGTTTCCTCTTTTCTGCGGACAGGGGACAGCGGAAGGATCCCGCCGTCCCCTGTTGTTTTTTTATTTACTGTCCCAGCGCTTCGTCCAGGGCAATCTGTGCGTTTGCGGCCGCTTCATCCAGGACTTCCTGGGCGCTTCTTCCCTCCAGCTCCAGCGCCTGCGCGGCGATGTTGAGTTCGTCGAGAATCTTGCCGCCGGTCGGGTCAACAGGATAAGAGGAGACGTGCTCCGCCTGCTTTAAGAGCACCCCCGCCACCGGGTTTTCCCGCAGGAATTCCTGATAGGCAGGCACTTCCGTGACGCGCTTGTTGGCGGCGGGATAGGTGGTCAGCATCGTGTAGGCCGCCTGGTTTTCCGGATTCGTCAGGAACTTGATGAATTCATACGCGCCCTGCTGACGCTCCGAACCGTTGCCATCGGGCATGACCAGCATCAGGGTCTGCGCCCAGGGCTTGGATTCCGCGCCGTTCCAGCCGAACTGTTCCAGCGGCTGGATGACATTGAAATCAAAGTCCACGGAGTCCACGGGAGAGCCGGTATAGCCCGCGCTTCTGCCCTCGATCACGTCATCGATCGTGTCATACCAGTAGGCCCAGTCATCCAGGCCGTTCCACTTGGTCTCCATGATGTCATCGTCATGGATCCAGCCGCGGAAGCTTTCCCATACCTCCACCCATTCGGGGGAGTTGATCATGACCTGCGTGCCGTCATCGGACAGCACCTTCGCGCCGTTGGCAAAGGCCGCGTCGATCAGGTTTTTGGCATCGCCGCCCATCGGCTCCCAGACGCGGTTGTAGCCGGCCGCCTTAAACGCGTCCGCATGGGAGACGAGATCCTGCCAGGACTTTATGCTTGCGGGATCCACGCCCGCGTCCTCAAAGGCCTTGACGCTGTAATAGGCGATCTGGATCGTGCCGTACCAGGGGCGGGCAAAGGTCGTGTCACCGTCGATGCCGTTGGCCGCAAAATCGGCATAGAAGTCATCGGCGTTGAAGTCCGGATCCGCATCCTGGAACTGGTTGAAGGTGACGAGCGCACCCTTTTCATAAAGCTGCCTTGCCGGCGCAGTGTCCAACAGCGCCACGTCCGGCGCCGTTTTGCCGGCGATCGCAGCCTGCAGGTTGGAGAAGGTCTTGACGTAGTTTTCCTGCTGGATCGCTGTCACATGGTAAAGGTCCTGCGAATTGTTGAAGTTATCGATTTCCTCCTGCACCAGGTCCATGACGTTATTGCCCTGTGCCAGCCAGAATTCGATCTCGATTTTCTCGCCGGATGCTGCGGGTTCTGCTGCCGTGCTCTGTCCGGCCTCCGTTCCCTCCGAGGCTGCGGGAGCGGCCGCCGAAGATGCGGCACCGCCGGATGAGCCGCCGGATGAACCGCCGCAGGCGACGAGTCCCGCTGCCAGGAACAGTGCCAACCCCCTCGATAAAAGCTTTTTCATGTGTTTACCTCCTTTTGTCTTGTGCGTTTGCAACCCTATCATAAACGTCCGCGGCAAAGATTCTCCGCAGCCGTCTATTTCAAGTCTTCCTTTTTCGCGGGAAAGTCCTCCCGCAGCTGCTTCACCAGAGAGACGCAGATCATGATGATGATGACGCCGATCGGAAAGGCCGCAATGATGGAAACGGACTGCAGGCTGTAGATGGAACTCTCCGAGGAGATCAGGGCGATCGGGAAGAGAATGAACACGATCGACCAGAAGATGCGGATCGGCTTGCCGGGCATGACGCCGGTGGCGATCTTCTTATAAGAATAATAGGAGATCACCATGGCCAGGGAATCAAAGGTGGTGGCATAGAAGAGAATCATCGTGATGACTAACAGCAACAGCCCCAGCGCCGGCAGCGGCAGCGCAACAAACACGCGGATGACGGATTCCGAGTACAGACCGCCCGCCGCGATGTAGCCGCTGACGTCCAGGCCGTGCTTCATCTGCTGCGCGAGCCCGTAATTGCCGAGGATGATGAAGGTCATGAAGGTGCCGCAAAGCCCCCAGAAATAACCGCCGAACACCATGTTGCGGATTGTGCGGCCCTTGCTGATCGTGCCGATAAAGAAAGGCGTCGCCACACACCACACCATCCAGTAGGCCCAGTAATAGACCGTCCAGTTCTGGGGAAAAAGATTTTCCCTTAAGGGATCCAGCCAGGTGGCCATGCCGATGAAGTTCTGTACCATGTTGCCGAGCGCGGAAAAGCCGGTTTCCAGAACATAACGCGTTTCTCCGCCGAAGAGGAGGACATAGCCCAGAAGCGCAAGGAACAGCACCACGCAGATAACCGCCAAGCGGGAGATCGCCTTCATGCCGAACCACAGCACGAGGGTATAGGTCACGGCGATCACGATCAGGATGAGAATCGCGAGTTTGGTGGAATCCTCCAGATGAAAGACCTTTGCCACCGCGGCACTCAGCAGGGGAGAGGTGACGGAAAAGGTCGTGCTCGTGCCCGCAATCAGGGAAAAGATGGCGATCAGGTCGATGATCTTCCCGGCGACACCGTCCACTTTTTTTCCCAGCAGCGGCCGGCAGGCTTCGGAATATTTTTGTTTCTGCGTGCCGCGGACATGGAACATATAGCCGAAGGCGACCGCAAGGGCGATGTAAAAGCCCCAGGCGATCGGCCCCCAGTGGAAGAGCGGGTAGGTGGAGGCCCATTTCTGGATGCCGCCCAGTTCTTCGATATAAGGTTCGTTCGCATAAAGCGCCCATTCCGTCAGGGAATAAAAGAGGATGTCGGCGGCCATCGTGGAGGTGAAAATCAGGGCGCCCCAGCGGAAATCGGAGTATTCCGGCTTTTCCAGATTGCCGAAGCGGATCCTGCCGTAACGGGACAGACCGATCACGACGGTGAAGAGTAAGACGCCGACACCGAGCACCGCGAAATAGATGCTGCAGGTATCTCCCACGAAGTGGCGCATGGATTCCAGCACCAGCGTCGAGGCCTGCGGCTGCAGGGCAAAAGAGATGCAGAGCAGGATGACCACACTCAGCGGTACCAGAATGGAAAACCAGTCCATACGTTTGAACTGCTCACGATCCATAAGCCAAAACCCCCCTTAAGAGAACAATTTTATCTTTTCCTGATCACTTTCGTCAACCATTATTTTAAATTGGTTCAAATCTGTATCCCCGGCCTGAAGATTCTAAAAAATAAAAAAAGATATTTGACATATCCGGTTATAATTCTTATAATATTTTTTGTAGATTCTAAACACTTTATACGAGGAGGGTATGAACGTATGAAAAAACTCACCAATGGGTGCGTAAACCTGGTGAACAGGTTCCTTCCGGATCCGTTCATCTTTTGCGTATTCCTGACCATCATCGTCTTCATCTTCGCGATCCCGGTCACCGGAGCAACGCCCTTACAGCTTGTCAATGCGTGGGGCACCGGCGTATGGAACCTGCTTTCCTTCGCCATGCAGATGGTTCTGGTTCTGGTGCTGGGCAATGCCTTTGCGACCGCTCCCCTGATCAGCAAGGCTATCAAGGCGATCGCCAGAACGGCCAAGACACCGTTCTCCGCGATCCTGATCGTGACGGCAATCTCCACGATCTGCTGCTTCGTCAACTGGGGCTTCGGCCTGGTTGTCGGCGCGCTGCTGGCAAAGGAAGTCGCGAAACAGCTGGACGGCGTGGATTACCGCCTGATCATCGCGGGCGCGTACTCCGGCTTCGTCGTGTGGCATGCCGGTATCTCCGGCTCCATCCCGCTGGCACTGAACACCAAGGGTGAAACACTTGCGTCCGTCACGGGCGGCGCGGTGGCAGCCGATGCGCCGATCTCCACGGCGGAAACGATCTTCTCGCCCTGGAACCTGCTGATCTGCCTGGCGATCCTGATCGTGATCCCGGTCTTCCTCGCGAAGATTCATCCTTCGCCGGAAGAGACCGTGAAGATTGATCCCGCACTGCTGAAGGATGACGAGACGGAATTCCCTAAGGGAACGACGCCCGCCGAAAAGATCGAGAACAGCATCATCCTGAACGCGATCGTCGGTATCGCCGGTGTGGTGTATCTGGTGCTTTACTTCGCCAAGGCCGGTCTGGACGGACTGAACCTGAACACCGTTAACTTCATCTTCCTGATCCTCGGCATTATCTTCCACATGACGCCGAAGCGCTATGTGCACGCCATCGCCGAGGCGACAAAGGGTGCGGCCGGTATCATCATCCAGTTCCCCTTCTACGCCGGTATTCAGGCATTGATGGTCTACAAACTGACCAATCCCGATGGCAGCGCAATAGAAGGAGCGCAGTCTCTTGCCATCGTGATTTCCAATTTCTTCGTCAGCATCTCCAACACGGTCACCTTCCCGGTGTTCACCTTCCTCGCAGCCGGTGTCGTCAACTTCTTCGTGCCTTCGGGCGGCGGCCAGTGGACGGTGCAGGGACCGATCATGATGCCTGCCGGACTGAAGCTTGGCGTCAAACCGGCCGTCACGGGTATGTCCATCGCATGGGGTGATGCCTGGACGAACATGATCCAGCCGTTCTGGGCGCTGCCTGCACTGGGTATCGCGGGCCTGTCCGCACGCGACATCATGGGATTCTGCGTGCTCACGCTGCTGATTTCCGGTGTCATTATCGCGATCGGCTTCATCCTTGTCGGTGCGCTCGGCATCTCCGCCGTGGCCGCCGCGGGTGAGGGCGCTGCCACCCTGCTGGGTGTCTTTGCGGTATAAGGCAGGTTCTCAAAAGAGAGTTTGTTATTTCGGAGCGCCCGCGGGAAAAAACCTGCGGGCGTTCTTTGTTCCCCGCTCAAACTTTTCCTTGTACTATGTTTCCGTTTCTAATATAATAAACAGGTATGACATCAAACATCTGTTGGAGGTATGCTCATGAACGTTTACACAACTGACAAAATCCGCAACGTCGTATTATTGGGGCACGGGGGATGCGGAAAAACGTCACTGGCGGAGGCCATGGCCTATCTTGCGGGCCTGACCAGCCGCGTCGGAAAGGTGGCGGACGGCAACACAATCAGTGATTTCGGCAAGGAGGAACAGAAGCGTCAGATCTCCATCTCCACCTCCGTCATCCCGATGGAGTGGGAGGGCGCAAAGATCAATGTTCTGGATACGCCCGGCTTCTTTGATTTCGTGGGAGAGGTCGAGGAGGCGATGAACGTCGCGGACCTTGCGATCATCGTGATCAGCGGCAAGGCCGGCATTGAGGTCGGCGCGGAGCGCGCCTGGGACCTGTGCGAAAAGCATAAGATGCCGCGCATGATCTACGTGTCGGATATGGACATCGATGATGTTTCCTACCGTCAGGTCGTACAGGATCTGGAGGACAAGTACGGCAAGAAGATCGCGCCCTTCAACCTGCCGATCCGTGAAAACGAGAAGTTTGTCGGTTATGTCAACGTCATTCAGGAAAAGGGCTTCCGCTGGGAAGGCAAGGAAGTGAAGGAATGCCCGGTGCCGGATTATAACGAGGAGAACCTGAAACTGTACCGTGACGCGTTGATGGAAGCGGTCGCGGAGACGAGCGAGGAATTCATGGACCGCTACTTCGGCGGGGATACCTTCTCCGAGGCGGAGATCCGCTCCGCGGTGCGCATCGGCGTCAACGACTGCTCGATCGTGCCGGTCACGATGGGCTCCAGTACCCTCGTGCAGGGCGTCTTCACGCTGATGGATGATATCGTGAAATACTGCCCGAGCCCTGACATGCGCAAGATCGCGGGCATCAACTCCAAGACGAATGAGATCTTTGAGGCGGATTATGATTTCAGCAAGCCCAAGAGCGCCTTTGTCTGGAAGACGATGATGGATTCCTTCATCGGCAAATACTCCCTGATCAAGGTGCGCTCGGGCGTCATCAAAACAGATGACATGCTCTATGACGTGGAGGAGGGCTCCGAGTTGAAGATCGGCAAGCTCTTCATCCTCACCGGCAACAAGGCCTCCGAGATTCCGGAGCTGCACGCCGGGGATATCGGCGCACTGCAGAAGCTGGATGTCAACACCTCGGACACGCTCTCCACAAAGGCGACGCCCGTCCAGTACGCGAAGATGGATCTGCCGAAGCCCTTCACGATCATGCGCTACCGCGCGGTGAACAAGGGCGATATCGATAAGGTCTCGCAGTCCTTACAGAAGATGGCGGCGGAAGACCCGACGCTGCGTGTGGTCAATGACGGTGAGAACCGCCAGACCTTAATCTACGGCATGGGAGACCAGCACATTGAGGTTGTGGCCAGCCGCTTACAGAACGAGTTCAAGGTGCCTGTGGAGCTGATGAAGCCCAAGGTCGCCTTCCGTGAGACGATCCGCAAGAATTCCGATGTGGATTCCAAGTACAAGAAGCAGACCGGCGGCCACGGCCAGTACGGTCATGTCAAGATGAAGTTCTCCCCTTCGGGAGAGATGGAAACCCCTTACGTCTTCGAGCAGGAGGTCGTGGGCGGCTCCGTTCCGAAGAACTATTTCCCGGCGGTGGAAAAGGGCCTTGTGGAGTCCTGCCAGTCCGGACCGCTTGCGGCATATCCCGTCGTCGGCGTCAGGGCCGTGCTGTACGACGGTTCTTATCACCCGGTGGATTCCTCCGAAGGGGCCTTCAAGGTGGCGACAAGAGACGCCTTCAAGAAGGGCTTCATGGAAGCGGGGCCGGTGCTCCTTGAGCCCATCGTGACGCTCAAGGTCACGGTGCCGGATGCTTACACCGGCGATGTCATGGGGGATCTCAACAAGCGCAGAGGCAGGGTGCTCGGCATGAATCCCGTCGGCGGCAAGCAGGTGATCGAGGCGGAGGTGCCGCAGATGGAGCTCTACGGCTACTGCACGCAGCTGCGCAGCATGACCGGCGGCGCGGGGGACTTTGAATATGAGTTTGCCCGCTATGAGCAGACGCCTTCCGATGTGCAGGAGAAGGAGGTCGCCGCAAGGGCCGCAAAGGTTGCGGAGGGAGACGTGGAAGAGTAACAAGCGCATACAAACGCCCCGGAGGCGCGCCTCCGGGGCGTTTTTTGAAGGAGGGCTTATGAAATTCAGTGAGATGAAGTACGAGCGGCCGAACAAGGCGCAACTGATCGAAAGGATGAAGGACTGCATTGCCCGCTTCCGGGACGCGGCCTCCTTTGAGGAGGCAAAGGCGGTGTTCCTCGAATGGGACGAAAACGAAAGACATGTCCACACCCTCAGGACACTGGCCGATATCCGCAATTCCATCGACACGCGCGATGCCTTTTATGAGGCGGAGGAGAAGTGGTGGAACGAGACGGGTCCGGAGCTGCAGGAATTCGGACAGCTCTGGCAGAAGGCCCTGGTGGATTCGCCCTTCCGTAAGGAACTGGAAAAAGAATTCGGCAAAATCATCTTCACGAACGCAGAGATCGCCCTGAAGGCCTTTTCGCCGGAGATCATTTCCGAAATGCAGCAGGAGAACGATCTGGTGACGGCCTATGAGAAGCTGATCGCCTCCGCGCAGATTCCCTTTGAAGGAAAGACCTATACCATTTCCCAGATGGCGCCCTTCCGCAATGACGCGGATGACACGAGGCGTCTTGCCGCCTGGAAGGCGACGGGGCAGTGGTTCAAGGAGCATCAGGAGGAGCTGGACCGCCTCTATGACGAGCTGGTGCATCTGCGCGATGCGATGGGCAGGAAGCTCGGCTATGACGGCTACACGGAGCTCGGCTACTACCGCATGTCACGCAACTGCTATGACAAGACGGATGTGGAGAAGTTCCGGAAGGCGGTGGTGGAGTACCTCGTGCCCGTGGCGGAAAAGATCCGCAGGGCGCAGGCGGAGCGCACCGGAAAGGCCTGGCCCTTAAGCTATTCCGATATGGCACTGGAATTCAAGAGCGGCAATCCGAAGCCCGCGGGCGGCGTGAAGGAGATCGTCGAGGCCGGAAAACGCTTCTATGACGCGCTTTCCCCGGAGACGAGCGACTTCTTCAACGGGATGATCGAAAACGGCATGATGGACCTGGAATCCAAGGAAGGGAAGCGCGCCGGCGGCTATATGACGGAGATTTTCGATTATAAGACCTCCTTCATCTTCGCCAATTTCAACGGCACGCAGCATGATGTGGAGGTGGTCACGCATGAGGCGGGACATGCCTTTGCGGGCTACATGAATTACGACCGCGTGCCGCTTTCGACGACCCTCCCGACGATGGAGGCCTGCGAGGTGCATTCCATGTCCATGGAATTCTTCGGCTGGAAGAGCGCGGAGGATTTCTTCGGGGCGGATACAAAAAAGTTTCTGTACAGCCATCTGACGGGTTCCATCCTCTTTATCCCTTACGGCACGCTGGTGGACCATTTCCAGCATGTGATGTATGAAAAGCCGGATCTGAGCCCTAAGGAACGCCATGCGGAGTGGAAACGCCTGCAGCAGATCTACATGCCCTGGGTGAACCTCGACGGGGACATTCCTTTTTACGCGGACGGAGAGGCCTGGCAGCAGCAGCTGCACATCTATGTGCACCCGTTCTATTACATTGATTACTGCCTGGCGCAGACCGTGGCGCTGTCCTTCTGGGCGATGATACAGGAAGATGAGAACAAAGCCTGGGAGAAATACATGGCCTACACGCGCCTCGGCGGTTCCCTGACATTTACGGAGCTGCTGGAGAAGGCGGGACTGCAGACGCCCTTCGGCGGGGAGATGCTGAAACAGGTCTGCGAGAGGGCGACGGCGTGGCTGGATGACTATGATCTTGAGGGGGTTTTGTAAAGCAAGAGAACATATGGTTACAAGCGCGCTTTAAAGCGATAAAGAAATCATTTACAAACCGTATGATTTCGTGTAAAATTAGTTTTGTTTTATGTAACTGTCAGTATTAATTAAGTAAAGAGGAGGGAGAACATGAAAAAGAGAACCATGAGAAGCGTTGCTTCTGTGCTTCTGCTCGCCTTCGCGCTGACTGCCTGCGGCGGCAATGCCGGCAGCACAGCCACGACGACGGCGGAACCGGCTGCGACGGAGGCGTCCACGGCTGCGGAAGCGACGTCTGAAGCATCTGCGGAAGCGTCCACGGCGGAAGAGGCACCCGCGGAGGTGCTCAACCAGATCATCTACGGCACGACGACCGAGATGAACGGTGACCTGGGCAATGCCTGGTGGAAAAACAACGCTGCGGACAAGACGCTGCGTGACCTGATTGATGACTATGATGTGGTTGTTTCCAATCAGGACGGCGAGATCATTTTGAACGATACGGTTGTCAAGAACATGGAAAGCGAAGAAAACGCGGACGGCTCCAAAACCTTTACGGTTGAGATCAATGAAGGCCTGAAGTTCAACAACGGCGATCCGATCACGGCCGCTGATTTCTGCGCGAATCTGCTGATTGCGCTTTCTCCCGCCGCAAACGAAGCGGGTGCGAAAACCAATGAAACCGCCGAGCAGGTGGTGGGCGGAGTCGAGTATCAGAGCGGGGAAAGCAATGTGATTTCCGGTCTGAGACTGCTGGATGAATATACCTATTCCATCACAATCAATGCGGATTTCATTCCGTATTACTTCGATTTACTGTATGCGTCCCTGCGTCCGATGTCCTTCAAATTGTACGCACCGTCCCAGACGGACATCACGGTCAAGGATGACGGCGAAGGCGTTTATCTGGACGGCGGCGAGCTTTCCGCGGAAGAGATTGATGCTTCCCGTTACGTTTATGAAGGCCGTATTTCCGCAGGCCCTTACCAGATGGAAAGCTTTGACCAGGCTTCCGTTTCCGCAACCGTTGTGATCAACCCGAATTATGCGGGCAACTTTGAAGGCCAGAAGCCTTCCGTCGAGCGCATCATCATTGTGAAGGCCGTGCAGGCGACGATGCTGGATGAGCTGGCCACCGGCGGTATCGACTTCTTAAGCGCATTAACCGGCGGTGACGAAGTCAACGCGGCGCTGGATCTGGAAGAAACCGGTGATTTCTACACAGTCAACTATGACCGCGCAGGCTACGGTAAGCTGATGTTCCAGTGCGACTTCGGCCCCACGCAGTTCAAGGCGGTGCGTCACGCAATCGCCTATCTGCTGGATCGCAATGACTTTGCCAATACCTTCACGGGCGGCTACGGCTCCGTTGTGCACGGTCCTTACGGCATTGCCATGTGGATGTACAAGGATTCCAAGGAAGAGCTGGCGGATCGTCTGGACACCTACGCCTATGATGTCAATAAGGCAATCGAAGTCCTGGAAGAGGACGGCTGGGTGTTGAATGAAAAGGGTGAAGATTACACCGAGGGCATTCGTTATAAGAAAGTCACTAAGGAAGAAGCCGGTGATTACCAGCACAATGTGACACTGGCGGACGGCACGATCCTGATGCCGCTGATCATCGAATGGGCATCCTCCGAAGGCAACTCCGTGTCTGACCTGCTGGCGGTTATGCTGGCAAACGGTGACCAGGTCAAGGAAGCCGGTATCCAGATCAACCAGGCGGTTATGACCTTCGAAGAACTGCTGAATTACATGTACCGTGACGCGACGGCAGGTGATCAGTACGGTGTGCCGACCTACGGCATGTACAACCTGGCCTCCAACTTTTCGGCAGCGTACTCTCAGGCATATCAGTTTGTTACGGAAAAATCCAATCCGGAGTACTACGCACAGGGCTACAACTCCAACTTCACGGATAGTGAGGAGCTGGATCAGCTTTCCATGGACATGGTCTATGGTGTGGAGCCCGGTGATTCGGAAACCTACCTGAAGATTTGGGTGGACTTCATCGACGAGTGGAACGATTATCTTCCCGAGATCCCGCTGTACTCCAATATCTACTATGATATCATGAGCAGCAAGATCCATGATCTCGAGTGCAACCCGCTCTTTGATTTCCAGCAGGCGGTGGTGTACGCGTACATCGAATAATCACTCTGCTATCCGATCGATTATTGAATGAAGATCAGACGGAATCGGGCGGAACGCGAAAGGCGTTCTGCCCGATTTCAGGGCTTTGGACGGCGGTGAAGGAGGAAGCATAAGCCGTGACGAAATATATACTGAAAAGAATTCTATACATGGTGGTTGTCTTTTTCATCGTATCATTTGTCATGTATTTTTTGTTTAATCTGATTCCGAGTGACCCGGCAAGACTGGAACTTGAAGAAATGAAAAAAACACTCAGACCGGATGTCTACGAGAAAATGTACCGGGATCTGAGGGAATCTATGGGACTGGATGATCCGATCATTGTACGCTATGCCCGCTGGTTGGGCGTCATTCCCGAAAAGAGCGGCGAGTTCAACGGGTACTTTCAGGCGAATTTCGGTTATTCCAATTTCTACAAAAAACCGGTGGTGAATGTCATTTCCGCCCCGATCAGGACAACGGTTTTCATGAATATCTTTGCGACGATTTTGGCTCTTGGTATCACGATTCCGCTTGGGATCTGGTGCGCGGTGCATAAGGGAAGCCGCAGGGATAATTTTGTCCAGGTGTTTTCTATCGTCGGCTATTCCATACCAATCTATATTATAGCCTTGGTATTTATCTATGTATTTGCGGTGCTGCTGCGCTGGTTCCCGGTTTCCGGTATCGGAACACCGGGCGCCAATTATACGGGCCTTCGGGCTTTTCTGGATGAATTGTATTATCTTGGTCTGCCGCTGATCGTCATGACCTTCGCTTCGCTCGGCGGCATGAGCAGGTACGTGCGCTCGGCCATGATCGAGGCGCTCTCCATGGATCACATCCGCACGGCGCGCGCAAAGGGTGTCAAGGAGCGCGTGGTGATTTATTCCCATGCCTGGCGCAACGCGCTGCTGCCGGTTGTGACCCTGATCATCAGCTGGTTTCTCGGTATTTTTTCGGGATCCGTGCTGGTGGAGTCCACCTTCGGCATCAGCGGTATGGGAAGACTTTATATCCAGAGTCTTTCCAACCATGATTTTGAGGTATCGCTTTTTGTGCAGATGTTTTATACGGTCGTGAGTCTGGTCGGTGCGTTGCTGATGGATCTGATCTACGGATTTGTCGATCCGCGCATCCGTGTCAATAAATAGGGGAGGTTCCGGAATGCCCGAAAAGAAAAAGAAACCATCGATTTGGCGCCGCCTCTTCGGCAACCGCAATACGGAAACGAATATCCTGGCGGAGGAACAGATACAGTCCCCCGGCAGGATGATGCTTTCCAATTTCCTGCATAACAAGCTGGGGATGACCGGTTTGATTATTTTTTTATTGATCTTTGTCTTTGTGTTTATCGGCCCGTATTTCATCCAGATTGATCTTGGCGACAATGATAACACGCAGATCCACGTTCCGCCGATCAACTCCATGCTGGAGGTGCCAAAAGAGCTTGACGGTAACATTCAGGACATCGCCGCGGGAGCGACCTTCGGTCTCGGCTGTGACAAGGATGGAAAGATCTATATCTGGGGATATACGAAGATTACGGATACGATCGATTTAAAGGATATCCCGGAGGAGGTGCTGGAGGCCAAGATTGTTTCCGTCGCGGCCGGTTATGACCATGCCGTGGCACTGGGAGATGACGGGCAGCTCTACGTCTGGGGCAACAAGCGTCTCGGGCAGGACCGCATTCCGCAGGAATTGAAGGTGTCGCGTAAAAAAGGCGGCAAAAACATCATCCAGATCGAAGCGGGATATCAGTGTTCCGGTGCCCTGACGGATGAGGGGAATGTCTATTTCTGGGGCAACACGAATATGTGTGACCTGGATGTCAGGAAAGATTACCGCGAGGGTGTCAAAAAATTTGCCATTGCCACCTACCACTACTGTCTGCTGATGGAGGACGGAAGCGTGGTTTACGGCGGCATTGAAAAGACGAATGCCTTCAACCGGATTCCGGAAAGCCTTTCCTCCGGCGTGGTGGATATCGCCGCGACCGGTGACACGATGGCAGGCGTGAAAGAAAACGGTGAAATCATCGTTTGGGGTAATACCGCACACAGCGAAAACAAGGTGCCGGAGCGCGTATCCGCCGCAGAGGCGGATGACGAGGAGCCTGTCATGACCGCGAAGCCGCTGGAAATCTATGGCGGACGTTATCACTATACGGCGCTGATGGAAAACGGCGATGTGGTCAGCTGGGGAGACAACGGGCATCACCAGATCGACATCCCCGCTTCCGTCAACGAAAAGGATATCGAGACCGTCTTCGCGGGATTTTACCAGAATTACGCGGTGGATGTGGACGGTGATGTCCATACCTGGGGACTGAAGGGTCACCCGCTCGGGACGGATGACCTGGGCAGGGACATCCTCACCCGCATCATCAACGGCGGACAGATCACGATGACCGTCGGATTTGTCGCGGTAATCATTGCGATTGTCATTGGCGTCATTATGGGCGGACTCGCAGGCTATTTCGGCGGCAAGGTGGATATGCTTGTCATGCGTATCGCGGAGGTATTCGGCGCGATTCCCTTCCTCCCCTTTGCGATGCTGCTTTCCGCGATCATCGGCACAAGGATTGATGTGACAAAGCGCATGTATCTGATCATGGTGGTGCTGGGTGTTTTGTCCTGGACCGGTACCTGCCGTCTGATCCGTGCGCAGATTTTAGCGGAGCGCGAAAAGGAATTTGTCACGGCGGCGCAGGCAATGGGTGTCCGAGAAAGGACGATTATCTTCAAACACATTCTGCCGAATGTGCTGAATGTGCTGCTGGTGGAAGCGACACTTTCCTTTGCCACCTGTATGCTGACGGAATCGACACTGTCTTACCTCGGCTTCGGTGTTCCTTTGCCGTCGCCATCCTGGGGGAATATGCTCTCCGGCGCGAACAACTCCATTGTCATCCAGCAGTACTGGTGGCGCTGGGTGTTCCCCTCGCTGATCTTCGGGATCTGCACAATCTGCATCAACTTAGTCGGCGATGCCATCCGAGACGCGGTTGACCCGAAATCGATCGGACATTAAACAGGCGGAGGAAACAGATATGCCTTTACTGGATATGAAACATCTCCACAGTTATTTTACGACGAAACGCGGGATCGTGAAGGCGGTGAATGACGTGTCCTATTCCGTGGAAAGCGGGAAAACGCTCGGTCTCGTCGGCGAGTCCGGGAGCGGAAAGAGCGTTTCCGCCATGAGTATATTAAGACTCCTGGATTCCAACGGCTACATTGATTCCGGTTCCATCGAGTTTGACGGCAGAGAGCTGACCAAACTCTCTCTGAGTGATATGTACAAGGTGCGCGGCAATGATATTTCCGTCATTTTCCAGGAGCCGATGACCTCCTTGAATCCCGTGTTTACGGTCGAACGGCAGGCGTCGGAGCCCTTCATCATCCATCAGGGCATGAGCAAAAAGGAAGCGGCGAAGAAGGTGGTGGATATCCTTGCGGATGTCAAGATCCCCAATCCGGAGGTTGTGGCAAAGCAGTATCCGCACCAGCTTTCCGGCGGCATGCGGCAGCGCGTCATGATCGCGATGGCCCTGGCCTGCCGTCCGAAACTCCTGATTGCGGATGAGCCGACAACCGCGCTGGACGTGACGATACAGGCGCAGATTCTGCATCTGATGAATGAACTCAAACGTGAGCTTGGCACGTCCATCCTCTTCATCACGCATGACCTCGGTGTCATCAACCAGATGGCGGACGACGTGGCGGTCATGTACTGCGGACAGATCGTGGAGATGTCTCCCGCGCATACGATTTTCGGCGGCGGAAGCGCTTACATGCATCCGTATACGGAGGGACTGATGAATTCCATCCCGCGTCTGGACGCGGATTCCTCCGAACGTCTGGAGCCGATTCCGGGTGCCGTGCCGCATCCCCTGAATCTGCCGAAGGGCTGCAAGTTTGCGCCCCGCTGCAAGTACGCGACGGACAAGTGCAGGGAAGAGGAGCCGGAACTGGTCAAGGTAAGCGATACGCAGCAGATCCGCTGTTTTTATCCGGAGGTAAGCAAGAGACATGTCTGATGAAAAAAAGGTGTTGCTGCGCATCAGCAATCTGAAACAGTATTTTCCGCTGAAAAAAAGAGGCCTTTACGTCAAGGCGAATGACGGCATCACGCTGGACATTTACGAGGGTGAGGTCTTCGGCCTGGTCGGCGAATCCGGCTGCGGCAAGTCGACGCTCGGCCGCACCATTTTACAGCTTTACAAGCAGACGGATGGCCGCACGATGTACTACGGCAAGACCCTGGATGACCTCGCGCCGAAGTACATGCTGGACACCGTGAAGAATCTGGAAAAGAAGATTGCGGAGATCGGCGAAAAGGAAAAGAAGCGTGACGAGCTGCAGGCGCATTATGACAAGCTCTCCGAAAAGGAGCAGTTTGAAAAGCACGCGGAGCTGGATGCGGCAAAGAAGGCCGCT
This sequence comes from Lachnospiraceae bacterium, assembly GCA_017443065.1. GTDB lineage: Bacteria > Bacillota > Clostridia > Lachnospirales > Lachnospiraceae > Butyrivibrio. The sequence continues at coordinate 25,739 of JAFSPF010000143.1, forward strand.
TCGGACGCGCTTTTAGATGTGGCGAATATCGTCGGCGGCTTCATGGCGCTGAAGGACCTTTCCAGGGTGAAGGCGGCCTATGAGGCGAATTACAGCCTGGCGCGCAAGCGCAGGGATTTAAGGGTGGAGCGTGCAAGGGCACAGGTGGAGCATGATGACGCCGCCTTCGAAAACAGGAACGCTTCCGCACAGGAAGAAAAGGTTAAGAGCATTGACAAGCAGATCGCGGATTTGGACCGTGAGATCGATGCCTCCGTAAAGGCGATCGATGCGCTCCGGCAGCCGCATATGAACGATCCGGAGTTTCAGAAGTTCGAAGCCATGCGCGACGAGGGCGTGGACCTGGCGCGCCTGACCTATAACGAAATCCGTCTGCTGCGGCAGGATTTACAGATCATCTTCCAGGATCCGTATTCCTCGCTCAATCCGCGCATGACGGTCGGTCAGATCATCGGCGAGGGTCTGATCGCGCATAACATCTTCCGCAAAAACAATGACCGCATGAAGGAGTATATCTTAAAGGTCATGGATGACTGCGGCCTGCAGGGATACTTTCTGCACCGCTTCCCCTATCAGTTCTCCGGGGGACAGCGGCAGCGTATTTCGATCGCAAGGGCACTTGCGGTGAAGCCGAAGTTTGTCGTCTGTGACGAGGCGGTTTCCGCGCTGGACGTGTCCGTGCAGTCCCAGATCATTAACCTCCTGCAGGATCTCAGGGAACAGCAGGACCTGACCTATCTCTTCATCACGCATGACCTGTCCGTCGTGAAGTACATTTCCGACCGGATTGGCGTCATGTACCTCGGCAATATGGTGGAGCTGGCGGCCTCGGATGAGATCTTCCGCGCACCGGCGCATCCTTACACGAGGGCGCTTCTGGACTCCATCCCCACGACGGAGGAGAAGAAGGAGATCAAGGTGCTGGAGGGCGATATCCCGAGCCCGGTGAATCCGCCGTCCGGCTGCAAGTTCCATACCCGCTGCAAGTACTGCACGGAGATCTGCGAGCATGTGACGCCGGCCTGGGAGGAGATCGCACCGGATCACTTTGTGGCCTGCCATCACCGCCTGGGTGCGGAGAGCTGATGCTCCATGTTTGACAAGCGTCTGGACCGCGCGTTCCGCTTTCAAAGAGAACGAAACGGCCATGCGGAGGAAACGGAACACGCTGATTTCGCCGTGACGGTTTCGGATCCGGGAGAAGCGGTGGTTCCGGATGCGCCGCAAAACGGGAGTGATCCGGAAAGCCTGCATCCTGTGAGGCCAATCCCGGGAGCGGAGGAGAAGGTCGGCGTAAAGGAAATGCTCCTGATGATTCTCTCCGCCTGGGGGATTTTTCTTCCGGTTGCCATCGTGATCCTGCTGGCCATGGTGCTGATCACACGCTTCCTGTTTGGTGTCTGAGCGGTCGCAGTTTCATTTCTTTTTTTATCTGCAAGGGTTCCCATGATCGCGTTGTAAAAAATGACCGCCGGATTCTGCTTTTTTTTGGTAGTTTTTCCGCCTGTTTTTTCATGCCCGAAAGTGCTATAATATCAGTACCAAAGCAGATCTGTGGTTGGGTAAAGCGGCCGACGCTCTTGCTTGCGTAAGGCCGGTTTTTTACGCCCTTTTTTAGAAAAATAGTGGTTTTTCGGAAAGGAAGGCACAAGATGTTGAAGAGAGGAGACGTTGCTGTTTACGGGAACCATGGCGTATGCCAGGTCAAGGAAGTGCTGGTTCCGCCCTTTCTGGACGGACAGTCGGAAAAGCTGTATTACATGATGTCGCCGGCGACGGACCGCAACGGCGTTCTCTATGTGCCGGTGGAGGGCGCGGAAGACAAGATGCGCACGGTCATCAGCAAAAAGCACGCACAGGAGCTGCTGGCGGAGCTGGATGAGATGGAAGAGATCGAGGTGCAGAGCGGCAAACGTGCGGAAGCCCAGATCGTGAGTGTCATCAAGGAAAACAAGACGGATGACATGATGCGCCTCGTGAAGGGTCTTCATAAAGCGAGGGCCAAGCGCGCCATGGAGGGCAAGAAGCTGGCCTCCATGAACGAACGCCATCTGATGACCGCGGAAAAGCTGCTGTACAGCGAGATGGCCTTCTCCCTGAAAAAGGATGTCTCCGTTGTCAAGGAACAGGTGATGAAGAAGCTCACCAGCCTGCCATTGTACGCGTGAACAATCCCACAATCAAACTGTATGACAAGAATATATCGGATCCTTCGTTCACCGCCTCCGTGCTCCGGCACGAGGGCGGTGTACTTGTGCTTGACCGGACCGCGTTCTTTCCGGAAGCGGGCGGGCAGCTGAGCGACCGGGGAGCGCTGTATCTGCCGGACGGTAAGGGCGGGGAGCTTGCGCTTACCGTGACGGATGTGCAGATCGAAGACGGCGTGATCCTGCACCGGGTCACACTGCCGCAGGATGTCATGAGCCTGCTGACACCGGGGACCATGCTGCGCGGAGAGGTGGACATGGCACGCCGCTTTGATTTCATGCAGCAGCATACGGCGGAGCATATCATTTCCGGCATCGTGCATGCGCGCTTCGGCTATGATAACGTGGGCTTCCGCTTAAGCGAAAACAGCTGCACGATGGACTACAGCGGGGTGCTGGCGCCGGAGCAGATCCCGGAGATCGAGCTTTCCGCCAACCGGGCCATCTGGGACAACCTGCCGGTGGAGATCACTTTCCCTTCGGAGGAGGAGCAGAAGACCCTTGTTTACCGCAGCAAAAAGGAGATCGCCTCGGATGAGCTTCGCATCGTGACGATCCCCGGCATCGATACCTGCGCCTGTTGCGCGCCGCATGTGGCACGCACCGGCGAGATCGGTCTCGTCAAAATCATCCGTTTACAGAACTGGAAGGGTGGTGTACGATTAAGTATTGCGGCGGGTGCGCGTGCCCTTGCCCTCTTCACGGAGGAGCATGACATGATCACCGCCCTCGCCCGCAGCCTCTCCACCTCATGGGAGAACATCCCCGACCGCTTCACGAAGCTGCGCGAGGAGACAAGGGGATTGAAGAGAGAAATCACAACGTTGAGGAAATCACTGTAGAGGCAGGCGACGCGCACTTGCTGCGCGGCGACGTAAGAATGCGTAAAACAGGAAGGCGGCGCTGAACGGCACCGCTGAAAGCGGTTTGGAATGCCGGAAGCGCAATCATGCTTCCGACACAGGAGGAAGCATGAGAATAGGTTCAGGATATGATGTTCATAAACTCGTCCCCGGCCGCCCGCTGATCATCGGCGGTGTGACGATTCCCTATGAGAAGGGTCTGCTCGGTCATTCCGACGCGGATGTCCTTCTGCATGCCATTTCCGACGCGCTCTTAGGCGCCGCGGCGCTGGGCGATATCGGCAAGCATTTCCCGGACACGGACCCGGAATACAAGGACGCGGATTCCCTGGAGCTATTACGTAAAGTCGGACATTTATTATCGGAAAAACGTTACATCATTGAGAACATTGACGCGATCGTGATTGCGCAGGCACCGAAGATGCGCCCCTACATTGATGCGATGCGGGAGAAGATCGCTTCCGCGCTGGAGCTGGACGTGAACCAGGTCAATGTCAAGGCGACGACGGAGGAGGGCCTGGGATTTACCGGCGCCGGGGAGGGCATTGCGGCGCAGGCCGTGGCACTGCTGACCACGCCGCAGGATATCTTTTCGAGAAACGTCACCTTTCAGACCGGGGCCGCACCCGTGAAGCAGGAGGGCTGCTGCAAAGCCGGAACATAAGAGCGTAAGCGGCACAGGGATGTCATGCTGTCATCATAAGAGGAGAACGCATGCGTATTTACAACACCATGACCGGGAGGCCGGAGGAATTTCACCCCATCGAGGAAAAGAAGGTCCGCATGTATGTCTGCGGGCCGACGGTCTATAACCTGATTCATATCGGCAACGCGCGTCCGATGATTTTTTTCGATACCGTCCGTCGTTATTTGGAGTACCGCGGCTTTGCGGTCAATTATGTCTCCAATTTCACGGACGTGGATGACAAGATCATTAAGGCCGCGCAGGAGGAGGGGGTCCCTGCGGAGGAGATTTCCGAGCGTTATATCGCGGAGTGCAAAAAGGACATGGAGGCGCTGAATGTGCTTCCCGCGACGCTCCATCCGAAGGCCACGGAGGAGATCGACGGCATGATCTCCATGATCGAAACGCTGGTGCAAAAGGGGCATGCCTATCCCGCGATGGACGGAACGGTGTATTTCCGCTCCCGCTCCTTCAAAGAATACGGCAAGCTTTCCCATAAAAACCTGGATGACCTGCGCAGCGGGGAACGCGCGCTCAAGGTGGACGGCGCGGAGCAGAAGGAAGACCCGCTGGATTTTGTGCTGTGGAAGCCGAAAAAGGAGGGAGAGCCCGCCTGGCCTTCCCCCTGGTGTGAGGGCAGACCCGGCTGGCATATCGAGTGCTCGGAGATGAGCCGGAAATACCTCGGGGAGGAGATTGATATCCACGGCGGCGGGGAGGATCTGGTCTTTCCGCATCACGAAAACGAGATCGCACAGTCCGAATGCTGCAGCGGCAAAGCCTTTGCGCGTTACTGGATGCACAACGCCTTCCTGAACATCAATAACAAAAAGATGTCGAAGTCGCTCGGGAATTTCTTTACCGTGCGGGACGTTCTGGAAAAATATGACGGTCAGGTGCTGCGCTTCTTCATGCTCTCCGCGCATTACCGCTCGCCCCTGAATTTCAGCGAGGAGCTGATGGAGAGCGCAAAGACCTCCCTTCACCGTATCGTGAACTGTGCGGAGAATCTGTCCTATCTCCTGAAGGGGGAGCGTACGGAAGACATGACGGAGGAGGAAACAAAGCTGCTGCAGGAGGCGGGGCGCTTTACCGAAGCCTTTGTCAGCGCCATGGACGATGATTTCAATACGGCGGACGCCATTGCCGCCGTCTTTGAACTGGTGCGCTTCATCAACTCACATGCGGACGAATCCTCTTCGGCGGAATACCTGCAGGGTCTGGAGGACATGCTGCACCGTCTGACGGAGGTGCTTGGACTGACACTTTCCGCAGGGGAAAGCGGCGGCGCGGAAGACGCGCAGGGTCTGAGCGAAGCGGAGATTGAAGCCCTGATCGCGGAGCGGACGGCGGCCAAGAAGGAAAAGAACTTTGCGCGTGCGGATGAGATCCGCGCGAATCTTCTGGAAAAGGGCATTGTGCTGGAGGATACCAGGGAGGGCGTCCGGTGGAAGCGGGCATGAACCCTTTTGTTCCGGTGCGTGATCTTCTGCACGGCGCACGCCTCATGTCGGAGGAGGAGATCCGGCAGCTTTCGCCGAATGCGCTGGCCTTTGTCGGTGACGCGGTCTTTGAGCTGTATGTCCGTCTGAGGGTGCTGGGGGAAGCCGCACAGCCCGCGGACAGGATGCACCGGAGCAAGGCAAAGCTTGTGAATGCCGCCGCGCAGGCGGCGCTGCTTTCCCGTATGGATCCGTATCTGACCGATGAGGAGCGGCATGTGGTCCGGCGCGGGCGTAACGCAAAGCATCACAGCACCGCAAAGCACCAGACGATGCATGATTACAATCAGGCAACGGGGCTGGAGGCGCTCTGCGCATATCTGTATCTCGGCGGCCATACGGAACGGCTGTCGGAATTGCTGGAGAGAGGCTTTTCGGAGCCGGTGATGCTGGCATAGGCGGGAAAACAAGGGAATGAAACAGGAGAACCCCGGGAAAAAACATAGGGAGACGTCAACCGGAGAGGCAAGGACGTCGCAGATCGAGGGACGTCGCGCGGTGCTGGAGGCGCTCCGTGCGAAGCGCACTCTCAACCGGCTGTATATCCTGGACGGCTGTCATGACGCGCCCGTGGAGGCCATCCGCAGGGAGGCCAAAAAGAACGGCGTCGATGTGCAGTACGTGGCGAAGGAGCGTCTGGATCAGCTGTCGGAAAGCGGACATCACCAGGGCGTCCTTGCCTTTGCGGCGGCGCATGCCTATGCCATGCTTGCGGATGTCTTTTCCCTGGCCGAAGAGAGAGACGAAAAACCGTTAATTTTTTTACTGGATAACATAGAGGACCCGCACAACCTCGGCGCCATTATCCGCACGGCAAACGTTTGCGGCGCGCACGGTGTCGTGATTCCGAAGAACCGTTCCGCGCAGCTGACCGCCACCGTGGAGAAGGCGGCGGCGGGCGCGCTGTCATATACCCCCGTGGTGCGCGTGACGAATCTGACGCAGACGATGGAGACGCTGAAGGAACGCGGCCTCTGGCTGGTGTGCGCGGACATGGACGGAGCGCCGATGACCGGCCTTGATTTAAAGGGCGCCGTCGGCCTCGTGATCGGGAACGAGGGGAGCGGCGTGTCACCGCTCGTCAAAAAACACTGTGACCTGACCGCCTCGATCCCCGTGCGCGGGGAGATTTCCTCGCTCAACGCCTCCGTTGCGGCGGGGGTTCTGGCCTACGAAATTCTGCGGCAGCGGATGTCTTCCTGAAGGAATGCGCGTGATGCAAAAGAACCGGCGATATGAAAACGAAACAGACGAGACGATGATCGGCCTTCTCCGGGACGGGGAGAAGGAGATCACGGATATTCTCATGGACAAATACAAGGGGCTCGTGCGGGCAAAGGCCTCCTCCATGTACATTCTCGGCGCCGACCGCGAGGACCTGATCCAGGAGGGCATGATCGGCCTCTATAAAGCCATCCGGGATTATGACGCGGGGCGGGACGCATCCTTCAAAACCTTCGCGGAGCTTTGCGTTTCCAGGCAGATGTACTCCGCCATCGAGGGCATGAACCGGAAAAAGCACATGCCGCTCAACACCTATATCTCTTTGTCGGAGCAGGAGTCGCCGCAGGCGGAGCATACGGAAAGCGCCCACGCGGATCTGCTGCAGGGGCTGCCCGTTGCACCCTCCGCGGAGGAAGAGGTGCTGGCGCTGGAGGATGCCGCCATGCTGCGCGCCGCGATGGAGGAGGTGTTGAGCCCCTTCGAAAAGCAGGCGGCGGAGCTCATGCTCACCGGCATGACCTGTTCGCAGATCGCAAAAATTCTCAACCGGGATGTCAAATCGACAGACAATGCCTTAACGCGCGCCAAGCAGAAACTGCGCAAAAGCGTTGCGATTCAGACCCGAATCATGTAGAATAAAATCGTTATGGAGATCAAGGATATAGCCAATGCGGGGGGAGAGATTTTAGACGCGGTCACGGACGCGATTTCCTCCGGCAATTTTAATCATTTATCCGAAAACATCCGGCGCAGCGTCGGCGAGATGACGGCCTCCGCGCAGCGCTGCGCGTCCGCATCAGGCGCACAGTCCGCGCCCTATGCCTTCAATGAGCATCTGAAGGGGAAGAGCGCCGCCTGGACAAGGCCGGAGTCCCTCCGGACGAAGTCCGTCACGCAGGGAAATGTCACGGCGCAGAAGACGACGGCCGTGGTGCGGTCAAAGGAACAGCTGCCGGACACGCCCTATTTCCGGCAAGGCTACCGGAGCCTTTCCTCCTACAGCGGAACGGGACAGATGGGCGTGGGCGCCGTCGGTGCCGTGGTCTGCGGCGTGGGGGCGGCGGGCACCGCCATCGCCGGAGGCATTCTGCCGGGCTTCTTAAGCGGGATTGCCCTCTTCGGAACGGGAATTTTCGGTGTCGGACTGATTGCCGGGATCTTCTTTGCGGTGAAGGGCAGCAAAAAGCGAAAGCTTTATGTGCGCTACCGCGAATACGGTCGGGCGCTCGGGGACGCGGAATACATCGCCGTGGATGACATGGTGCGGCTGACCGGCATTGAGCGTAACACCATCCTCAAGGACATGCAGGAGCTGCAAAAATCCGGCGTGCTGCCGCAGGTCTGGATTGACCGGAAGGCCACGACGCTGATGTTCACGCAGAGCGCCTATGAACAGTACACGGCGGCGGAAAAGGCCCGCCTGCAGAGAGAGGACGCGGAACGGTCGCTCACGGACAGGCTGCGCGACAGCTTGTACGGCGCGCAGGTGCAGCAGATTCTGCAGGACGGGGAGGAGTATCTGAAGACCGTCCGGGAACTGAACGACCGTATTCCGGACGAGGAGATGAGCCGCAAGATCAGCCGCATCGAAAATCTGATGTATAAGACCTTTGAGGAGGTGAAGGAAAAGCCGGAGGCGGCGCCTTCCCTGCGCAAATACATGAGCTATTACCTGCCGACAACGGTCAAGCTCCTGAATGCCTATGCGGATCTGGACACAAAGCCGGATATCGGCAGTAATATCGCACAGACCAAGGCGGAGATTTCGGATTCTCTGGACATGGTCGGCGACGGTTTTGAAAAACTCTTCGACAGTCTGTTTGAGGAGATGTCCATGGATATCTCTTCGGACATTTCCGTCATGAAGACGATGATGGCGCAGGACGGACTGGCGGAGGACACAATAACGAATCTGTAACATAGGAGGAAAAAAACATGTCAGAGTTAGAGCAGGTGCAGCAGACGGTTCCGGTCCTTGAGTTCGGCGCAAACGTCGGAGGCGCGTCCCCGATGCCGGTCGTGGAGGACGGTAAGGTGGTGTCGGAGGTGATGAGCGCAGGCGCATCGGCGGCGGATCAGTTACCCGCGCTGCCGATCGAGGAGCATCTGGTGCAGAACGCGAATCTCTCCGAGGAGGAGCTGAAGCAGGTGGAGGAGTTCTCCAAACAGATTGACATCACGGATACCGCCGCGATCATCAACTACGGCGTCGGCACGCAAAAGAAGCTGGCGGATTTTTCGGAAAAGACGCTGGAGAGCGTCCGCACCAAGGATATGGGAGAGGTCGGCGGCATGGTGACGAACCTCGTCGTGCAGCTCAAAAACTTTGATGTGGATGACGAGAAGGGCGGCTTCTTCTCCGGCCTTTTCAAGAAGGGCGCCAACAAGGCGGAGTCCCTGAAGGCGAAGTATTCCAAGGTGGAGACGAATGTCACCACGATCACCAACGAGCTGGAAAAGCATCAGATCACGCTGTTAAAGGACGTGGACATGCTGGATCAGATGTATGACATGAACCTCACGTACTATAAGGAACTGACGATGTATGTCCTGGCCGGAAAGAAGCGCCTGGAGAGTGTGCGTAACAATGAGCTGATCGAGGCGCAGAACAAGGCAAAGGCTTCGGGCCTGCCGGAGGATGCGCAGAAGGCCAAGGACCTGGCGGACCAGTGCGACCGCTTCGAGAAGAAGCTGCATGACCTGGAGCTGACCAGAACCGTGGCCATGCAGACGGGCCCGCAGATCCGTCTGATGCAGTCCTCGGATACGGCGATGGCGGAGAAGATCCAGTCCACGATCGTCAACACGATCCCGCTCTGGAAGAACCAGATGGTGATTGCGCTCGGCATCGAGCATTCCGCACAGGCGGCCAAGGCGCAGCAGGCGGTTTCCGACGCGACGAACGAGCTCTTAAAGAAGAACGCCGACAAACTGAAGCTCGCAACGGTCGAGAGCGCAAAGGAGACGGAGCGCGGTATCGTGGACATCGAAACCTTAAAGCACACGAACGAGCAGCTGATCTCCACCCTGGACGAGGTGATGAAGATTCAGGACGAGGGAAGAGAGAAGCGCAAGGCCGCGGAGCAGGAACTGGTGCAGATCGAGAACCAGCTGAAGGGCAAGATTCTGGAGGCCGCAAGGAGGTAAGGAAAGGGTTAGCACTCACCGCTTGACAGTGCTAACAATATTGTATATAATAAGAGCTAAGCTTTCTGATAAAAGAAGCCGATAATACTTCCGAGGGAAAGACGCAGTTGCAAGGATGCAGATGTACAGGCTGATGCGAGGAAGAAGAAAACGCCGTGAGGGCGGTGACCGCAGGAGCCGGAAAGGAGCGTCAAGATGATTATCGTGAAGATGAACAATTCCACACTGGAGTGCAGTATCGCGGCTTCCGAACTGCGGGAGATCGGTCTGACGCCCGAGGCCATCATGAGCGGCGGTCAGACGAGCCACAACTTCATGTCCCAGCTGAATAAAGAGGTGGGGGAACAGCTGGAGATCAATCCGGAACAGGAAGTGCTGCTGATGTCCAAGAACATGATGGCGGACGGCAGCGTCAGGATCTTCGCCGTCAAGATGAGCAATGAGGACATCCAGCGGACGGCGGACCGGATCCGCGCTTCCGCCATGGAAATGCTCTCCCTCGTGGAGCAGGGACGCATTGATGAGATCAAGGAGATGGATCCGGAGGAGAAGGGCGAGGCGCTCGGCTCCATGTTTATGGACATCACGGAGCAGGTGAACCGGATCTACATCCCGGAGGAGCAGGATGTGCAGGGAACGCCTTCCGCCGTCTCCAAACCGATGACGGATTATGAGCGTTACATGATCACCCTGAAGTCCCTGGAGGATGTCCGCCGCTTTGCAAGGATCTGCCAGGGCTTCCCGGTGAAGGCGTCGGCGCTGTATAAGGCGGATGACCGCTATTACATGGTCATGAAGATCAGAAACGAAGATGACAACATGGTTTATGAGTTCCGCAAGGCCTGCGTGGAGTACGCGGATGAACTGATGGTGGATTCCCCGCTGGAGGCGCACATTACGGAAACAGCCGATTGCCTGATCGCAGAGGATGCGGTCACGCATCTCGCGGCACTGTAAGGCAGAGGCAAAATTGCATATCACATGCTTTGATTTCAGCGGTATTTATGAGACATTGTACGAGGACTTTTCGCCGGCGGCGGAAGGTCCTTCGTTTTTGTTCCGGGAAAAGGGAGATAAGATAACAGATTTGAGCAACAAACGTTATCTTATAAAATGCAGTGAACTCAAGGGAACCAACGCCTACTGTGATCCGGAGGCGGAGGAGGAGCTGCGCAGAAGAATCTCTTGCGTGCCGGACATGCCGCAGGGGATTCACTTTTTAGATAACGGGAATTATCATTATATGTCCGCCCTGATCACGGAGCAAATTAAGATACCGTATGTTCTTTTATTGATCGATCATCATCCGGATTTCCGTCCGCCCGCCTTTGGCGAGGTACTGTCCTGCGGTTCCTGGGTGCTGCGCGCGCTGCGGACACAGCCACTGCTGCGGCGCGTCGTCATGGCCGGAGTGGACGAACAGCTCTTTTATGAAGAGGGGGCGGATGAGGTGAATGTCATTTTAGCGAAATCCTCTGGTGCATCGTCACTTCCTGCAAGTGTCCTGCAGCTTCTCCCTGCGGAGCTGCCCGTTTTTCTCTCCATAGATAAGGACGTCCTTTCGACGGAGGAGGTCCGCACCAACTGGGACCAGGGGCGGATGCGCGTGGCGGAGCTGCTGGAACTCGTGGAAACCGTCTGTAAAAACCGGCAGGTGATCGGCGCGGATATCTGCGGGGAGCCGGCGCAGGCCGATGCGACTCTCGAATTCTGTCCCTCCTGTGTATTCGGCGGCGCCGGGGAAAGCTGCGCGGAAAGAAGTGTCGCGGTGAATGCGGCGCTGTTGCATGCCTTGCGATCCGTTTCTGACAAAAGATAAGCTTTCTTCCGCTCAGTAATTACGCACGATAAGCGTAAAAGCACATAAGACATGGACAAAAGCCACATGGATCATACCGCCGTGTGGCTTTTTTTTAACCTGATTTTAAAAGAGGGGCGGTCATCGACATTTTTTGATCGGTAGTTTCGCCTA
>JAFSPF010000018.1 GCA_017443065.1 Lachnospiraceae bacterium
GTCATGCAGTGTTCCTCACAAAACTTTGCAAAATGCCGCACCCCTCATACATGATGAAGGGTGCGGCTCTTGTTTCAAAAAACCTTACTGTCCGGCAGCCGTGTTGGCTTCCGTTTCAAACTGCTCCACCTCGGCCGTGACGTCGCCGCCCGTACCGATGCGCTGCAGCATGTTCCACCATGCGGTGCGCGCTTCCGCCCAGCCGGGAACGACCTGATAATAATCGCCCAGGTTCGGCATGAAGTCCTTCGTGAACATCGACATGACATCCGCGGTTTCCGTGCCCGCAAAGACGTCCGTCGCACCGGAGTGTGCCGGGAAGAAGCCGCTCGCCAGAACCGCTTCCTTCACGTTTTCGTTTGCCATGTAGCGGATGAAGGTCTTGGCCGCGTCGATCTTCGCCTGATCGCCGTTGTCAAAGATGCCGAAGCCCCAGATACCGCCGCAGAGCTCCACGACGCCGTCGTCCGTCGGGAAGTTCATCGGGATGATTTCATCGCCCTGATCCGTAAAGCCGTAGGTGTCCAGACCTTCGGGAACGGTCGTGTGCTGCGCCGCGTTCCAGCAGAAGGCCATGGCGAGGGTGTTGTTACGAAGAAGCGCGATTTCGTCACCGCCGACGATGGAGGCGTCGAAGTTGATGCCGTCCTGTGCGCTGAGTTCTTCGAGTGCCTGGATGTTCTCCGGGCTGTTGATCGCATAGGCGGTGTGCTCCGGATTCGTGAACTTGCCGCTGTAAAGGTTGTTGATGATGGCACGCGTGCCCTGGTCACCGCCCTGTCCCGCGCAGTAGATCGCCGCGACGTTCTGGTGGCCGGAATCATAGATCGCCTGCACGGCCTTGAAGAAGTCTTCCGTCGTCCAGGTGTGGTTGTCAAGGTTTACATACTGTAAGGCATCCGCCGCTTCGAAGATGTTCTTGTTGATCGCCATGCAGTGTGCGACCATGCAGAGCGGATATTCATAATAAGCGCCGTCCGGGCTTAAGCAGGCGCTGACCACGTTGGCATACAGGTCGCTTGCTTCGGGTTCCGCAAAGAGATCGGAGAGGTCGACCATCAGACCTCTGGCACCCCAGTTCGCCACCAGGCGTTCCGGTCCTTCCATGATGAGATCCGGTGCCTGGCCGCCTTCGATCGCGGTGTTGACCTGATCATCGCCGCTCTGGTAATCCAGATATTCCACCGTGACGGTGATGTCCGGATACTGTTCGTTAAAGCTTGCAAGCAGCGCATCCACGTTATCGCTGCTGCCCCAGCCGCCGACCGGATAGGTCCAGAACGTCAGGGAAACCGGTTCCGCCGTACCTTCGTCACCGCCGTCCGTCGTTTCCGCCGCCGGGGTGCTTGCTTCTGCGGCTGCCGTGCTCGCTTCCGCGGAAGCAGAGGATGCCGCCGTGGAGCTTCCGCCGCCGGAAGAACCGCCGCATGCAACCAACGACAGCGCCATTACGGACGCCAAAAACATAGCCAGAAACTTTTTCATTGGGAAAAACCTCCTTTTAGAAAACATCAACTGTGGATACAACATCATCTTAACACCAATTGACAGAAAACTCAACCGGGGTCAAAGTTTCTGAGCGCCTCTTCCGCCTCCGTTCCGGACGCGATTTCCCGGAGCATCCGGTTCCAGGCGGCATTCGCCTTTGCGATGTCCGGAAGGAGGGATGCATCTTCGCCGAAGTGCGGCACAAAGCGCATTGCAAAGGTGACGGCGGTCTCCGGCACGGTTTCGTCATAGAGACCGCGCTGGTTGCGGACGGCGGGGAAAAAGGCGCCGGGCACCAGCAGTTCCTTTGCCGGAAAGGGAAGCGAGGTCAGATATTGCAGCAGGGCTTCCGCGGCCTCCTGCTGTGCCGCATCGCCCGTGTCCGGGACGGCAAGACTAAACAGGCTTCCCGGCAGCTGCACGGCACCGCCGCCCACCGGATAGTGCATGGCGAGGAAGTCCGTGTTTTCCTCTTCCCCGAGGGCAAGCTGCCGCAGCAGATCCCAGTCGCAGGTCATCGGCAGATCGCCGGAAAGAAAGGCCTCCGTGATTTCCTCCTCCGTCTGCTCCGGCGCAAAGGTGACGGCCTCATATTCCGCAAGGGCTTCGAAGGTGCGCAGATTGCTTTCGGAACGGACCTCATAGCCCGTGCGCGCGGGCGCGGCGAAGGAACCGCCGAAGAGGTTCAGCAAAAAGGCGCGCGTGCCGGTGCCGTCCGTTCCTTCCGCGCAGGGCAGGGAGAGGACGGTGTCATGCCCCGCTTCCCGCAGCGCCGTAAGGGCGAGGAAGAAATCCTCCGTGCTCCAGCTGCGTGTTTCTTCATCAGTGTATTGCAATGCGCCGGCTTCTTCGAAGAGCCTGCGGTTCACGGCCATGCAGGAGACACGGACCGCAAAGGGATATGCGTAGTAATGACCGTCCTCCGCAAGACAGGCCGTCACGGCATTCGGTAACAGCGTGGAAAAAGCATCCGGCGTGTAGAGATGCGTGAGGTCGCGGAGCGCGGGCGCTTCCCCCGCGGGCGGAAAGAGCTGCCCCGCGGAAGTCAGCAGGAGACCCGGCCGCAGGTCTTCCTCCGCAAGCGGCGCTGCCGAAAGATGCACCCGCACCTCCGGATACATTTCCGCAAAGGGCGTAAGGACATCATCCCAGGCATTCGGATCGGAAAGCGCCTCAGGCGCGTCCGCAATCCGCAGGGTGATTTCCGCGGAGAGATCCGAAACGAAGCGCTCCTCCTTCGTGTCTCCTTCGTCCGCCGCCGTTGCCAAATCCGCGGAGGTATCGTCCGCCGCGACGGGAGCACCGCCCGGCCCCCCGGAGGCAGCGGAACAGGCGGTCAGAAGGAGCAGTGAAGCCAATACGGAAACGATGGTTTTTTTTGTCATGATTTTCCCCCGGAACGCGCTGATTTCAACTGTTTCATTGTATCACTTCTTTAATAAATGGTGTATACTGTTTTGGTATGGAAAAATTCAGCGTCAAAAAACCTTTCACGGTATTCGTGGCGGTGGTGATTGTGCTGATCTTAGGCTATGTCAGCCTGGACGGACTGAAGACCGATCTTCTGCCGGAGCTTTCCCTGCCGTATATGATTGTGGTTACGCCCTATCCCGGGGCGGGGCCGGAGCGCGTGGAGAGCCAGGTGGCGGAGCCGCTGGAGGCCGCGCTCGGCACGGTGTCCAATGTGAAAAACGTGTTCTCCGTCTGTGCGGACAGCTACTGCATCACGCAGCTGGAGTTTGAGGACGGCATCGACATGGATTCCACCATGGTCAAGGTCTCCGGTGCCGTCAACAATGTTGCTTCGTCGCTTCCGGAGGAAGCCGGTACGAGCAGCATCCTGGAGCTTTCCCTCGACATGATTGCGACCATGTACGTGGCGGTCAGCCGTGACGGCTATGATATCTATGAGCTGAGCGGCTATGTGGACCGCGAGGTCGTGCCCTATTTAGAGCGGCAGGACGGCGTGGCAAGTGTCTCCGCGATCGGCCTCGTGGAAAAAAGCGTGCAGGTGGACCTCAATGCGGATAAGATCGCGAAGGTCAACAAACGGATTCTGAAGGACACGCAGGAAGCGCTGGACGAGGCGGGGGAACAGCTGGACGAGGCCCTGGAGGAAGTGGAGAACGGGCAGCGGCAGCTGGAGGCGCAGGAGCGCAGCTTCGGACAGACAGTGAGCGGCGGGATTTTTTCCCTGATGAATCCGCCGGTGGACGCATCGCTGGAGCAGATGGAGCAGGGCATCGTGCAGGTGCTGGAGAGGCTGGATGAGATCGAGGCGAATCTCGATGAACTGACCAGCGAAGAGACGAGGGAAGAGGTGCGGCGCCTGATTGAGGAAATCCGTGCGCAGTACAGAGCCTCCCTGGAGGAAATTCAGGCACAGGCGGCAGCGGGTGATTTCTCCTTCCTGATGCGGATGGCGACAAACCTGCGCCTTGCCAACGAACGCTTCCTGCAGCTTCTGCAGAGGCTTGGCGAGGATGCGGAAAGAAGAGCGGCGGAAGGCCCGACCTATCACGAGGTGCTGGATCGCGGCCGGGAAGCGATGGACGCGCTCTCCGCCAGGCTGGATCAGGTGCCGGAGGCCATGAAGGCGCTGGAACAGGGATATGCCATGCTGACGCAGGGACAGCTGGACGCGGCGGTGCTGTTTTCGCAGGCAGGGACGCAGCTGGCAAGCCTGCAGCAGACGCTCGTCAGTGCCCAGTCCCGGTATGACAGCGCCAGGGAGCAGGCGCTGCAAAGCGCAAACATCGATGCCCTGGTCAATCCGCAGACCCTGTCCCAGCTGATTTACGCGCAGAACTTCTCGATGCCCGCCGGGTACATTGATGACGAAAATGACCAGTCCTTTATGTTAAAGGTCGGCGAGGAGTATCAGTCCTCGGGAGAGATTGCGGATACGGTGCTGGTGGATTCGGAGATGACGGGAAAGATCCGCTTAAAGGATGTCGCGGACATCATCGTGATCGACAACGCAGACCTGACCTATACGAATCTGGACGGGGAGCGCGGCGTGCTGCTTTCCGTATATAAATCCTCCGCCTCGGGCACGAATGAGGTGTCGCGCAACTGCCGCGAGGCGCTGGAACAGTTCGAAGCGGAGAATGACGGTTCGCATGTGGTCATTCTGGTGGACCAGGGCTCTTATATCGACATCATCGTGAGCGATATCCTGCGCAGCATGATCTTCGGCGCGTTGCTGGCCGTCCTGGTGCTGGCGATGTTCCTCAGGGATATCCGCCCGACGATCATGGTGGCGATCAGCATTCCCTTATCCGTCATGTTCACGCTGGTGCTCATGTACTTTTCCGATATTTCGCTGAACATCATGACGATGTCCGGCCTGGCGCTCGGCATCGGCATGCTGGTGGACAATTCCATCGTCGTCATGGAAAACATCATCCGCCTCCGGCAGCGCGGGGTGTCGCCCGGCAATGCCGCCGTGCAGGGCACAAAGCAGGTTTCCGGCGCCATCATCGCCTCCACCTTAACGACGATCTGTGTCTTTGCGCCGATGGCCTTTGCGGACGGAACGGTGCGTTCCCTGCTCATTCCGATGGCGCTTTCCATCACCTACTGCCTGACGGCCTCCTTGGTCACGGCGATGACGGTCATCCCGGCCTCCGCCTCCGTGCTGATGCGGCGGCCGGGAAAACAGAAGAAAACCGTCTTTGACCGTATGCAGAGCGGATACGAAAAATCGCTTCGCTTTTGTCTGCGCCATAAGCTGCCGGTGCTGCTGTTTTCGGTGGCACTCCTTGTGTTCAGCATCGTCTCCCTGCTTCGGATGGGCGTGGTGCTGGTGCCGGAGGTAGCCTCGGAGGAGATTCAGGTCAACATCCGGATGAATGAGGAAACGGAACGGGAGGAACGCTATGCGACGGCGGATCAGCTGATGGAGCGGATGCTCGGGATCGAGGGCATTGATCACATCGGCATCATGGACGGCTCCTCCAGCGCGGGACTGATCGGTGCGGGCGGCCTCGGCGGCGCGGGCAGGCAGGGGAACAGCCGTAACTTTATCTGCTATGTCAAGGCGGAGTCCGGCCTGGGCGCTTCGGAAATCCGCAGAATCATTGAAGAGCTGAATGAAACCGGGGAGGGTCTGCCCTGCAGGGTCAATGCGACCAACAACAGCATGGGAGATGTCTCCGCGCTGACGAGCTCCGGTCTTTCCCTGAATGTGTACGGCATGGAGGAGGAAACGCTCCTGCAGGCGGCAAGGCAGGTGGCGGATGCCATCGAAGAGACCGGGGGATTCACCAATGTGGATGACGGCTCCACCGAAAGGGAGCCGGCGCTCCTGCTCACGATCGACCGTGAAAAGGCGATGTCCTACGGTCTGACGGTCGCGCAGATCTATGCGCAGATCGCACAGCGCATGACGACAAGCGCATCCTCCACGACGATCGAGGAAGGCTATGTCACGATGCGCGTGACGGTGTATAATGAAACGGACCCGCTGACGGTGGAGAACCTGCTGGATATGGAGTTTGAAGAGAGCAATCTCTCCGCCGCGGCATCGCAGGCAGGGCTTGGCGGTATGCTCGGCGGCGCCTTCGGTTCCGCTTCCGGCGCAGGCGCGGGCGGCTTCAGCATGGATGCCCTGAACATCCCGGATGCGCTGACCGGCGCGGGAGAAGGGGAAGAAGAGGGCGAAGAGGAGGAAGAGGAAGA
>JAFSPF010000144.1 GCA_017443065.1 Lachnospiraceae bacterium
CCGGCAGCACCGGCAGCGCCCGCGCCCGGGGAAGGCATGACGCCGGCACCGGAGCAGGAGGAGGCGCTCTCCTTCATCAGACTGCTGTATAACACCCTCCTCGAAAACGAGGTGGATGAGCGCTACGCCAACGAGCTGACGGATGAGCTGGAGAAGGGGTCCAAGCCGAACACCTCTCTGGATTATGCGCTGGCCAATGTGTACCAGAAGATGGTGCTGAAGTTCGGGATGCCGCAGACGATCCCGCCGATCGAGGACAACGCGCCCCGCGCGGAAATCTTTATCGGACCGACGGGCGTCGGCAAGACGACGACCATCGCCAAGCTGGCCTCGAAGCTGCATCTGCAGGAAAAAAAGAAGGTGGCGCTCTTAACGATTGACACCTACCGCATTGCCGCGGCGGAGCAGCTGCGCACCTATGCGTCCATCATGGAGACCCCCTTCCGCGTGATTTATTCCGTGGAGGAGATGAAGCAGGCGATCGATGATTTTCGTGATTATGATTATCTGATGGTGGACACGGCAGGACATTCGCTGCATAATGAAGAACAGAAGGAAAATATCGCGCAGTTTATCCGCGCGATCGCGGAGGAGATGGATTGTGACAATTACCTTGTCCTCTCCGCCACGACAAAATACCGGGACCTGACGGAGATCGCGGATACCTACGCCACGATGGTGGATTACCGTCTGATCTTTACCAAGATGGACGAGACCCACGCGACGGGGAACCTGTATAACATCCGGATGCACACGGGCGCGCCGATGAGCTACATCACGAACGGACAGGACGTGCCGGATGACATTGAGGTCTTCAACGCGCAGAAGATCGTGAAGGGACTGCTGGGAGGCCGCAAATGACAACGGTAGACCAAGCGTCCAGGCTGCGTAATATTATAAAGAGCAATGCGGCGTCGCAGCGCCCGCTTTCCCGCGTCATCACGGTGACAAGCGGCAAGGGCGGCGTCGGCAAGTCCAATGTGGCGATCAACCTTGCCATCCAGTTCCGGAAGCTGGGCAAGCGCGTGATCATCCTGGACGCGGACTTCGGCCTGGCGAACATCGAGATCATGTTCGGCACGGTGCCGAAGCACAACCTGTGTGATCTGATCTACCAGGGCAAGAACATCAAGGAGATCATCACATGGAGGCCGATGGATGTGGGCTTTATTTCCGGCGGCAGCGGGATTTCGGATATGTACAACCTGAGCCAGGATTACCTGGTGTACATTATCGTCAATCTCGCGGAGCTGGATGCGATTGCGGACGTGATTATCGTGGATACGGGCGCCGGTGTTTCCAGCGCCGTGCTGGAGTTTTTGGTGGCCTCCAGTGAGGTCATCCTGGTGACGACACCGGAGCCGACCTCCATCACGGATTCGTATTCGCTGTTGAAGGCCCTGACGCAGCATGTGCGCTTCTCTCCGGAGAACACACAGGTGAAATGTGTGTCGAACCGCGTGACCAGCGGAACGGAGGGACAGCAGCTGTTTAATAAAATCAATGCCGTGGTACAGAGATACCTGAAGCTGCCGATGACCTATCTCGGCGCGATCCCGCAGGATAACCAGCTGCAGACCTCCGTCATGCAGCAGACGCCGGTATCTATCCTGTACCCGAACGCGAAGTCGGTGCGCGCCTTTGAGCAGATCACGGCGCAGCTGACCGGCGTGCACAGCGAAGAGAACGTGAAGAAACGCGGCATGGCGGCCTTCTTCTCCCACATCATCAAGGGGAGGAAGCTCGCACAAGCCGGTGAAAAAGCCGTAACACAGTAACCTGATTGTGCAAACAGCCCGAAGCACCCCGCTGCTGAGGGCGTAAGAACATGTAAGTTGCGCCGAGAGGCGCTCGAGGCAACACCGAAGGTGTTTTGGAATGCCGAAGAGCGCACTCTGACATGGGCGCGACGAAGGAGCGACCATGTTAGAGGATTACATTTCCCCCGGCGACCGCATCGAGCTGCAGACCGTACAGGGCGGCTGGAACCCGACGGAAAAAGAGGACAACCGCATCTACTCCAGCAAGATCGCCGACATTGTGTCGGAGGACCGGCTGGACATGATGATGCCGATGGAGAAGGGCAAGCTTATTCTCCTGCCGGTGGACGGTGAGTACAATGTCTTTATTTATTCCAAGCGCGGGCAGTTCCAGTGCTTCGGAAAAATTGCGGACAGGTATCGCACGAATAACATGTATATGCTGACGATGGATCTGCTCTCCGGCCTGCAGCGCATGCAGCGCAGGGCATACTATCGTTTCCCCTGCGCCTTTGAGATGCAGTGCAGGGAGCTGACGGATTATGAGCAGCTCGCGATGTCGAGCAATGCCTTCTTTGAGCCGAACCTGGGCGACAGCTTACAGAAGGGCGTGATCGTGGATATTTCCGGCGGCGGTATCCGCTTCGTTTCGGTGAACCGTTTTGAAGAAGGGATGACGCTCTACACGATCTTCAAGCTGCCCTCCCGCAAGAGCACGGAGGAGTACCGCGTCTGCATCCGCGTGCTGAAGGCAAGGGAGCTGGAGAACCGCCCGGATACCTTTGAGTACCGCGCGCAGTACACGATCATTGACGAAGACGACAGAGAAGACATAATTCATTATATTTTTGAGGAAGAACGAAAAATTCGGAAAAAGCAGGAGAACTGACTGAAAATATGGCCAGCAGGATACTACTTGTAGATGATTCTGCACTTATGCGAAGCATCCTCGGTGATATTATAAATAAGGATACGAGGTTCCACGTGGAGGATAAGGCGAAGGACGGTGTCGAGGCACTGGACATGCTGCGCAAGAAGCAGTATGACGCCGTTGTGCTCGATATCAACATGCCACGCATGGACGGCCTCCAGCTCCTGGACAAGATCAAGCAGGAAAAGATCCGTACCCGCGTGATGGTTTCCTCCACGGATACGACGGACGGCTCCAGGACAGCCATCGAAGCACTGGACCGCGGCGCCCTGGATTTTGTCCACAAGCCGGAACGCGCGAGCGAATGCCGCAGCGAGGACTTCGGCAAGGAGTTTTTGAACACGCTGGCTGCCGTCTGCGCCGGACGGGATTCCGGAGACCCGGTGATGAGCCGTGCGGATGCGCTCCGCAACGTCCGCCGGATCGCGGAGGGGCTGGGCGTCAAGCCGCCGAAGGCGACGGGCAACAAGGTGATCGCGATCGCCTCCAGCACCGGCGGCCCCAGGGCCTTACAGTCCGTGGTACCGCGTTTTCCGAAAAATATCAGCGCGCCGATCGTTTTGGTGCAGCATATGCCGACCGGCTTTACCTCCTCCCTTGCGGACCGCCTCAACAGCATGAGCCAGGTCACGGTGAAGGAGGCAAAGGAGGGGGACATCCTCGAGGACGGCACGGTTTACATCGCAAAGGGCGGTACGCACATGTATGTGCGCTACCAGAACGGCAAGCATTATATTCATTATAAGGACGGCCCGACACGCGAAAATGTCAAGCCCTGCGCGAATTACATGTACGAATCCCTCATGGATTCCCGCTATGACGAGGTGGTCTGTGTGGTGCTGACGGGCATGGGCGCGGATGCCATGGAGGGGATTTCGAACCTGAAAAAACGAAAAAGGGTTTATGTTATTACGCAAAATGCCGATACATGTATTGTGTATGGCATGCCGAAGGCGGTGGAAGGCGCGGGTCTTTCCAATGATGTCAAGCCTTTAGAGGACATCGCGGAGGACGTCGTGATGAATGTCGGTGTGAGTGACTGACCTGAAAAGGCAGTGTATGTTATGTAAGGTTTCTTTATTTTTCTGGAGGTATGTGTATGGATACAGGTCAATATTTAGGCGTCTTTCTGGACGAGGCCAAGGAGCATCTGCAGGCCCTGAATGATTCCATCATGCAGCTGGAGGAGGAGCCGGAAAACTCGGATTGCATCAATGAGATTTTCCGCGCGGCGCACTCCATGAAGGGTATGGCCGGAACCATGGGCTATAAGCGGATGCAGGACTTGACGCATCACATCGAGGATGTGTTCTCCGATGTCCGCAACGGTGAGATCAAAATCAACTCCGACATGGTGGACACGCTCTTACAGTGCGTGGATGCCGTACAGGCCTATGTCGATAACATCACCGAGACCCAGGACGAAGGAACGGAAGAAAACGAGCACCTGATCAAGGCGCTTGCCGATATCCGCGCCAGCAAGGGCGGCGGCGGAGCCGCGCCTACGGCGGAAGCGGCGCCTGCAGCAGAGGCGGCCGCCGCACCGGAAGCGGAGATGGCGGATCCTTCGGATGATTCCCCCGCATGGACAAAGGTCCGCTTGGAGCCCACGGTCAAGGAAAACCTGGAAGAATCCGTCAAGGAAGGAAAGAAGGTCATCGGCATGACCGTGCATATCCTGGACAGCTGCGTGTTAAAGGCGGCGCGTGCCTTCCTGGTCTTCAAGGGACTGGAGGAAATCGGTGAAATCGCCATGAGCGAGCCCTCCACGCAGGACATCGAGGACGAGCGTTTTGACAACAGTTTCTCCCTGCTCCTGATCACGGAAGAGACACCGGAACGCGCGACGGAGATCGCCAAGGACGTCTCCGAGATCGAAAAGGTCGAGGCCGGCGAATTTGACGTTGCAAACGCAAAGACAACGGAAGAAGAGGAAGCGGCACCAGCCCCCACAGCGGCAGCGCCCGCGGCGGAGGAAAAGAAGGAAGAGGCACCGAAGGCGGAGGAGACAAAGCCGGTACCGGTCGAAAAGCAGACCCCTGCGGCACCTGCCGCCGGACAGGGCGCAAAGAAGCCCGCCGGCAAGCCGGTCGTCAACCGCACGGTGCGTGTGGATATCGAAAAGCTCGACGCCATCATGAATCAGGTGTCCGAGCTGATTATCGCAAAGAACTCGCTGATCTCGACGGCCAATTCCGCGAACACCGGAAACAGTGCCGCGACCAGCGCCATCCAGGAAAAGATCGAATATCTCGAAAACGTCACCACGGAGCTGCATGAATCCGTCATGAAGGTCCGCATGGTGCCGCTTGAAAATACCTTACAGAAATTCCCGCGTATGATTCGTGACCTGAACAAGTCCCTCGGCAAGCCGATGGAACTGACGATGACCGGCGAAGACACGGAAATGGACCGTACCGTGGTGGACGAAATCGGCGATCCGCTGATGCACCTTCTGCGGAACAGCGCGGACCACGGCATCGAGGAGCTGGAGCTGCGCCGGGAACGCGGGAAGCCGGATACCGGCGAAATCTTCCTCCATGCTTATCAGGACGGCAACTCCGTTATCATTGAGATCGGAGATGACGGTAACGGTATTGATGCGGAGGTCGTCAAGAACAAGGCCATCGAAAAGGGAGTGGTGACGCCGGAGCAGGCGAATGTCCTGACGGAGCAGCAGTGCGTGGATCTGCTTTTCGCACCGGGCTTCTCCACGGCGAAGGTCATTTCCGAAATCTCCGGACGCGGCGTCGGTCTTGACGTTGTGAAGAGTAAGGTGGAATCCCTGAACGGTGAGGTCTCTGTCAAGACGAAGCTCGGCGAGGGCAGCACCTGGACGATCCGCCTTCCGCTGACGCTCGCCATCATCCAGGCGCTGATGGTCGTTGTCGGCGGCGAAAAATACGCGATTCCTCTGGACAGCATTCAGTCCATCGAAGACGTGGATCCCGCGGACATCAAGCTGGTGTCCAATAAAGAGGTCATCACGCTGCGCGGTAACGTGTGCCCTCTGGTGCGCATGAACGAGGTGCTGGATAACGAGACCACGCGTGACCCGAACGAGAACATGGTCGTGGTTGTCGTCCGCAAGGGAGATCAGCAGGCGGGCCTCATCATCGATGAGCTGATGGGCCAGCTGGAAATCGTTATCAAACCGCTCGGCAAGTACACGTCGAAGGCCAGGTTCCTTTCCGGCGCGACGATCTTAGGTGACGGTGAAATCGCACTGATCCTTGACCCGAATGCTTTAATCTGAGGAGGGAGGAAATAATATGGACGCATTAAGAGATACCGTTGATCTTGGCGAACAGGTACAATACATCGTCATCAAATACGGGGATGAGAAATACGGGATCCCCATCAAGTACATCGATAACATCGTAAAGATGCAGCAGGTGACGCGCATCCCCAAGGCGGACGCGTTCCTGAAGGGCGTGCTGAATATCCGCGGCGAGATCGTGCCGGTGGTTTCCATGCGCATCCGCATGGAGATGGAGGAGGATGAGATCACGGACAACACCTGTATTCTGATTCTCCGTCCGGACGATGCGGACCTCTTTGGCATCATCGTGGACGCGGTGGACAGGGTGCTGACGCTCGGCGCAAAGCAGATCGAGAACGTCAAGCCGGATCCCACGCGCAAGGACGCCAACTTTGTTTCCGGTGTCGGCAAATACGAAGAAGGACTGGTGTCCATCCTTGACATGGATGCCCTGTCCCTGGAGCGCGCCGAAAACGAACAGCGGCAGCGGCCGTAACGTAACTTAAATCAAACCCGGGAGGGCAAACACGTGGCAAACTTAAGCCTCGAACAACTGACGGAGCAATACGCCGATCTGCTCAAGGAGCTGGGCAACATCGGTGCGGGCAACGCCACAAGCGCGTTGTCGCAGATGCTGGATCTGAAACTGGACATGTCCGTGCCGGAGGTGCGGCTGCTCGAATTCAAGAACGTCGGACAGGCGATGGGCGGCGCCGACCAGATCATGGTCGGCATCTACCTGATGGTGGAGGGAGACATCGACGGCTCCATGATGTTCCTCTTAAGCTCGCCGAGCGCAAGGCATCTGGTCAACATCATGATGCAGACGCCGGATGCCACGGGAGAAAACTTCACGGAGATCGAGCTCTCCGCCTTAAAGGAAGTCGGCAATATCATCACGGGGGCATACCTCAATTCGCTCTCCATGATGACCAATCTGGCGATCGTGCCGTCTGTGCCCTATGTGGCGGTGGACATGCTCGGCGCCATATTATCCGTTCCGGCCATTGCGTTCGGAACGGAGGCAGATCAGATCCTTCTGATCGATACACAGTTTTTTTCTGACGTGAAACTGGAAGGATACTTCGTGATGCTACCGGACATGGAGTCTTATTCGAAGATCCTTTCGGCGTTGGGAATGGGGGACCACACGATCAGTTAATTCGGGAAAGAGTGACATGGCAGAAGGAAAGGTCACAATCATCGGCATGGCGGATCTCGCGGTGTGTACACCGCCGGACGGGATCACGACACTGGGCCTGGGCTCCTGTGTCGGCATTGCAATCAGGGACCCGATCTCCAAGGTCGGAGGCCTGATCCATATCATGCTACCGGATTCGACCGCAGTTGCGAACAACAAAAACATACCGAAGTTTGCGGATACGGGGATAGAGGAACTCGTGAAGCAGGTGGTGGAGAAGGGGGCGCTGCGTTCCCGGCTGGTGGCAAAGATCGCCGGCGGTGCGCAGATGTTCGCCTTCCAGTCCGGCAATGAGGCGGTGCGCGTCGGCGACCGCAATGTGGCGGCATCGCTTGCAAAACTGAAGGAAATGCGCATTCCCGTCCTGGCACAGGATACGGGAGATTCCTACGGACGCACGGTCATCTTTTATCCGGAGACCGGGGATTACATCATCAAGGCCGTGGGAAAACCTGAGAAAGTGATCTGATCTTTGGAGAAAACTGTGGGGTAGCAGGGGAAAGGCACCCGTAAACAGTTTTTTTCAGGGAGAACGGTTATGGAAGAGGAAAACAAAAAGAAGAACGACACGCAGAAGCGGGTCAACATCGGCGCGCGCACGGGTATGATCGCACCGGTGGTTTCGCTCGGCTGCACCGCCATCATCGCCATCCACACCTATCGTCAGGACGTGCCCTTTTTATGGTGGCTTCTGATTTTCTTCGGGTCACTGGCAGCGTTTTTGCTGATCGGCAGCATCCTGCAGACGGTGGTGGAACTGATCGTGGAGAAAACGATCGACAGGGAGGCGGAGGAAAAGCGCCTGAGGGAACTGGAGCTTCTGAACGCCATAGAAGGCGCCGGAGAAGGAGAAGAGGCACCGGAGACCATGGGAGCTGCTTCAGAGACATAAGTGACGGAAATGTGGTATAATAAATCTGCCCGGGGAGACATGATGTCCGAGGGGGAGGCATTGATTCATGGATGAAGCGGCCAGAGCAAAAATGTGGAAGGAGTATGCGGCAAAGCGCGCGCCCGAGATCAGGGAACAACTGATCATCGAGTACGCGCCGCTTGTCAAGCTCGTGGCGGGCCGTCTTTCCATGTATCTGGGCTTCAATGTCGAATATGATGATCTGGTCGGCTACGGCGTCTTCGGACTGATCGACGCAATTGATAAATTCGACACGATGAAGGACGTCAAGTTTGAGACCTACGCCTCCCTGCGGATCCGCGGCGCCATCCTGGACCAGATCCGCAAGATGGACTGGATCCCCCGCACGATCCGCGACCGTCAGAAGAAGATCGACAGCGCCATCCGTGAGATCGAGGCGGAGCAGGGGCATGTCGCGACGGATGCGGAGGTCGCGGCAAGGATGAACATCACGGAGGATGAGTACCTCGTCTGGCAGAGCCAGATGAAGGTCACCGGGGTGGTCTCGCTCAACGAATTCATGGAGCAGGGCGCGGATATCCCGGAGGATTCCGTTCATAACTTCCGCTTTGACCAGCCGGAAGAGGTGGTGGAGCGTGAGGAGCTCAAAAAGATGCTGGCGGAGGCCCTGGAGCTTCTGACAGACAGGGAACGCAAGGTCATCCTGCTTTATTATTATGAGGAACTGACCTTAAAGGAAATCGCAAACGTGCTGGAGGTTTCGGAGTCACGCGTGTCACAGCTGCATACGAGGGCATTGCAGAAGATGCGCACGCGCATGGGCAAATATATGGGGATGCTCTCCGAGCTTCCGAAGTAACAGGAGGCGGCCGATGTCCATCAACCGGATTGATTTTCAGGGTGCGTTTCTGCGCACCGGAGATATGGGCGCCGTCAAGGCCGCGGAGGACGCGAAACCGCAGGCGGACCAGAGCGCGTTTCAGCTGCAGTTCCAGAAGCAGAAGCAGGCGGAGCTGACAAGCGTCAAGGAAACCGCGGAAACCGCAGAGCAGAACACGAAGTTCGACGCGCGGGAAAAGAGCAAAAACGAGTACTTCAAACGCAAAAAGCAGGGAGAGAAAAAAGACGAAGAGGAAGACGAGGGCGGTGTGATTGACATGAACGGCAGACCCGTGGGAAGGGTCTTAAAGTCTTCGGGGTTTGACTTCAAGGTCTGAGTTGGGTTTTTAAGAGAGGGCAACAGGGGGAATAAGTTATGAGCGCGACGGAGATCATTCTGATCATCATCGGCTGCATCGCGGTCGTCATCGGCTATGTCATGCCGGCGTCCATTGTAAAGGGAGAAATTGATCCGGAGGAGACGAAGCGCAAGATGGACCGCATCATGCGCAAATCCCTTGACGGGAGCAAACAGGAGATCCGTGACAGCATTGATGAAACGCTGGAGGAGGCCATGGTCAAATCCGAGCGCGGCATGGAGCGCATCACGAATGACTCCATGGTGGCCATCAGTGATTACGCGGATTCGGTGCTCGGGGACATTCACAAAAATCATGACGAAGTCGTCTTCATGTATGACATGTTATCGGATAAACACAAGAACCTGACGCAGCTCGTGACGGATGTCACGAAGAGCGCCGATGACGCGAGGCAGACCGTCCTCGATGCGGAGCTCACGGCCAGGGAGTCCATGCGCACCGCGCAGGAGGCGATGGAGCAGATCAAGGAAGCCAGGCAGGAGCTGGAGGTCGTGCTGCAGCGGGCACGCGCCACCGCGGAAAACGCGGAGGCCGTGGCGCATGCGGAGGCGGGTCTCTCCAATATGATCCGTCTGGAGCAGGAGGAATTCGCGCCGCTCGCCCAGGAGTATGCGAGGGTGACGGAAAACGAACGCATCCTGCAGCGCGTCCCGCAGGAGGAGCGCGGCTCGGAAACGCAGGCGGCGGAGCTTGTGGCGGGTCTTCTTTCCTCCAAGGTGGTGCCGATCGACGAGGCCAAGGAGCGGCATGAGCAGCAGGTATCCTCCTTCATGGAAAGCAGTGCGCAGACCGTGACGAACGGTGCGCTGGCCGTCGCGACGGAGGCGGTGCCGATGAGCGGGGACAAGCAGAGCCGGATCCTGGAAATGCATAACCTCGGAAAATCCAATGTGGCGATCGCGAGGGAACTCAATATGGGCGTCGGGGAGGTACGCCTCGTGATCGATCTGTTCAGCAGACAACGCAAGGGCAAAAGATAAATTATGAAGTTAAAATTCTATCTCATCGGTCTCGGAACGGGAATTATCGTGACCGCCATCATTATGGGCATCGCACTGGGCTTCGGTGGAGGAAGCGCGGAGATGACGGACGAACAGGTCATCAGCCGCGCGAAGGAGCTCGGCATGATCGAAAACACCGTGCTGATGCCGCAAAACACCACGGGGGCAGTTACCGATGGACAAAATCTTGTCGCAGGTCAAAATACTACCGACAGTCTTCCGGCAGGGCAGCAATCTTCTCAGCCTGCGCAGGAAGTGGAAACACCTGAAAACGCTGCGCTCGTCATCACGGGCGAAGAGCTCCCCGCAGGAGGGGACAGTTCGCAGGGCACACAGCCTGCTGGCGTCTCTGACGGAAACGGACCTGCAGAAGGCGCAGGCACGGGTGCGTCTGCAGAAGGCGCAGGAACGGCAGCTTCGGCGCAGGGACAAGGGCAGGGACAGCAGCCGCAGCAGGGACAAAGCGCTGCGGGAGCCGCTCAGGGTCAGGGCACCGGAACGGGCGCAGGCACAGGTACGGCGCCTGCAAACGGCGCGCAGGCGGGTACATCGGGCGCGGGTGCTGCTCAGTCTGCCGGGCAGGCTGCATCGAATGACACGGCAAATCAGGGCGTAGGCGGCTCCATTGTCGTCACCATCCCCAACAGCATGGACTCTTTATCCGTCTGTGAGATCTTGCAGACGGCGGGTGTCATTGACTCCGCCACCGCCTTCAATACCTATCTGGAGCAGACCGGCAAGGACCGTTATATCGGCACGGGCGCCCGCCTCATTCCGCGCGGCGCCTCGTATGAGGAGGTCAGCCGGATTATTACGGGGCGGTAGACCTGTCCCCCTGATACGGGGAAGATAGTCTTGTCAATCTCCGTCACATGTGATAGAATACCGAAGTCGCCCAAATAATTGCGCGACAGACAAATGATCACGCGTCACCGGATGCGTTTTGCCGGTGCCGCCCGGGGGGGCGGTATGCGAAGCGCAGCGGAATGCTCACCGCGGCGGTGATGCGGAAGTTTAACCAAAGGAGGAAAACTGAATATGAGCGTAGTATCCATGAAGCAGCTGCTGGAAGCAGGTGTGCATTTCGGCCACCAGACCCGCCGCTGGAATCCCAAAATGGCGCCCTATATCTTCTCGGAGCGCAACGGTGTCCACATCATTGACTTACAGAAAACGGTCGGCAAGATCGACGAAGCCTACAAGGCGGTTTTTGAAATCGCTTCGCAGGGCGGCACAATTCTTTTTGTCGGCACCAAAAAGCAGGCGCAGGACGCCGTCCGTACGGAGGCGGAGCGCTGCGGCATGTATTATGTCAACGAGCGCTGGCTCGGCGGCATGCTGACCAATTTCCGCACGATCCAGTCCCGTATCGACCGCCTCAAGGCCATCGAAAAGATGCAGGAGGACGGCACCTTTGACATCCTTCCGAAGAAGGAAGTCGCGCAGCTGCGCAAGGAATACGAAAAGCTGGAAAAGAACCTCGGCGGCATCCGTGAGATGCGCCGCATCCCTGACGCGATCTTCGTCATTGATCCGAAAAAGGAACACATCTGTGTCGCGGAGGCGCATACGCTCGGCATCACCCTGATCGGCATCGGCGACAGCAACTGTGATCCGGAGGATCTGGACTTCATCATCCCCGGCAACGACGACGCGATCCGCGCGGTCAAGCTGATCACCGGCAAGATGGCGGACGCCGTCATCGAGGCCAACCAGGGCGAGGAAGCGGTCGCCGCTTCGAAGGAAGCCCCCGTGACCGAAACCGAACCGCAGGACCTTGAAGAGGTTGTGGCGGAAGAGCAGTGAATTAAGCAAGAAGAGGTCGCGAGGATTTCCGGTTTCGGGAGCAAGCCCTGTGTGAGCCGTCGTTGCTTACGAGCGTGTTTCAGCGAGTTAGCAACGCAACGAGCGAACCTGGAGCGGAAGCGTGCTTGCGAATGAAACGGAAACCGCAGCGACCGGTGTAAAGGAGGAAGACATGGCTATCACAGCAGCACAGGTAAAGGAACTGCGCGAGATCTCCGGCGCAGGCATGATGGAATGTAAGAAAGCGCTGGAGGAAACCGGCGGTAATATGGATGAAGCAATGGAGTATCTCCGCAAGAACGGCCAGGCCAAGGCGGAGAAGAAGGCCAGCCGCATCGCCGCGGAAGGCTTAACGGGCGTGTGCGTCCTGGATGATCACACGGCTGCGGTCGTGGAAGTGAATTCGGAGACGGACTTCGTCGCGAAGAACGAGAAGTTCCAGGCCTTCGTGGATGCGGTCGCGCATCAGGCGGTGAACTCCTCCGCGGCGGACCTGGACGGCTTCCTTGCGGAGAAGTGGGAAGCGGACAACGCGAAGACCGTGAAGGACGCGCTGGTGGAGATCACGGCCGTCATCAGCGAGAAGATCGATATCCGCAGATTCCAAAAGGTTTCTGTTTCCGACGGCGTGGTCGTGCCCTATGTGCACGGCGGCGGGCGCATCAGCGTTCTTGTGGACGCGGAAACCGCCGTTGTCAATGATGACATCAAGGAAGCGGTGAAGAACATCGCGATGCAGGTGGCCGCGATGCACGCGCGCTACGTCAACCTCACAGACGTGCCGGAGGATTTCAAGGAGCATGAGAAGGAGATTCTCCTCGCACAGGCGATGAAAGAAAACGAGGAAGCGCCGGAGGGCAAGCGCAAGCCGCAGGAGATCATCGAGAAGATGCTGATCGGCCGCCTGAACAAAGAGCTCAAGGAAATGTGCCTGAATGAGCAGGTCTATGTCAAGGCCGAGGACGGCAAGCAGACCGTATCGCAGTATCTCGCACAGGTCGGCAAGGCGAACAACACGGACTTAAAGATCCGCTCCTTTGTCCGTTTCGAGACCGGCGAGGGCATCGAAAAGAAGGAAGAAAACTTTGCCGAAGAGGTTGCAAAGCAGGCAGGACTGAAATAAATGCTGGGACTGACCACTGCCCAGGCGCAGGAACAGATGCGCCTGGGCAATTCTAATATCAGTGTCGACAACACCGCTAAGACGACAAAGCAGATCGTCCGCGAGAATCTGTTAACGTACTTCAATCTGATCTTTCTCGTGCTGGCGATTCTTGTGATCATTGCGGGGTCATTCAAATCGCTGACCTTTTTACCGGTGGTGATCGCGAATACGCTGATCGGTATCGTGCAGCAGGTCCGCGCCAAAAAGGTGCTGGACGAGCTTGCCGTGTTAAACCAGCCGACGGCTTCCGTTTTCCGTGACGGGGAATTAAGGACGCTGCCCACGACCTCCCTTGTGAAGGGGGATGTCATCCATCTGAAGGAGGGCCGGCAGATCCCCGCGGATGCGGTCGTCCTCGAAGGGGAGGTGGCGGTCAATGAGGCGCTCCTCACGGGCGAAGCGGATGAGATCGAAAAGCATCCGGATTCCGGCCTGATGAGCGGCTCCTTTGTCGTCAACGGCGAATGCACCGCGCTTCTCACCGCCGTCGGGTATGACTCCTATATCAATCAGCTGAGCCTGAAGGCAAAGCAGATGAAGGCGGGAGAGCAGTCGGAGATGGTGCGTTCCATCAACCGCTTCGTGCTGATGGCGGGCATCGCGATCATCCCCGTCGGCATTGCGCTCTTTGTGCAGGGGATGCGCACGGGCTACGGCTTTTCGGAATCCGTCGTGCGGATGGTGGCGGCGGTGATCGGCATGATCCCGGAGGGTCTTTACCTGCTCGTCAGCATCACGCTGGTCTTAAGTGCCGTGCGCCTTGCGCGCAACAAGGTCATGCTGCATGACATGAAGAGCACGGAGACGCTTGCCAGGGTGGATACGCTCTGCGTGGACAAGACCGGCACGATCACGGAAAACCGCATGGAGGTGGTGGACGTGGTGCTGCCGGTGCGTGCGGGAGATGTGTCACCGCCTGCGGAGATTTCCGGACAGACCACCCGCATCATGACAAGCTATCTCTCCGCACTCCCGGATGACAACGCCACGATGCAGGCGCTCCGCGTGCGCTTTGCCTCGCAGGGGCACAAGACACCGCTGGATAAAATGCCCTTCTCCTCCAGGAGAAAATATTCCGCCGTCAGCTTTGAGGAGGGCACCTTCGTCCTCGGCGCGCCGGACATTCTTCTGAAAGATACTTACGATCAGTACCGGGAACAGATTGACAGCTATGCCACACAGGGCCTGCGTGTGCTGACGCTCGCGGAGGTATCCCGCGGCGGACGCAGCGTTCCGGCCTCGGAATTAAAGACGCTGGACGGCGTTACGGTGACGCCGCTGCTCTTTGTGCTCTTACAGAATCCCCTGCGTGCGGGGGCATCGGAGACCTTTTCGTATTTTGACCAGCAGGGCGTGGAGGTCCGCGTGATCTCCGGCGATAACCCGGTCACGGTTTCGGAGGTGGCGCTGCGCGCCGGTATCAAGGGCGCGGAGCATTACGTGGACGCATCCGTGCTGGCGCAGATGGATCCGCCGGAGCAGCAGAAGACCATCGCGGAGACCATCGTCTTCGGCCGCGTGACGCCGGAGATGAAACAGACCATCATCAAAACCTTAAAATCACAGGGCAGGACCGTGGCTATGACCGGCGATGGCGTGAATGACATCCTGGCCATGAAGGATGCGGACTGCTCCATCGCGATGGCGGCGGGAAGCGATGCCGCGGTGCAGGCGGCACAGGTCGTGCTGCTGGATTCGGATTTCTCCAGGATGCCCGCGATCGTCGCGGAAGGAAGAAGAGACATCAACAACGTGGAACGAAGCGCAACGCTTTTTCTCGTGAAAAATATTTTTTCGCTGCTGCTGTCGGTCTTTACGATTGTAAGCGTGCGCGTGTATCCGCTGCAGCCGACGCAGATTTCCCTCATCAGTCTGTTTAATATCGGCGCGCCGGCCTTTCTTCTGGCGCTGGAGGGAAATCCGAAGCGGATCGCCGGACATTTCATGACAAGGGTTTTGACGAAGGCCATGCCTGCGGCCATCACGGACTTTATCGCGATCGCGGCGCTCGTGGTGTTCGGCGAGGTATTCCTCGTGCCGGCGGATGAGATCAGCGTCGCGTCGACCTATCTGCTCGCGATTGTCGGCTTTATGATCCTGGTGAAGATTTCGCAGCCGATGAACCGGTACCGCGCGGCGGTTCTCGTGATCTGCGTGGTGGGAATCATTTCCTTCTCCTTCCTGCTGAGCGATCTGTATGCGATCTCCATGGTGTCCTACCGCTGCGGATTACTGTTTGTTGTTTTTGCGATTGCGACGGAGCCGATGATGCGTTATCTCGGGAGACTCTTTGCCCTGATCGGCGACCGTCTGACGGGAGATTATGTGAAAAGGGAACGACCGGAGCGCGCGCGTCCGAAGCGTGTCGTGCGGAACGGAATGTATGCAGGAAGGATAGAGGAGCGATAAAATGGAAGACCGTTATGAATCACTGAAACTGAGCAGTCAGCTGTGTTTCCCGGTATATGCCTGTGCCAAGGAAATCACCAGGGCGTATAAGCCGATGCTGGATCACTATGATCTGACCTACACCCAGTACATCACCCTCATGGTGCTGTGGGAGCAGGGACAGATGAATGTCAAGAAGCTTGGCGATGCGCTGCTTCTGGATTCCGGGACGCTCACGCCCGTGCTCAAAAAGCTGGAGGCCAAGGGCTACATCACGCGCACCCGCGCGGAGCATGACGAGCGCAACCTTCTGGTGGAAATCACGGATGCGGGGGAGCACCTCAGGGAGGAGATGCTGGCCGTTCCGGAGCAGATGGGCGCCTGCATGAACCTGCCGCAGGAAGAGATTGATACGCTGTACCGGCTGCTCTACAAGTTGTTGGGGAACGTGAGACAGAATCAATAGATTGTGGTATAATCTTTATATGCGCTTTACAAGAATCAATTCCCATACGGTCAACTGCATCATCACTGCGGATGACATGGACGAACAGGGACTGACCGTCGAGGACTTCTTTCAGAAAAAGGAGGAAACGATGGAGTTCCTGCGTGAGGTCATCGCGCGCGCTGCGGAGGAGGTGGATTATTCCCCCACGAGCGCCTTTCTGCCGATGCAGATCACTGTGTTGCCGGACCAGTCCGTTTCCCTGACCCTTTCCGAAAATCCGAATGCGGCCATCGCGGACATGTTAAAGGGTCTGGCGGACCGGCTGCGCAAGTTCCTGGAGGATGTCACCGGCGAGAGCATGAACGGCGCGGATGCCGGAAAAGGGCAGCACATTGATGCCCGTATCGGCGAAGAGGAAGCCGCCGCACACGCGACGCTTTTGCCGATGCTGCGCTATGCGGACTATGTTTTTTCCTTTGACAGCCTCGGTGACGTGACACGCTTTGCACAGACCCTCGGCGGGATTCCGCCCGTAGGCAGCACCCTGTATAAGGACCCGGGCACGGGCCGTTATTATCTGTACTTCACACCGGCGAAGGGCAGCGTCTTTGCGGATGATCCGGAAACGGCGGATGCCTTTGCCGCGCTCTTTATCCGGGCCAATGAATACGGCAGATTTGAAACCGTCGAAAAGCGCTTCGTGCTGCACATGACGGAAACCTTTGACAGGATCATTGCGGAGGATGCCCTCGGGCATCTGAAGAATCTCTGACGCCTATGACAAAATACCAGTTTCCCATGCGGATCAACCAGTATATCGCGATGGCGGGTGTCTGCTCCAGACGCCAGGCGGACCGGCTCGTGCAGGCCGGTGCGGTATACGTCAACGGCGAAAGGGCTGAGATCGGTAAACAGCTGTATCCGCTGGATGAGGTGACGGTCGGCGGGATGAAGATCGAGCTGCCGGAGCGTCTCACCGTCTTTGCGTATTACAAGCCCCGCGGCATCGCCTGCACCAATGCGGATCCGCACATTCCTCGCACGCACACGCTTGCCTATGTGATCGAACACGAGCTGGAGCTTCCCGTCCGCGTCTTTTACGCGGGACGCCTGGATATGGATTCCGAGGGACTGCTCCTTCTGACCAACGACGGCCGTCTTTCGCAGTCGCTCATGCGCGGCGTTTCCGCCCATGAAAAGGAATATGTCGTCACGGTGGACAAGCCCGTGACCACGGACTTTATCCGTGCGATGTCCCACGGCATTTACCTGGAGGAGCTCGACATCACCACGCGTCCCTGCCTGGTACTGCCGGACAAGAATGATCCGAACACCTTCTCCATCACCCTCACACAGGGTCTCAACCGCCAGATCCGCCGCATGTGCGCCTCCCTGGATTACCGCGCGGAGCGGATCGAGCGCATCCGCATTCTCAACATCAAGCTCGGCTCCATGCGGCCGGGGGACTGCCGCGAGCTCATGCCGGATGAGCTGGACGAGCTTTACCGCCTGACATGACACACGAAGAATACCTGACACTGGTAAACGAAATCCGTTCGCACATGCGCGCGTATTATGACGAGGACGCGCCGGTGATTTCGGATTATGAATATGATCAGCTTATGCTGCGCGCAAAGGAAGCGGAGCGTGAACACCCGGAGTGGGTGACGCCGGATTCCCCGACGCAGGTCGTGGGCGCAAAGGCCGCGCCCGCAAAGCGCACCGCAGGCGTCACCGTCACGCATGACGTCCCCATGCTTTCGATTGAGGACGTGTTCACCAAAGAAGAAGTGGTCAAGTGGGCAGAGGAGGTCCGTGCCATGCACGCGGACGCTGCCTTTGTCGTGGAGGAAAAGATCGACGGTCTCTCCATGTCCCTGCGTTACGAAAAGGGAAGGCTCGTGCTTGCGGAGACACGCGGCGACGGCTTTACGGGAGAGGACGTGACGCTGAACGCGCGCGTGGTGTCGGGCGTTGTCGAAGCCCTGCGGACGCCGTATGAAAAGTTAGAGGTGCGCGGAGAGGTTTATATGACGCACGAAGCCTTTGCGCACACGAACGAGCTGCAGGAGGCGCGCGGCAAAAAGACCTTCGCGAATCCGCGCAACTGTGCGGCGGGCACGCTGCGCATTTTAGACCCTGCGGTGACAAAGGAGCGCGGTCTGTCCTTCTTTGTGCATAACGTGCAGCAGGCCTCCGAGGATACGCTGATGACCTCCCACAGCGAGGCGCTGGAGCTGCTTGCGTCACGGGAGGGAATGTCCATCGCGCCGCACATCGTCTGCCGGACGGCGGATGAGATTCTTGCCGCGATCGATACGATCGGGGAACGGAGAGGAACCCTTCCTTATGACATCGACGGCGCGGTGGTGAAGCTGGACCGGATTTCTTACCGTGCGGATTTTCCTGCCGGCAGCAAATACAGCGCGGGACATATCGCGTATAAATATCCGCCGGAGGAAAAGGAGGCGGAGATTCTGGACATCGAGCTCACCGTCGGCATGACGGGCCGCATCAATCCGACCGCGGTCTTTACGCCGGTACAGCTTTGCGGCACCACCGTTTCCCGCGCGACGCTGCACAACCAGGACTTCATTGACAAGCTCGGCATCGGCATCGGAAAGCGCGTGCTGGTCTATAAATCCGGCGAGATCATCCCGAAGATCCGCGGCACGGTCGGCGGCGACGGCCCCGTCTTCCGGATTCCCGACACCTGCCCCGTCTGCGGCGGCGCGGTCGCCAGAGGCAGGGCGGAGCAGGCCGCGGACGCGGCGGACCTCTACTGTACGAATGATGACTGCCCCGCAAAGCTGGTGCGGCGCGTGATCCACTTCGTCTCCCGCGATGCGATGGACATGAAGGGCTTCGGCGCGGAATACATCACGAAGTTGATCGGGGAAAACTACATACGTAATATCGATGATATATATACGTTAAAGCAATATAGAGATGAGCTGGTCGAAAAGGGTCTCGTCGGGAAGGAAAAGAACACCGACAAGCTCCTTGAGGTCATCGAAAAGTCCAAGGAGAACGAGCCCTGGCGTCTGCTGTCGGGTCTTGCCATCCCGAACGTGGGCCGGACAAGCGCGCGCACGCTGATGCGTCATTTCAAATCCCTGGATGCGCTGGCGGAGGCGGGGATGGAAGCGCTCACGCAGGTGGAGGACATCGGGGAGATCACCGCCCGTGGCATTGCGGAGTATTTTGCGGATGAGGCGCACCGCGGCATGCTCACACGCCTGAAGGAGGCGGGAATGCGGATGACCGCGGAGGAGGAGTCCTCCGGCGCGCAGGTACTGCGCGGAAGAACGTACGTCATCACCGGCGACCTTGCGCAATTCCAAAACCGCGACGCGCTGGTCAGCTTCATCGAGGCGCGCGGCGGCAGGGTTTCGGGCAGCGTCTCCAAAAAAACCTACGCGCTGATCAACAACGATGCCGCCTCCAATTCCGGCAAAAACAGGAAAGCACAAGATCTTGGGGTACCCGTCATCACCGAGGACGAGTTCTTGAATTCCGTGAAAAATAATACGTAATTACATAAATTTCTTCTTTCTTTTCCCTATTTTATGTGATATACTGGGCGCATGCGCTACATTATTCACTATGACATTGCAGCCATCGTCATGCTGCTGTTCATACTGTTTTTGATCCTCACCAGAAAGGGGATGAACAAGGTCTCCAACTGGGTGTTCAGCTTTGTCGTGCTGGCGGAGCTGCTCTGCGCGGTGACGGACATCATCAGTTCCTATTACATCTCATTCCCGGACCGCATTACCTCCTGGGGACGGGATTTCTGGTGCTATTTCTACCTCGGGGTGCACAATGTGGTGCCGATGCTGCTGGTCTGCTACGTCATCTGTCTGACCGGCATCCAGAAGCGCGTGCGCTGGTACAAGTGGTTCGGGGCGGTGCTGCCTTCGCTGCTTTCCCTGGGCTTCCTTGCAACGAACATGATGCACCGCGGGGTCTTTTATTTTGACGAAAGCAATGTGTACTGTCACGGCCCCCTGATGGCGGGCATGTACGCAAACGCGGGCATAAGCCTTCTGATCGCCACGTACATCCTCATGCGCTACCGTAAAACGCTCTCCAAGTACAAGATTCTGGCAGCCATCGTCTGTGAGATTCTCTGCGTGTTCCCGATCGTGGTGCAGTTTTTCTTCCCGTATCTGCTGATCGAGCTTTTCTTCCAGGCCATCGGTCTCATGGGCCTCGTGTTTTCCGTCGAAAACGAGGACGAGCGCACGAACCCGATTTCCGGTGCCTACAACCGCTTCGCCTTCATGCGTGACGTGGACGGCTCCATCCACGCGAAGAACCGCCTGTCGGTGCTGACGGTCAAGATCTACAACAACAGCTATTACAACTCCACCTTCGGGGTTTCCTTTATGAACCAGACGCTGCGTGACATGGCCACCTGGCTCCGCACGCTGCACAAAAGCGCCGTCTGCTATGACTTTTACGGTGGCCACTTTGCGCTCGTGGTCAATACGCCGGACAGGGAGGTTGCAAAGGAGCTGGCGGAGCAGATCCGGGAACGCTTCGATCTGGAGTGGTCGAAGGAACCCGTCTCCATTGTGCTGCCTGCGGAGATCAGCGTGCTGCATGTGCCGGAGGAGGTCTCCACGGTGGATCGGATCATGCTCTTTGTCGATGCGCCGACGGAGGAAGCCGGCGGACGCTCGCAGCTCATGGGCTCCGATCAGATTCATTATTACCAGCGCTCCCTCCTGATCGAGCAGAAGCTCTCGGAGGCGCTGGAAAACAACAGCCTGGAGGTTTATTATCAGCCGATCTGGGACCGCGCCAGCCGCAAGGTGCGCAGCGCAGAAGCCCTGGTGCGTCTTGTGGACCGGGAGATCGGCGTTATCATGCCGGAGGAATTCATTCCCATCGCGGAGCGCAACGGCTCCATCATGGATGTGGGCGCACAGGTCATGGAGAAGGTCTGCGCCTTTTATTCCGAGAACCGCCTGGAGCTGCACGGCATCGATCACATCGCCGTGAACCTGAGCGTCCTGCAGTGCATGAACCGCTACCTGCCGCAGATGATCCAGGACATCCTGCATGCGCACAACATGCTGCCGCAGCACATCAACCTGGAAATCACGGAATCCGCAGCGGCC
Organism: Lachnospiraceae bacterium; assembly: GCA_017443065.1. GTDB lineage: Bacteria > Bacillota > Clostridia > Lachnospirales > Lachnospiraceae > Butyrivibrio. The sequence continues at coordinate 21,225 of JAFSPF010000144.1, forward strand.
GGCAACAAGTCCGCCATGGAAAAAACCGTGCGGGAGCTCGCCGGCAGCGGCTACACCCTTGCGCTTGACGATTACGGCACGGGCTATTCCAACTATTCCTACATGTTCGCCATGCCCTTCAAGATCATCAAGATCGACAAGTCCATTCTCTGGAGTGCCCTGGACACGCAGAACGTCCGCGGGCAGGAGAGCTCCCTGGTGCTCCTCGAAAACACGGTGCGGATGCTGCGTCAGATGCAGTACCGCGTCGTCGTGGAGGGCGTCGAGACCAAGGAGCAGATGGTCATGCTCTCGGGCTTCGGTGCCGACTA
>JAFSPF010000019.1 GCA_017443065.1 Lachnospiraceae bacterium
GGAAAATGGAAGATTCTGATTCTCTGCGTCATGGACCAGAAGGATACCGTGCGCTACGGAGAACTGCGCAGAAGTATTGTCGGCATCACCAATACGATGCTTGCCAATTCCTTAAAGGAAATGGAGTCAGACGGTTTTGTAAACCGCAAGCAGTATGACGAGATGCCCGTGCGTGTCGAGTATACGCTGACAAAGAAGGCAAAAAGCATCATCCCGATTCTTTTGGAATTAAAGCGCTGGGGTGAGGAATACATGTGAGCATGGGATTCAAAGTTCTTCCTGACGTTTTCCGGCGCTTTGGGCTTAAGAATATCTGATCAGCAAAAACAATGCTTTCTCAGTTCTTCCACCGTCGGGAAATAGAAATCGGCGTTTTCCCGCATATGCCGCTCGTTTTCCGGGATATCAAAGCACCACCCCGCAGCGCCAAAGGGAACACCTGCCGCCCTTGCCATATCAAGCCCCGGCTTTAAGTCGTCGATCACAAGGACTTCCTCGGGCTTCAGGGCGTATTTCATTCGTGTCGTTCCCTGTTTCTGTGCATGATGAGCGCCCTTTTATCAGGAATGACTCAGTATGCCCTGATGATCATATCCGCCAAACAGACGGAAACGCATCCCTGCTTCCTCCCGGAGAATGAACGGCTTCACCGTGTAGTAATATTCCTTTCCCTCCTCGGCACTGTCGTCCGTATAAGAGGTATATGATGAATCCAGAAGTTGTCCGAGCGGAATCCAGATCGCATCTGTACTCTCACGGCGCATCACCCGGTAGCCGTCTGCACCCGGTAGCGTTTCCCAACTGACAGTAACCTTATTCCCATCGAATCTGGTGGCATCTTTGAGTGCCACAGAATACGCGCTGTAGTCATAGCCATCCTGGTGCAGGCGTAGTTTTCCGGAAAGGACATATGCCTTGTATTTTTCGATGCGCATACTCTCATCTTCTTTCCTGAAGCCGATGCCGAGAAATGCTGCATTTTCCGGTGGAATATAGTAGCCCCCGTTTTGAACCGTGACGGTTTTCATGTAGTTTCCGTGCTTGTCATGTTCCCGCACAATCACCGTTACACCATCCGGAAGAGTCGCAATAAAGTGCGCGCCCTCCGCATAAACATAAGGGTACAGCGCTGCATAATTGGCAGGCGTCGGGATATACTCCGAAACCGGATTTGCGGCATCCTCATGTGTCTGCGAATATTGTCCGGGTTTCAGAATATCCACATTTGAAGCGTTCAGGCCGTGGAAATCCGACACCTGATAACGGCTGTCATAAAGTGCTTTCAGTTCTTCCCTTGTTAATGGGATAACCTGGGTTTTGGCATACAGCAACGCTTCAACGATTCTTTTCGACTCTAATGTATGCGACGGATCACCCGGAACCACCTCATAGCCGATTGCAGTTTTGTTTTCGATTGTGGCCGCGCGGTCGATCAGACCGAATTCTCCGTGGCCGTCATCCCAGATCATGACAGCGGCACCGTATCTTGCGGATTCCTGGGAAAGCGTTTTTGCAACCGCCACACGCTGCTCCTGGTCCAAAGAATACTTTGTCCCGCATTCATCGATGATAAAGGGCATTCCGTACTGGACAGATTTTTGCGCTAACCCCTTGAAGACAGCGCGTAACTCCTCCGGATCATTATGATAGCAATGCACACCAAAGATCAGTTTATTCTTTGACCCCTTATCCGTGTATTCTTTATAGAAACACTGATCGACAAAAACCGGTTCCGCATTGGCGCCATAGGTTTCCAGGATCAGAAAGCGATCCGTGTTATTTCCTCCGGTTTCACGCACGGTATCGATAAACAGCTGATTGTAATCATGCGCCACCTGGAAGTCCTGCCAGGATTCACTGGCGGTGAATCTGTGCTCGCCCTCTTTGGTGTTCACGATCTCGCCCGTCGACTGAAAGATCAGATGATGATCATAGTCCTTGAAATAAGTTGCCACTCGCTCCCATAGTTTCTGGTAATACTCTTTATCGACCTCGTATGTTTTCTTGTCCGCATGAATCCAGCTCATGGTATTCCACATGCTGGTGTCGTGGTGATTGTTGATGATGACATAAAGATCATGCCGATAGGCCCAGTCGACGACCTCCTTTATGCGCGCAAGCCAGGCGTCGTCGATTTCTGTCCCCGCTTTCGGTACGCCTCCTACAGCCGGTTCGCTTCCTTTCAAATGATTGTAAAAGGAAACCGGGATACGGATGGAAGAAAAGCCGGCATCCGCAACAGCCTCGATCAGCTCTTCTGTCGTTACGGGATTTCTAAGGCGTGTTTCCAGTTCCGGAAATCTTTCGGAAGGAATAAAACCCTCGGAGAGCGTCTGGTTCTCCAGCGAGTTTCCGAGATTCCAGCCGACGTTCAAGTGCGGCATGAAATCCCAGGCATTGTCCGGGACAGTATCGGGCGCGGGTGCTGCCTTTACATTTTCGGGAAGAGCGGAAATAAGACCAACCATGATACACGTAGCAAGCATCCATGCAAATATCTTTCGAATCATCATGCGCCTCCTTCTCATAAAAACATCCTAATCATGCAATTCTTTCACATATATCATAGTATATTATATCGATTAGGGAAAGATTAGAGTATTGGTGCAAAACCCGGAGCAAAACTTAACGGAAACGGGCGGATGCATATCTTCTGCCCTTATCCAAAACAATGCTGTTGCAACTCTCCCACCGTCGGGAAGTAGAAATCGGCGTTCTCCCGCATATGCCGCTCGTTTCCTTTTTAACCGCCTCGAATTTCACACGGTTAAAACTCGGATTATTAGCATGTCTGAAGGCTGACTCCATTGAACTCCCCCTCAGTCTTCGCCGAGAAGATGCACCGTCCGGAAGGCGTGTCCGGTGGCGGGAAGAAAGGTGTCGATGATGTCTTTTGTGCGAAGCTTGAGGCTCGAAGTACTGACACAGGGATGACAGCCGAGATATTCGTCCTTCAAAACATCCTCGTCGATCAGAAGCTGCACCTGATGCGCCCTGTCATTCATCAGCCCCATGATGGAAACCGCACCCGGTTCGATATCCAGATATTTTAAGAGATCTGCAGGCTCACCGAAGGAAAGCCTTGCGGAATTGATTTGTGCGGAGAGTTCTTTTGTCTTGAATTTCTTTTCCCCCGGCATCATCAGCAGATAGAACGCGGTCTTCTGCCGGTTGCAGAGGAATAAGTTCTTACAGATCAGGACGCCGAGCACATTGTCGATCTCGTAACAGGCCTCCATGTTCAGCGCAGCCTCGTGGTCTGTCCTCTGATACGCAATGCCCAGCTGATCCAGGAAGTCATATGTGCGGAGCTCCCTGGGGAGGCGTCCGTTTTCATTTTGCGGTCTGCCGTGAAATAGTTCCATCCCAACCCCCTTTGCTGATGTCTTATCAGCAGGTCCTCCTGCTCCGCTATGATTCGTTTTCTTCATCCGCTTTATCTTCCGAAGCATCCGCCCTGTGTTCCGTTCGACGCGTGGTTCCGGAAGGTGTCCGCACAAAGAAGAACGCGGAGACCAGAAAGGTGCAGACACAGATCACCGCTATAATGATATCCACCACAGAAGCACCCTGCTCGCGGATATTGATGTATTCCGCAAGGAGAATAAACAACGGTAATGTCATAAACAGGCCAAAAACAGGTTTCTTCAGATTCATATTCATTACTGATGTTCAAATATGATTTTGCCTTCTTCTCCCATGTCCCAGACCAGGTTGCCGTCCTCGATGACCATGCGCATTGTCTCACCGTTTTCGCTGATTGTCAGAACGTCGCCGTCAATGCTTCCCTGTATGCTTTCCGTTTCGCCCATTATGGTCAAGGTGACCATGGCATCTTCCGTAATATCAACAGTCCAGTCATCCATCCCGAGCAACGACAGCATCTCCTTCCCGACCGTCATGCCGGATGCTTCCATGCCCACGATGATCCAGGAACCGGCAAATGTCGACGGCTCGGGGATCGTCACGACCGGACTCCATTCTCCCGAGCCTCCGCCCGGATTCGTCGGGATTGATTCCTCGGTTCTGGCAAAAACCATGGTTCTGTTCTCTCCGCCGTTTTCCTGCAGCGTGAGAGAATCTCCGTCCCTGGTAAGCTGCATGTCAAGTCCGGCGAAAGTGACTGTCGTATCGGTCCATGACACGGAAGTGCCGTCATCGGAACCGCTGTTTCGCTCAACGATATATCCCTTCCCTTCCTTCTCCAGTGCGAGATACATGCTGCGTTCTTCCGCTGACAACACCGCATCATCTTTTGTCTCGCCAATCAGGGAGATGTATGTCAGCCTGTAATTCCCGACAGGGCTGTTGTCGAAGACGCCAACTAAAAACAAAACAAGAAAAACGATTCCGGTCACCAGCAGTACACCGAAGACAGATAAGCCGATCACCAGACCCTTCTTTGACTTCTTTTCCGGCTGCGCAGGCGGCACAGACTGCGGATACGTTGGCTGCTGCATCTGCGGCGCGGCGCCTCCGTAGGATGCGCCCGGCTGCGGTGCCTGTGGTATTGGCCCGCCGAAAGATGTGCCCGCCTGTGGTATCGCTGTTCCACACGCCGGACATACCGCCTCTGTTCCCGTCAGCTGTGTCCCGCAGTTTGTACAAAAAGCCATCACAATCCTCCTTTTCAAAAGATCCTCGCTCCCGTCCCCTGATATATGATACACCTTAACGATGACTGTAGAGCTGTTCCGCAAGTTCCCCGATGCGATTTATCATATTCTGATTAATCATACCACAACAGCCGGTATACGGAAATCGGGTATTATTCGCAGAGAACCCCTGCATCTAAAATGCCTTCCTAAACCTTACAAGGGCGTTCCCTTCTTCCTTTCGGATAGGATGCATACAATGAGCATCAGCAGAAAAATGAGCACAAAGGAGAAAAGAAGTGAAAGCGGCGAAAAGGACAGTTCCGTGAAATACCCCGTCTCCTCAGGGCTTGTAGTCATCGGGAAAAACTCCTCCTGCAGAAGGCCAAACCCTGCTTTTTCCCGGTATTCTCCGCCGGAAGAAGAAAGCCCAAGGGGCATCCAGCCCAGGGCAAAATATCCGATGAGATTGATCAAAAGGCCTGCTACCGTCAGCACAACAGATATGATTAGCGCCCTCCCTGCGGGCTTTTTCCATTGCAACATCGCCACTCTATTTCACCTCCGCTTCATACACCGAATGCGTCCTGTCGTCAAGTAGCACCCACAGAATGCGGTCAAATGCATCCGGATGGTTTTTTACAAATCGCTTTGCGGTGCTTACGGCCACTTCCGCGGCTTCTTCCACCGGGTATCCGAAAACGCCCGTGGAGATCGACGGAAAGGCGAGTATCCTGATTCCTATTACAGTATAGCATATGGCACGCCCGCCGCCGGAGAATGCTTTCCCGAAAGAACGCTCACACGCAGATGAACACAAACAAAGGCCTGAGGATATGATAGAATAAAGTGACAGCATTTCCCTCTTCCGCTCCGACCGCGTGAATTGGGGTATGCGATATACGGAAATCGGGTATTATTCGTAGAAAAGAGATCGGAAATTCCCGGGCTGGTGGTATATTTCAGGAGTGTACATGGAACTGATGCGAATAGGGCTGGTTTCGTACAGGTGTGAAAACCGGAATATCGAATTCAATATGAGTCAGATAGAGCGGGCTTTGATGGCGTCGAAGGGCAATGTTGACCTTCTCTGTTTCGGAGAGGCGTTCCTTCAAGGCTTTGATTCGCTTTGCTGGGACTATGAAGCAGATAAGGAAATTGCCGTTGAACTGACTTCAGAAACAATGAACCGGCTGCAAACCTGGACAGCAAAGTACGGCATTTCTATGGTTGTCGGGTACATAGAAAGAGACCGCGAGAAATTGTAAATATTTGCAGTAACCTATGGCAATCCGGGATAAGGACATCCGCAAATGAATCAATCTATCCAACGGCTGAAAACAGAACTGGAAAATGCAGACGCCATTGTCATCGGCGCGGGCGCGGGGCTTTCCGCCTCCGCCGGTTTCACCTACAGCGGTGAGCGCTTCCGCAGGTATTTCTTTGACTTCGAGGATGCGTACGATTTTCATGACATGTATTCCGGCGGTTTTTATGTGATGCGCCTGGAGCCGGTCATTGCATGGGCGTACTGGGCAAGAAACATCTACTGCAACCGCTACCAGGATCCCCCGAAGCCGCTTCACGATCATTTGCTGCAGATCGTCCGGGAGAAAGACTACTTTGTCATTACCACAAATGTGGATCATCTTTTCCAGAAAGCCGGTTTCGACAAGAAAAGGCTCTTTTATACGCAGGGCGATTACGGACTGTTTCAGAGCAAAAATCCCGCCATCCGGAAGACATTTGACAACGAGGAATGGGTGATGCGGGCCATGGAAGCCCAGGGCTTTGAAAAAGACGAAGCGGGCGTCTTCCGCGTCCCGGAGGACAGGAATATCCTCATGAGAATCCCTTCGGAGCTCATTCCCAAATGTCCCGAAGACGGATCGGATGTTGCAATGAACCTGCGCACGGATGATAGCTTTGTCGAGGACGAGGGCTGGCACAGAGCCTCTGCGGCTTACGCGGCATTCCTTGAGAAGGCGGAAAACCGGAAGGTGCTCTACCTGGAACTGGGCGTCGGCGGAAATACACCCGGCATCATCAAATATCCCTTCTGGCAGATGACGGCGGAAAACCCGAATGCCGTCTATGCCTGCATCAATTACGGCGAAGCCTTTTGCCCCGCAGAGATTAAAGACAGAAGCATCTGCATAGACGCCGACATCGGGGACATCCTGCTTTCCCTCAGGGACGAATAAAGGTAAAACCTCATAAAATAAGGAACAGGGGCGGTTTTCCGCCCCCATCCCCGTCCAAATGTAACAGTTTTCCTTCTTTTACCTGCTTGTCACGTATTCATGGAGCGGTTTGATGCAGTAGATGTTGTAAGGGAACTGATCCGTGGTAACATACCCCGTCGGTGCATCGATCAGCTGCGGGATGCGGTTGATGATATTCGCGCAGGTCAGCTCCACCGTCGCCGGCCGGTTGCAGACAAGCGAAGATTCCGGCTCGCCATACAGCGTCCATTCGTTTTTATCAAACTCTTCCGGTGCGAATACCTTGCCGACACA
>JAFSPF010000020.1 GCA_017443065.1 Lachnospiraceae bacterium
CCCAGGATGGCTTTGTGCTCACACTGGAGTTTGATAATGGTGAAGTCAGGTCATTGGACTGCAATGACCTTTTTGAAGGACAGAATGTTTTTTCTGCGATCCATACAAAAGAAGCCTTTGATCGCGTATATCTGGATGAAGATCATGTTGTTTCCTGGGATATTGATCCAAAGGTTGACAGTACGGTGTTGTGGGAGAACAAAATAGATATTTCCCCAGACAGCTGTTATTTGAACAGTGTGCCGATTGAACCGCATTTGTGAGCAAATGATTCGGGATGCCTGCTGTGTCAGGTACTTAATGTCAGATTCTTTAAAGTATTGCATTTTCCGCAATTTTGTAGTATCCTTTTTTTCAGGGATATCATCCGAACCTTTTCCAGATTCAAACGAATATGATCCGTGTTCCGGATAGATCACCATTGATGTTATGAATAAAAAGTTTTAAAAGCACAACAGGAGAGTTCTGTAATGGGTAACATGAGAGAAAAACTCGAATCATTGAATCTTGCCACACTGAAGGATCTGGCGAAGCACCGTGGCGTGAAGGGGTCCTCCACCATGAAAAAGGCGGACCTGATCGAAGCGCTGCTCAGGGCGGAGGGCGCAGAAGGAAGCGCGCAGCCCGCACCGGCCAAAACAGGCACGGAGCAGCAACCCGCGGAAGGCGCGCAACAGACGTCCGCCCCGTCATATCAGAAACGGGAGGGCGGTCATCATCATGAGGACTGGGGAGAGCAGTCCGCCCCGCCGGATGCCATGGAGGCGGACGGGATTCTGGAGGTCATGCAGGACGGCTTCGGCTTTATCCGCTGTGAGAACTTCCTTCCCGGCGAAAATGATGTCTATGTCGCGCCCGGCGTGATCCGCCGGTTCAACTTAAAGACCGGTGACATGCTCAACGGCTCCACCCGCGGCAAAACCCAGAACGAAAAATTCGGCGCACTGATTCATTTAAATACGATCAACGGCTATCCGCCGGAGGTCGCGATGCGCAGGGCCTCCTTTGAGCACCTGACGCCCATCTTCCCGGACGAACGCCTGACCCTCGAAACCCCCGGCTGCGGCATCTCCATGCGCATCATGGATCTGATCTGCCCGATCGGCAAGGGACAGCGCGGCATGATCGTTTCGCCGCCGAAGGCCGGTAAGACAACGCTTCTGAAAGAGGTGGCGCGCAGCATCCGCCGCAATTACCCGGACATCCATCTGATCGTGCTCTTAATTGACGAGCGCCCGGAGGAGGTCACGGACATCAAGGAGGATATCGAGGGGCCGAACGCGGAGGTGATTTACTCCACCTTCGATGAGCTTCCGGAGCACCACAAGCGTGTTTCGGAAATGGTGATCGAACGCGCCAGACGCCTCGTGGAGCACAAGCAGGACGTGATGATTCTCTTAGATTCCATCACCCGTCTCGCGCGTGCCTATAACCAGGTCATCCCGCCTTCGGGAAGGACGCTGTCCGGCGGTCTGGACCCCGCGGCCCTGCACATGCCCAAGCGCTTCTTCGGCGCGGCGCGTAACATGCGGGAGGGCGGATCGCTCACCATCCTTGCGACGGCCCTGATCGAGACGGGCTCCAAGATGGATGACGTGGTATATGAGGAATTCAAGGGTACCGGCAACATGGAGATGATTCTGGACAGGAAGCTGCAGGAACGCCGCGTCTTCCCGGCCATCAACATTCCGAAATCCTCCACAAGAAGAGAAGATTTGCTGTTGCAGCCGGAGGAGCTGGATGCGGTCAACCGCATGCGCAAGAGCTTCCATTCCATCAAATCCGACGATGCGGTGGACCAGGTCTTAAGCCTGTTCACCCGCACACGCAATAACCGTGATTTTGTGCATCTGATCGAAAAGCAGATCCTGTAAAGGGGAGAATCATTGAAAAACATACTGTATATTGCTTCCGAGGCGGTTCCGTACATCAAAACCGGGGGCCTCGCGGACGTGGTGGGGACGCTTCCGCGGTATATCGACAAACGTTATTATGATGTCCGCGTGGTCATGCCCAGATACACCAGCATGACACAGGAAATGAAGGATTCCCTCACCTATGTCACGAATTTTTACATGGACTTCCACTGGAAGAGAGAGTACGTCGGCATCTTCGAGGGGGAAAACGAGGGGATCAAGTATTATTTCGTGGACTGCGAGGATTATTTCGCCGGCTGGTCCCCCTACGGCACGGACGTGCCCTTTGAGATTGAAAAGTTTTCCTTTTTCGCAAAGGCCGCACTGTCCATCCTTCCCGTGGTGAATTTCCGGCCTGACATCATTCACTGCCATGACTGGCAGACGGGCCTGGTCCCGGTTTATCTGAAGGAGCGCTTCCAGGGGAGCGAGTTTTTCCGCGGCATCAAGGCCGTCATGACGATCCACAATTTAAAATTCCAGGGCAGGTGGAACAAAGACACCGTGCGGGACATCACGGGTCTGCCCGGTTATTTCTTTACGCCGGACAAGCTGGAAATCTTCGGGGATGCGGATCTTCTGAAGGGCGGCATCATCTATGCGGATGCCATCACCACGGTTTCGGAAACCTATGCCAAAGAGATTCAGATGGAGTTTTACGGGGAGGGTCTGGACGGCCTGCTTCGTGCAAGGAGCGGTGATTTGCGCGGCATCGTCAACGGCATTGATTATGAGGAATTCAATCCGGAGACCGACCGCTTTATCGCGCAGCGCTTCAATCAGGTGAATTTCCGTAAGGAGAAGGTGAAAAACAAGACGGCGCTGCAAAAGGAGCTGTCCCTGACCGTGGATGAGAAGCGTTTCATGATCGGCATCGTTTCCCGCCTCACGGACCAGAAGGGCTTTGACCTGATCGCAAGGGTGCTGGATGAGCTCTGTCATGATGAGGTGCAGATCGTGGTGCTGGGCACCGGAACGGAGCAGTATGAGAACATGTTCCGTCACTTCGCCTGGAAATACGCCGGGGAGGTTTCCGCCAATATCTTTTATTCGGAGGAGCTTTCGCATAAGATTTACGCCTCCGCGGACGCCTTTCTGATGCCTTCGCTCTTTGAGCCCTGCGGTCTTTCGCAACTGATGGCGATGCGCTACGGGACGCTGCCGATCGTCCGGCAGACCGGGGGATTAAAGGATACCGTGGAGCCCTACAACCGTTTTCAGTCCGCGGGAACGGGCTTCGGCTTTTTGAATTACAACGCACATGAGATGCTCCGCACGATCCGTGACGCGGAAGCATTGTATTACGATAACCGGAGGGAATGGAACAAGATGGTCGACCGCGCCATGCAGGTGGATTATTCCTGGTCCGTTTCCGCAAAAAAATACCAGGAAATGTACGACTGGCTGGCGCCGTAAACAATGAGTAAAAGACGGGGATTGTTCATGCAGGCCGGGATCCTGGCAATGACGGGAATCATTGTCAGGATCATCGGTTTGTTATACAGGGGACCGCTCACCGCGATCCTTGGAGATGAGGGCAACGGGTATTACGGTTATGCCTATGACTGTTATACCATTGCGCTCTTAATTTCCTCCTACAGCATTCCGGCCGCGCTTTCCCGTATCATCTCCGGAAAGCTCGCCGTCGGCGAATACGTCAACGCGCAGCGTTTCTTCCGCTGCGCCCTGTACTATGTCTGTGCCGTCGGCGGACTGATTTCCCTGCTGCTGATGATCTTTGCCCCCTCCTTTGTGGCGGATGCCAATGCGGCGCCGGTGCTTCGGGTCTTTGCCCCCACCGTCCTTCTCTGCGGCATCCTCGGCGTGTTCAGGGGATATTATCAGGCGCACCGTACCATGGTGCAGACCTCCGTTTCCCAGATTCTCGAACAGATCGGAAATGCCGTCATCAGTATCCTGATGGCGCTCATTCTTCGCGCGACCGTTTCGCTTCCGGCGGAGGAAACGGAAGCCGCCATGGAAGCCTACCGCACGACGCGGGCGGCGCGCGGCGCCATGGGCAGCGCGGTCGGTACGGGTGTCGGTGTGCTGATTGCGCTGGTATTCATGATCATGCTGTATTCCGCAAACCGCCGCTATGTGCATGAGCGCATGTACTATGACGTTCATAAGCCGGAGAGCATGGGCAAAATGTTCGGCACGCTGATTGCCTTTGTGACGCCCTTCATCATCAGCACCTTCATTTACAATTTTGTTTCCTATGTCAACCAGCGGATCTTTTCCTCCGTCGTGACGGGCCGTTCGGTGAGCGTCCTGACATCGGAAGCGGAGCTGGCGCAGATCCGCGCACAGACAGCCGCGCAATACGGCATTTTCTCCCAGAAGGCGCTGGTCCTGACGAATATTCCGATCGCCGTTGCGGCGGCGGTCTCCGCAGCGATGATTCCGGAGATTGCGGGGCTCCTCGCCAGGAGAAAGAGAAAGACGGCCCGCAACCGTTCGGCGCAGGTCATCCGCATGACCATGCTGGTGGCGATCCCCTGCGCGGTCGGACTGTTTGCGCTGGCAAGACCGGTGACGATGCTGCTCTTTCCGCAGCAGGAATCCCTGAACCGCGCATCCTTCCTGCTGATGGTGATGGCGGTGACGGTCGTGCTGTATTCCCTGTCCACGCTGACCAATGCCATTCTCCAGAGTGCGGGTCATATCTGGACGCCGGCCCTGAACGGCGCGGCGGCCCTGGTGGCGGAGGCGCTGATTCTCTATCTGCTGCTCTTTATCCCGGGGATCGGCAACTTCGCGCTGGCGATTGCCGTCATCATTCATTCGCTTCTCACCTGCGTGCTGAATCAGATGGCGATCCGCAGGCACCGTCTGTCGCGGATGGACGTGCGGCATATTTTCCTGGAACCGCTCGTCGCGGCGCTCATCATGGGGGCGGCGGCCGTTGTGGTTTATTATCTGCTGTGGGCGCTGTTCGGACTGCTCATCGGCAGCGCATGGTTTGTCAATCTGCTTTCGCTCATTCCCGCAATCCTTGTCGCGATCTACGTGTACGCGGCGGCACTGTTAAAAACCGGCGTGCTCACCGAGGCGGAGCTGTTACGTTTCCCGAAGGGAGAGTCGCTCGTCCGTCTTGCCCGGAAGACCGGGATTTTGAAACGGAAAAAAAGCCGCTCCTCCGGATATCTTGACGAATACGATGCCTATGATGCGCCCGTGCCGGTTGTCAGCGCATCCGCACCGCCCGTGGAACGCAAAAAGAAAACAGCGGGAAAGAAAAAGGCGGCAGTCCGGCGTACCGTTCCGAAGAAAAAGTATAAGGACCGTCCGGAGCGCTCCGGGAAGAAGAAGAGCAGGACGCGCGCGCCCGCGTTTACGAATGAGCCCCTGCGCACGGACATGAACCGCTCCAAACGGAAAAAGAGGAACTGGTAAATGGCGTTTGACGGCATCACCGTGGCCTGCCTGGTCAGGGAATTCGCAAAGGTTCTGACGGATGCCAGGATTGCCAAAATCGCGCAGCCGGAGGCGGATGAGCTGCTGCTCACCTGCAAGACCGCATCGGATGAAAGCCGTGGCAGACAGGTAAAGCTTTTGCTGTCCTCGCATGCCGCGCTGCCGATGGCGAGGCTCACGGAGGAGAGCAGACCCTCCCCGATGCAGGCACCGTCCTTTTGCATGCTGCTCCGCAAGCATCTCGAAAACGGAAGGATCGTCAAAATCTCACAGCCTTCCCTGGAGCGGGTCATCCGCTTTGACATCACGCATTATGACGAGATGGGAGATCTGCGTACGCGTACGCTGGTGATCGAACTGATGGGGAAGCATTCCAATATAATCCTGATTGACGAAAACGATGTGATTCTCGATGCGATCAAGCATGTTTCCGCGTCGGTCTCCTCCGTGCGGGAGGTGCTGCCCGGCCGCTCCTATTTTCTGCCGGACACAAGGCACAAGAAGAATCCTTTTGAAATTACGGACGGCCGCTCCCTTGCAGCGGCGCTGACGCAGACAAGCGCGCAGGAGGAAGCCCCCGCGGACGAAGCGGCGAAGGCCAAACGGCGCAGTACGCATCGGGACGGGAATGCGGGAGATGTGCACGGGGCGCTCTATGCGCATCTGACGGGACTTTCCCCGGTGCTGGCGACAGAGCTTGCGTATCGCGCACATACCGATCCCTCCACCCATCTTTCCGTCCTCGGCAATGCAAAATACGAAGACCTTGCGTTCGCGCTCAGGGAGCTGATGAAGGATGTCCGCGAAGGGAGGTTTTCCCCGCGTATTTATGATAAGGGACGTCTTGCCTTTGAGTTTTCCGCCGTGCCGCTGACGCATCTGGAGGACGGCGGAGGGGACGCTGCCGCACCCGGATCGGAGGCGGGGCAAAAGACCGGGTTCCGGGAATATGAGGACATGTCCTTCCTGCTCGCGGACTTTTATGCGGAGAAGGCCGTGCAGTCCCGCATCCGCAATAAGTCCGCAGATCTCAGGGCACAGGTGCAGACGATCCTCGCAAGATGCGCACGCAAATACGATCTGCAGATGCAGCAGATGAAGGATACCGAAAAAAAGGAAAAATACCGTCTGCGCGGGGAGCTTTTGACGGCCTATGCGCATGAGGTGCCGGCGGGGGCAAAGGAGGTTGTGCTCACGGATTACAATACCGGGGAGAAGGTGAAGATTCCGCTGGAGGAAAGCCTCTCCGCCACGGAAAACGCGCAGAAGAACTTTGACCGTTACCAGAGGATGAAGCGCACCTATGAGAACTTAAGCAGCCTGACGAAGGAGGTGCATGAGGAGCTCGAACACCTGCAGAGCATCCGCATGGCGCTGGACCTCGCCACGGAGGAAGGGGAGCTGTCGGAGATCCGCCGGGAGCTGGTGGAGGGCGGTTATCTCAGGGGAAAGGCGGAAGAAAGGAAGCAGATTTCCGGAAAACAGACAAAGGGAAGGGGTGGAAAAGAAACAAGGCAGAAGGGTCCGGCCAGAGCGGAAAAGAGCGCCCCGCTGCATTTTGTCACGAGTGACGGCTATGATGTCTATGTCGGAAAAAACAATGACCAGAACGACCGCCTGACCTTTGGTGACAGAGGAAAAGACGACTGGTGGTTCCATGCGAAGCAGATCCCCGGCTCCCACGTCATCCTGCGCGGCAAAGGAGAAGAGATCCCCGACCGCGCCTTTGAGGAGGCTGCGGCCCTCGCGGCCTATTACAGCACCGGCCGGGAGAACGGCAAGGTGGAGGTGGACTACACCGAGCTGAAGAATGTGAAAAAGCCCGCTAAAGCGAAGCCGGGCTTTGTCGTATACTACACGAATTACTCTATGGTGGCGGATGTTAAGAACGCTGCGAATCTGATATAAACTTTCATCCGCCGCACCCGGTGGACGTATGATTTCCGCTGAGCGTCTTGTTCGCCACGGAGCCGAGACCTCAGGCTCGGCGGAGTGTCCGGCGAAACCGGAGCGAAGCGGAAACATCGGCCACCGAGGCAGGCGGCTCATTGTCTTATTTGTATCCGAAATTCGGAATCGCGTTCCAGCGCTCCCTGAAGTAATGCGCGGCGAGCTTCGGTTTACGGTCTCTCGTGAAGAGACCTTTTTTGTTGCCCTGCACGCGCACGAGGGACTGGGAGGTTGCAAAGTCCGCGAAGTTCCAGACCTGTTCGCCGACGACGCATTTGAAGCTGTCGAGCACCGCGTTGTTGGCCTTATAATAATCCACCTGGAATTCTTCGGTATACATCACGGGTGTCGTGTCATGCATGCCCATCACCGTATCCGCGCCGTATTCCGTAAACATCACGGGCTTTCCGGTTTTGTTCCAGGCTTCCAGTTCCTTTTTCATCAGGGCACAGGGCCAGTCCAGATCCGGTGCGCCGAGATACCAGCCGTAGTAGCGGTTTAAGCAGATCACGTCGGAGAACTTTGCGGAGACATCCTTGTCCGGGCCGCCCGCGGACTGGACGCTGATAAGCGTCACCGGACGCTTCTGCGGATCCAGCCTGTGCGCGAGATCAAAGAGCGGCTTGAAATACTGATAGGCGCCGGGGCCGGAGGAATCCGGTTCGTTGGCGACGGACCACATGACGACGCAGGCATGGTTTTTGTCCCTTGCGATCAGGTCGCGGATGACCTCCTTGTGATGCTCAAAGGTTTTGACGCCGTGCTCCTTGTCAAAGGTCAGAACCTTCTGTCCCTGAAAATTGGCACCGCCGCCGAAGAGCAGATTCACACCGACGGCCGGTGTCTCGTCGATCACAACGATGCCCTCTTCATCGCAGAGCCGCATCATCTCCTCGCTGTAGGGGTAGTGGCTTGTGCGGAAGGAATTGGCGCCCTGCCATTTCATCAGGGAGATGTCCTTGACGTTCATCGGCGCATTGTAGCCGCGCCCCTGCGGGAAGGTGTCCTCATGCTTGCCGTAGCCCTTGAAGTAAAAGGGCTTGCCGTTGATCAGGAATTTCTGTCCCTTCACCTCGACCGTGCGCACGCCGTAACGCATCGTATATACATCCTCCGCAAAGCTTACGCGGACATCATAGAGGTAGGCTTTGAGCGGCTGCCAGAGATGCACGTTTTTGATCTGCAGCTTGCCCGTAAGACCCGTGCTCTTTGCGACGCGCCGGCCCGATCTGTCAAAGAGCTCCACCAGACACTCGCCCTTCCCCTTCACATCCACCGTGTAATCGATCACGGCGTCCTTAGCCCGCACGCGGGAGATGAGCGTGACATCCTCGATATGCTTTTTCGGCGTGGTATAGATGCGCACACTGCGCGTGATGCCGGCATAGTTGAAGAAGTCGAAGTTCGGATGATTCCGCTTCCCGGAGGGGGCGATGCCGCCGAGCGCCGAGGAGAACAGGCCGTTCATGATATTGGCCTGACCGCCCACGGGCAGCGTCGTAAAGTCGATCACATTGTTTACGGCAATCGTGAGGAGGTTTTCCCCGGGCAGAAGCTTTCCCGTGAGATCACATTCAAAGGGCAGGAAGCCGCCCTTGTTTTCGCCGATGAGACAGCCGTTCAGCCAGACCTTCGCGCAATGCGTCACGGCATCGCAGCGCAGGATGACGCGCTGCTCCTTCAGCAGATGCGAGGGCAGGGAAAAGCTTCTCTGGTAAAAGACCCAGCCGTAGTGCTCCCGGAACGCCGCGCCCTCCTTCAGATCATTGTAGGAAGCCGGCACGGGCATGGTCATGGGATTCTTCAGCGGCTTTTCATACCAGCGTTCCGTAAGACCGGCACTGTTGCCTCCTGCGTCCTCCCGGTCGGGGAGGAAGGACCAGATGCCGTCCAGGCTGCATACAAAACGGGAATCTGTCATCTCGGGATATAACATACGCGTTCTCCTTTCAGATCATTGTCGGAAACGGAAGGATACGGTAGATGCGTGTGGAAAAAGAATCAGGCCGGCGCGGTTTCCCAGGGAGCCTCCGCCAGCAGTGTCTCGTAGAACTCTTCCAGAAGCTGCGGCATGAGCGCATTCCGGTAGCTGCCTGCAAAGAACATCGCCGCGCCCTCCGTCTCCAGACGCTTCCAGCTTTTGCTTTCCGCGCGCGGAATGACGGGATAGAAGAGGATGCCGTTTGTCTCCGCGGCCTCATGGTCTCCCGGCGCATCGCCGATTTTTAAGACCTTCTCTTTTTCATAGCCACCGATTTCCAGAAGACGGGCGATGATCTGTGCCTTCGTGCCGTATTCCTGGCCGGTGATAAAGTGAAAGAGCTCCGCCACGCCTGTCGGCGTGTTTTCCTTGATCAGCGTCTCATGACGGGTGGCGGAAACCAGCACCAGATCCGCCTGTTCGCGCAGCTTGCGAAGCACGTCCTTCACATGCGGAAAGGGCGTGATGCCGCGGACGATTTTCGTGATGAATTCCTCCAGCTCCGAGGACCAGGCGAGCGACCTTGTCAGGGATTCGTGACAGTCCGGATGTGTCCGGACATAGTTTTCCAGCGCCGGATGGGAGAGCACCTCCGTGTTCTGCGCCCACTGCTCCATGGGGGAGGCGTCGATGACGCGCAGCCCGCGCTCGATGACCTCCGGCCGCGCATAGAAGAGACGCAGGGCCTTGGTCACGGCCTTGAAGCGGTGGCAGCCGCGGTTGCGGGAATAGAGATTGACGAATTCCCAGCATTCCCTGGCATAGCGGCTGGCGGACTGTAAGTCAAAGGCATCGACAAAGGCGGGACAGAAGCATTCCTTATGCTTGACCTCCATGTTGTCCATCATGCAGCCGTCCGCGTCGATGCAGACAAGATATTCTTTCGTTCGTTTGAAATCCGCAAATAAATCCGGCAAGACTACCATACTCCCTTACAAAACAATCGAAAAAAGGCGCTCTCAGATTCTGGTATCCCAGCGCTCACACCACACGAGATCATTGGCTGTTCCCTTGAAGTCCGATTTTCCCGTGATCTTCTCCACCGCCGCCCGGATATACTCACGGGAGGAGGCATAGGCGTTGATATAGGTCTTCATCATCGGCAGGTCGAAGAGATGTGTCGTGTAATTCAGGGAGACGCAGAGTGTCGGCACCTCCTTCACATACCAGGGCATCTCATTGGAGTGCGCGGTGGAGTAGCGCAGGCGCACGACATTCTCCTGGGCATAGCCGACCATGTTAACAAAGACCATGACCAGATCGAATTTTTTCTTAAATTCCTCCGCGGGCTCCGCATGGAAGAACTTCAGCGCCACCGACGGATCATCCGGATGTTTGGCCGTGGCCTCGTAAAAGTCATCCGGCGCATCCACCGTAAAGCCGACCCGTTCCAGCTCCTCGATCACGATCTGCTTGCTCTTGTCCGGATCTCCGAAGGTCATCGCATTGGGCGAGCGGAGATAGTACAGGCGCACGCGTTTCCGTTCGGAGGGATTGACCGGAAGGAGGTTCTGCGTATCCTTTACCAGGGTGACGGATTCGTCCGCACACTTCCTTATGGCCGTAAGATGCTCCTCACAGCCGATGACGGAAATGCCTTCCTTTGCGGGCATGGCAAAGTGATGCAGTCCCTGCTTTGCCTTGAGGCCGAGAATGCGGTGCAGGGCGTCGGAGAGGCGCTCTTCGCTGATGCGTCCGTCCTTCACGCCGTTCAGCATGTAGGTGAAGTCTTCGACCGGCTCCCCGTTGAACATGAGGTACATGTCGCAGCCGGCGGCAATGGCGCCCGGCACCTGCTCCGAACGGGGTGCGGCGCAGGTCATGCCGACCATGTGCGAGGCGTCGGTCAGGATGAGGCCGTTAAAGCCCAGCTGTTCGCGCAAGAGGTTCTGCAAGAGCTCCGGGGAGAGCGTCGCGGGCATAATGTCCGCGTCCGTCAACGAAGGATTGTATTTCTTTTGATAGGCCGGCATGCAGATATGACCGATCATCATGGATTCGATGCCTTCGTCGATCAGTTCTTTGTAAATGCGGCCAAAGGAGGCGTCCCATTCTTCGATGCTTAAGTCATTGCACCCCATGATCAGATGCTGGTCACGTTCCTCGACACCGTCACCCGGGAAATGCTTTGTGCAACAGGCAATGTCCGATTCCTTCATGCCGCGCATATAGGCCTTGCAGCAGGCAAGGATGTTGTCCGGATCATTGCCGAAGGCGCGGTTATTGACGATCGTGTTGCGCCAGTTGAAGAGGATGTCGGAGATCGGCGCAAAGGTCCAGTTACAGCCGACGCTCTTTGCTTCGATCCCGCCGATGCGGCCAAGCTCGTAGGCGACTGCATCCGTCTGTGCCGCGCCTGCCGCAGGCGGCGGTGCGATCACCGTGCCGCTCTTTGCCATCTTGTCCGTTCCGCCCTCCACGTTGGCCGCGACAAGGAGCGGAATCTTACTGGCCTGCTGGAAGGCGTTGATCTTTTCCCAGGACTGTTCCGCCGTCGCGTTCTGCCAGCGAAGACCACCGATGTGATAGGTCTCGCAGATGCGCTTCGGCTCCGCCGGATCCGGACTGACAGAGAGATAAATGAAGAGCTGTCCGACGATTTCCTCCAATGTCATGGAGGAAATCGTCCCCTCCACCCAGGCGATCTGTTCGTCGTTTAAGAAAAAGGGTTTTGCCTTTAAGTCAACCATAAGAAACCTCGTATGATTTGCGCAACGTCTTATGCGATGCCGTTATCCGTTTTGTAGGAGAGCGCCTCCGCGACGCGTGCTTTTTCCGCCTTCCTTTTCCGGAAGATATCCTCGTTAGCCAGAAAGATCAAAAAGCCCACAAAGAAGAGCATATTGAACATGGAAGCGTTGGCTTCGGAAAATTCCATCAGCGTCAGCCCGTAGGAGAAGATGCGGATGGTGATGGCGGCGACAATGATGCCGACACCGGAATTGCTCCAGCGGCCGATGTACTGGCCGACAATCATGGGAAACATGTTGGCAGCCACGACCGCACTGGAGGTTAGGCCCAGTGTGGCGCTTAAGTTCGTGGAATAGGCGGTGGCAATGGCGCCTGCCATGCAGACGAGTCCGCCCGCAAAGGTGTAACACAGAACAGTATTCTTAAAAATGTTGATGCCGCTGTTCTGTGCGATCAGCTGGGATCCCTGGATGGCCTTTAATTCATAGCCGAATTTCGTTTTGCTCATGATAAAGGTGACCACGGCGCCGACCACGACGGTAATGCCGATGATGAAGGGCGTCTCGATCAGGATGGCCACGCCCTGGTTGCCGAAGACATTTAAGCCCTTGCCGTCGGAAACGATATAGGGCACAACCTCCCAGATGAGACCCATGCCGATACCGAGCACCATGGGCGGCACACGGAAGGTCACAAACATCAGACCGGTGAGAAAACCAAAGAGCAGGCCGAAGAGCAGCGAGCAGATCAGAAGCCCGATGCCGGAAAAACCGAAGTGCAGGGCAACCAGGCCCCCGATGATGGTGCCGGCAAGGCGCTGCGCACCGAGGGACAGGTCAAAGCGGCCGCTCAAAAGGTTAAAGGCCAGCGCATAGGCGATCATGGCGGAGATGCCGGCATTGCGGACGATGGTCTTGATATCCAGCATGGAAACAATCATGGCATGGCCGGTTTTGGCCCGCACGAGGAGTTCCATGATGCCCCACATGACCAGGGGAAAGGCCAGGGTGATCAGGATGCTTTTTGCGAGGTTCTTCTTCTTGTCCATACGCTTTTTCTCCGCCTCGGATGCGTTTTCAAAGTTTTGTTGCGGGAGGAGGAAGGAACCTCCTCCCGCAGTTGTTTTTTTACTGAAAGTTACTGGATGCCGCGGCTGCTTAACACATAGTCAATGTCCGCGATCTCGTTGAGGTAGGCATCGATATCCTTCCAGGTCACCGAGGGATTGGTGGTGACGAGGAGTTTGGAGATGTCCTCCTTGTTAATGATGTAGGTGTCCGCGCTTCTGTCAAGCTGCGTGATGCCGTTGTAAGTCTCGGAGTCCATGCAGACGAAGGGGGCCACGCCGACGAGAACGGCATTGCCGCCTTCCTTCATCTGTTCTGCACCGCCCGCTAAGGCGTTGTAAAGCTCGATGCAGTTGATGGCGTCCGCCGGGCAGAGCGGATTAACCATGCCGGCATTGATCAGCTGGTTGCCGAAGCTGTCCTGGGAAGCAAAGCCGGTCTGTGTCTGGTCATCGATGTTGACCGTGCCGACGATGCGGATGTCCTTGCCGAGGCTGCGTTCCACTTCATCAATACCGGTGGAGAAGATCTGCCACTGTGCGCAGGCAGCAAAGGTGTCATAATCACCGGTCTGGAGCTGCGCCTGTGCGGCGATGGCGGCCGCGTCCCAGTCAATGCCCGGGAAGATATAGATCTTGACATCATCACGGCCGGTGGCCCATTCCTGGGGTTCCTGCGTGTTGAGCATCTCGTCGATGGATTTCTCATAGGTCAGACCATAGGCTTCCTGATAGGCTTCCAGGATGGCGGTGCTGGAGTAATAATGAGAGTCCGCCATGCGGCCGACCGCGCCGCAGGAATACAGGAAGAGGGAGTGCGGCTCACCGTCGGAGAGGAGTTCCGCAAACAGCTCCTTATAGGCGGCACCCATCTTGACCGGGTCCGCACCGCAGTGACCGACGTTGTAGGAAAGCCCCGCAACCTCGTCCGCGACCTTGGAATTCTGCGTCACATAGTACATGCCGTAATCTTCACATTTCCTTGCAGCCTGTGCGACATCCTCCCCCTGCGTGCGGAAGCTTAAGATGCCGTCGCAGTCCGCGGCAAAGGCCTGGTCGATGAAGTCCATCAGGGCATTCGCGTCATTGATGCGTTCGGAGAACATGAATTCCATGTTCAGTGCCGGCCCCAGCTCGTTGACAAAATAATTCCTCTGGATTTCCCACTGCTCACCCTCGAAGATGGTGGCGACACCGATCTTGAAGGGGCCTGCCAGCTCGCCGGCAGGTGCTTCCGCACCGGTATCCGTCGCTTCCGCTTCCGCGGTGGAAGCTTCCGCTGCGGGTGCGCTTTCTTCGGCCGAAGCGGTGCTTGCTTCCGCACTGCCGGTGCTTGCGCCGCCGGACGAGGAACCGCCACAGGCCACGAGCCCGAAGGCGAGAACGGCGGATAACAGAATTGCTGTCAGTTGTCTCTTTTTCATGTTTTCCCTCCTTAGTTTGAATGTGCGTTTCTTATTTGTGAACCGCTTATGCTTCCGAAGAGGGAAGTCCCTTCGGTCGCTGTTGTGCGGTCATCACCAGAATCAGGAAAATGACGCCGCGGACGGCCTGGATGATCTGGGCGGGGACGCCGACCATGATCAGTCCCTGGTTTAAGACGCAGACCGTCAGTGCGCCGACAACGCCGGTATAGGCAAAGCTCTTGGAGCCGCCGAAGAAGGACATGCCGCCGAGGACGATGGCCAGCAGCACGTCGTTGTTTAGGCTGGCGAGGGTCGCGTTGGAAAGGGAGCCCGCGCGCTCGATGACCATGATGCTGGCCAGGCCCGCGCCGATCCCCGCGATCACAAAGGCGATGATGAGGTATTTGCTTTTTTCGATACCGGTCTGCTTGGCGTTTTCGTTATTCGTGCCGAGCATCTTTAAGGAGCGGCCGATCGCCGTGAAGTGGAACAGGATGATGCAGAGGATGAAGAAGCCGATAAAGGCGATCGTACTGTACTGCGATTCGTCCAGGAAGACCACGAGGTCATAGGGAACGCCGAGGGTGCCGCCGCCGAGGATGGAGTCCTGGATGGCCTTTAAGAGGGTCATCATGACGATCGTGACGAACATGACCCTGACGTTAAAGATCGTGGAGAGCAGGACGGAGATTACCATCAGCACCACGGCGATCACAACGGCACAGACCAGCATCAGAATGAAGTTTTCGGTTTTGTTGTAAATCAGCGCCACCAGCGTGGAGACCAGAACGGTTGTCGCGCCCATCGCCAGATTGATGTTGCCGGAGGCATAAATGAAGCTTGCGCCCGTGGCCACGGTGCCGACGATCAGGGCCTGTTCGAACACGGTCTGCAGGATCCGCGGATTGGAAAACTTTCCGTTCGTCAGTACGGTGAAGAGAACGAACAGAAACACCAGGAATATGATCGGCAGGATGTTCACAAACCACCGCTGTTCGGTCAGACGCCTGACGCTTGTCAGAAAGGATGTTTTCGGCTGTTGTTCGACTTTTGCTTCCGGCATATGCGTATTCCCCGTGATATCAGATCATGTAGTTGATGAGATCGTGTTCCGAGAGTCCGTCCGTCCGCATGCGTTCGGCCGTGACCTTTCCGTCCTTTAACATCAGGATCCGGTCCGACATGCCGATGAG
>JAFSPF010000021.1 GCA_017443065.1 Lachnospiraceae bacterium
CGCTCCACCACCAGGTCCGCGTTCAGCATCAGTGCAAAGCTGACGATCAGCGGAACCATGGCAAACCAGATCGCCCTCTCCTGGAGCAGCGTGCACAGCGGCGTCAGGATCAGCGCGCCGAGGAAGAACATGCCGATCATGAGTACCGCCTCTTCGTCAACGGCTGCCGCAAGCGCGTCCTCCAGGGTCAGAAGGACGGCCCCTTCCGGCAACAGTTCCTTTGCCGCAGCCGCATGCGCGGCGTCCGTCAAAAGCACGCGGGGCTGCAGGACGGAGAGGATGCGGTCGATTCTTGCGGCGGGCATCTGCAGGTCGAGGACGGTATAGAAATTACCGCTGTAGGCCGTGCCCAGCATGGCGCTCATGCAGGAAATGCCCTTTTCCATGTAAACCGCGATCGGCTGCCGCAGGGCACCCGTCCCGATCAGGGCATGCGCGATCTGCAGCGCCTCCCTGCGCAGTGCCGCGAAGCTGATCTGCCGGGCGGGATCGGTATAGACCGTTTTGTCCGGCCATTTCCGGACGGCTTCCTCCAGAAAATCCGTGATGACCATGCTCATGACACCACCTCCAGCAGACCGTGTTGCTTCAGGGATTCGATCACGGGCACAAGCTCCTTCACGGGCGTTTCCGCGCGTTCGCTGATCCAGAGAAGATCATTTCTGCCGTCCGCATAGGCGATGAGAAGCCGCATAGGCTGCAGGGCGTCGTAGCTGCCCTTTTTGCTGACGGTGGGATAAAGACCGCGCTTTCCCAGCTGCGGTTCACCGGCGACCGTCATGCGGTAATGCCGGTTGTATTCCAGCGCCTCGATCACTTCGCACATCACCTCGAAGCTTCCCTGAAATCCTTCCGGCGAGACAAAGTCCATGTTGTCCGCGGAGGTATGATACTCCGGGAAGTTCCCGTAGCGGGAGCGGCAGAAGCAGACCATCGGCAGGTTCACGTTCGCTGCGTTGTACTGGCGCTCGTCGCTGCCGCCGCCGTCTTCCAGGAAGCGGTAGGTCTTCACGTTTTCGCGCGTCCGCAGCACGCCGGACAGCACGCGGTCGGACAGCGTGTCCGCATACTTGGACTGCGTGCAGGAGTACGCGCGCGTATCACCGACGCAGGACAGGACAAAGCCCGCCTTCATGCGCTTCTGCAGATGCTCCAGATGCGTGCTGAGATAGGTGATGGCCCCGATCGTTTCCGGATACAGCAGGAAACGGTAGGCATAGCGGCGATCCGGAAGCGCCGCCACATGGCGGACGAGCGCCGTCATGAGCGCGGGACCGGAGCATTCGTTGTTCGCCATGGAGGGATGGCAGATGTAGGAGGAAAAGACGATCTCCCCGGCATCCGCGGCCTCTGTCGCGGGAATCAGGAGCTCTCCCATCGTGAGCGAACCGTCCTTGAAATCCGCATCGATATACATATGGTAATCGCCGTCCGGCAATGCGTCCAGCTGCCGCTTTGCCATGCAGAAGCCGCAGCGTTCCTTGTAATAAGAGGTCACGTAGGGGATGACCTCCGGATTGTCCTCCTGCGTGTAAATGTACTGCTTCAGTTCCGCAAGCGGCACGACTCGGTCCACTGCCACGGAATAGCCCAGCACATGGAGGTTATTGTCCCGCATGTCAAGGATGCGCTCCCCCGCCGCGTTTTCGATATATGCCTCCCGGAGCTCCCATTCCTTCGGCACCGTCCAGTCAAAAACTTTGGTGCCGGAAGGGATCTCATGCACGGTAAACTGCCGTCCGCTCTCCGCGATCTCCGCATTGATCCTGCGCAGGGTCTCGCGGTTCCCCTCTCCCGTCAGGGAGCGGTTCAGCGGGAAAACGGAAGCCGCAAAGTCATACATCCGCCGCCCTTCTTCGATTGTTGTCAGCTTGTGTTCCTCAGACATGTTGTCTATTTTACCACACAACCCTGCTGTTGTATAATGAGGAAAAGGGGAAGGACGGGGGAAAATCCGCTTTGACCAGACAACGAGGCTTCAACAGATGGTATGTGATCGCGGCCGCGGCGCTTGTGCTTCTGCAGGCGCTGGTCTTTCTTGTCTTTCGCGGGGAAAGCTATCTTCAGGTACATGACAACCTGGATCTGTTCCAGGCGCACTTTGCCATGATGCGCCGGGACGGTTCTTTTTTTGCAAACCGCGCCACGCTTCCGATGCTGCACGGCATCTCAAGGGATCTCTTCGGGAGTGAATGGTCCCTGTATAATATATGGCAGGCCTTCCTGCCCGGCGTCCTGGCCTATTTCATCGGTTACTTCCTGAAGATTGTGACCGGCACCGCTTCCTTTGTGCTTCTCGCGAAGGAGGTGTACGGGGAGCGGTATGAACGGCACCGCGGGATCATTCTGCTCACGGGACTGGCCTTCGGCATGATTCCGGTCTTTCCGGCTTACGGTATTGCCTTTACCTCCGTGCCGCTCATCGTGTGGCTCCTCATCCGCTTACACAAAAGCGCGTCGTGGAGGGAGGCCGCGCCATACTACGCGGGCGTGTTTGTCTATCCCCTGCTGTCGTATTTTTCCTATCACGGTTTTTTCATTCTGTGTTTTATGGCGATCGCGGTGATCGTGCTGTGGATCCGTGACAGGAAATTCCCGAAGCATCTCTTTCTGGCAACCGGCCTTTTATCCGCGGGCTTCATGATTTTTGAATACCGGCTGTTCCGCGCGATGCTTTTCGGAAACACCGTCACGATCCGCACCACCATGACGCATGCGGATCTTCCTGTCGGGGAGGCGCTGAAGGTCGCCCTGACGGAATTTGCGGTGCCCTCCGTTTACAACACGGAGTCCTTTCACAATGCGGATTCGCACACGCTGCTGGCGCTTCCCGCGGTGCTCATCGGATTCGCGGTTTGTAACGTGCTGCATGTCAGACGGGGCGAGGCAAAGAAGATTCTGCGGGATCCCCTGAACGGCATTGTGCTGTGGATTGTCCTGAACTGCCTGAACTGCGGAGTGTATCAGTTTGCGCCCTACCGCGGGATCCTGGAGGCGGTCGTGCCGAAGCTGAAGGGCTTTGATTTTTCGCGGACCGCGTTTTTCAACCCCTTTTTGTGGTATGCGGCGCTGGCGCTTGTGCTGATCCGCCTGCGGGAGGCGGCGAAGGGGAAATGGCGGAAAGCGCCGGGACTCCTGGCTTTTGCGGCGGCGCTGGTCGTGATGTTCACGCCGCAGGTCTATAATGATTTTTATTACACCTGCTACAACCACGCCTACCGGATCCTGAAGCGGAAGGAGACGAGCACCCTGAACTACCGCGAGTTTTATTCGACGGCGTTGTTTGACCGGATCAAGGAGGATCTGGCCTATGAGGGCGAATGGTCCGCCGCCTACGGCCTGCATCCCGCGGTCCTGCAGTACAACGGCATTGCGACCTTGGACGGCTATCTCGGGATGTACTCCGTGGAATACCGGGAGCAGTGGAAGAAAGTGATCGCGCCTGCGCTGGAAGGCTCACCCTATTTCCAAAGCTACTTCGACAGCTGGGGTGCCAGGGCCTATCTGTATTCCGGCTCCGACGAAAACACCTATGCGGCGCTGCGCGTCATGGAGCTGAATGACACGCGTCTGATGGCGGATCCGCAGGCGCTGAAGGAACTGGACTGCAAATACATCTTTTCCCGTATCCGCTTCTCCAATGAAGAAGAAGCCGGGGTGACGCTGAAAGAAACATATGAGGACGAAAACGGCCCGTACACGATTTATGTCTATGAGACCGGGTGAGGGCATCATGCGGAGGGTGCGGGTTACGGATGTTCCCCCTTCAGCGCCGCAAAGCGTGCGGCCATGGTCGGACTGTTTTTGGTCAGCTTTTTGATGGTCAGATCCTCCGCCTTGTTATTCGCAAGGCGCAGATTGTTTTCGGAGGACAGCAGCGCATCCTTTGTTTTCTGCAGATGGTCGATCGTCTTGTCGATCTCCTCAATCGCCGTTTTGAACTTTTTACTGGCAAGCTCATAGTTGCGCGCAAACTTCTCCTTGAACTCGTTCATGTTTTCCTCAAAGTGCGTGATGTCGAGATTCTGTTCGCGTACGAGAGCCAGCTCTCTTTTGGTTTCCAGGGATTTCTGCGCGGCGTTGCGCAAAAGCGTGATGATCGGGATAAAAAACTGCGGACGGATGACGTACATCTTCGGATAGCGGTGGGAAACGTCCACGATCCCCGCGTTATACAGCTCACTCTCCGGCTCCAGGAGCGAAACCAGCACGGCGTACTCGCAGTTCTTTTCGTTGCGGTCCTTATCCAGCTCCTTTAAGAACTCCTCGTTTTTGTGCTTCGTGGAAGTGCTGTCGGTTTCGTTCTTCATCTCAAACATGATGGAGACAATCTCCGTGCCGTCTTCATCCCTGTCCCGGAAAATATAATCGCCCTTGGAACCCGTGCGGGCGTCGTTGTCCTTTTCGAAGTAGGCATGCTGAAAGCCCGTGGCGCGCAGGCGGTTGAACTCCGTCTCGCAGTGCTGTTCCAGGGTCTCACCGACCATTTTTGTGGACATGCGCGTCTTCAGATCCTTGTAATAAGCGATCTGTTCTTCCTTTTCCTTCAGGCTCTCCTCATAGCGTTCCTTCAGCTGCTGCTCCCGCAGCCTGCTTTCCTTGCCGTCCGCCTCCAACTGCGCCCTGACGCGTTCCGTTTCGCTTTTTGCTTCCGTAAGATGAATCCTTGCTTCCGCTTCTTTTTCCGTTACGACCTGTGTCAGGCGCGCGATTTCTTTGTCTTTGTTAATGCCCGCCGCCTGTACGGCATGCTCTTTTTCCAGCTCCGCGGCTTCTATCCTTGCCTTCAGCGCAGCAAGCGCTGCATCCTTCTCCGCCGCCTCCCTGTCTTTTGCGGCGAGCGCCTTTGCCAGTTCCTCCTTGGACGAAGCCGCCGCCAGCTTTAGCGCCGCCTCTTTTTCCTTCTCATACTGCGCGTGGCGCGCATGGACTTCCTTCTCGAATTCCGCGTCCCGCACCTGCTTTACAATCGCGGCGTAACCGCGTTCATCCACCTGAAACACTTCACCGCATTTCGGACATTTGATTTCGTTCATGCTTCCTCCTGATTCGACCGGCCGTCGTTCCGTTCCGTCCTTCCATTATAGCGGCAGAGGAATGCGGGTGCAATTGCTCATATGCCCCCAAAAGTGGTATGATATCGCCATGGAACAGATGAGTATTTTTGACAGACAAATCGAGGAGGCGCGTCCGCTCGCGGAACGGCTGCGGCCGCGGACGCTTGCGGAATTCGCCGGACAGAAGCAGCTGATCGGGGAGGGGAAGGTGTTGCGACGCCTGATCGAATCGGATCGTGTCTCCTCCATGATTTTCTGGGGGCCGCCGGGCGTGGGCAAAACGACGCTTGCGCGGATTATCGCGGAACAGACAAAGGCGGAGTTCATCAATTTCTCCGCGGTGACGAGCGGCATCAAGGAGATCCGCGAGGTGATGAAGCAGGCGGATGAGAACCGCTTCTCGGGCCTCCGCACGATCCTGTTCGTGGACGAAATCCACCGCTTCAACAAGGCGCAGCAGGATGCCTTCCTGCCCTTCGTGGAGAAGGGCGCCATCATCCTGATCGGCGCGACAACGGAGAACCCCTCCTTTGAAATCAATTCCGCTCTGCTGTCCCGCTGCAAGGTTTTTGTCCTGCAGGCGTTAACGGAGGAGGATTTAACGGCGCTGCTGCACCGTGCGCTGAAGGACCCGAAGGGCTTCGGAGAACAGAACGTCGTGATCGAAGAGGCGCATATCCGCATGATCGCTTCCTTTGCGAACGGCGACGCCAGAACCGCGCTCTCGACGCTGGAAATGGTCGTTTTAAACGGCGAGATCAATGTGCAGGGGAAGGGCAAGAACGCAAAGGAAACCGTCACCGTCACAAAGGAGATCATCGAGCAGTGCATCTCCAAAAAGTCCCTGCTCTATGACAAAAACGGCGAGGAGCATTACAATCTGATCTCCGCGCTGCACAAGTCCATGCGCAATTCCGATCCGGATGCCGCGGTTTACTGGCTGGCCCGGATGCTGGAGGCGGGAGAGGATCCGCTCTACATCGCAAGGCGGATCGTGCGCTTCGCCTCGGAGGACGTGGGCCTCGCGGACCCAAAAGCCGTGGAGCTTGCCGTCGCCTGCTACCAGGCCTGCCATTTCATCGGGATGCCGGAGTGCAGCGTGCATCTGACGGAGGCCGCGATCTATTTAAGCCTTGCCCCGAAGTCCAATGCCTGTGACGTGGCGTGGATGCAGGCGAGCGCGGATGCCAGGGAGATGCTGGCGGAGCCCGTGCCCCTGCAGATCCGCAACGCCCCCACAGGGCTGATGCAGGAGCTCGGCTACAACAAGGGTTATCAGTATGCGCATGATTATGAGGAAAAGATGACGGCGATGCAGTGCCTCCCGGACAGCCTTGCGGGCAGGGAATACTATCATCCGACGGAGGAGGGTCTGGAGGGACGCTTCAAGACGCGCAACGAGCAGATCAAGCACTGGAAGGAAGAGCAGAGAAGGAAATAGGTCATTCCATCAGGCGCGGTCCGCGCCTGCTTTCTTTTTTGCGGCGCGCCAGACGCCGTTTGTTGCGGTATTCGTGGCTGGTGAAATGCCGGTAAAACCCCTCCGCCGTACAGGAAAGTGCGGAAACAAGGAACAGAAACAGCAGCATCCGGGAAAGCCAGGTGCCCAGCTGCAGGAAGGCCGTGCGGGGGCCGGGCGGGGGCGTCCGGGGGTTGTCGGTGCGGAGGATATTGGCCGTGCCGACCGGATGCCCGTTCCAGGTGTAGGTCAGCACCGCCACCTGTCCGCTTTCGCCGGCAGTGACGCTGCGTTGTACGGCCTTATTGTCCGGTGCGGTGTTCACGGGCAAAAGGAGCATGTCGCCGGGCGAAAAGGAGAGGGCGGAGGTGGCTCTTCCGAAGACCGAGGATCCCTCCACAAAGAAATCCGGAAGAGAGGGGAAGACGGATTCCGCCAGGCCCCGCGTGGAGACCTTCTGGAAGCTGCGGAAGCCGTATTCCATCAGGGCCAGCGTGTCCGTGTACTGTGCCGGCGTCTCTTCGAACAGCACCACGCAGATCAGGCGCATGCCCTCCCGTTCCGCACAGGTCACGAGACAGTCCCCGGCCTGGTCCGTAAAGCCGGTTTTTCCGCCGATAATGCCTTCGAGATCCATCTCCCCGTTCACGATGCGGTGGCGGTTGTTGATGTAAAAGTCCTTTGCCTGTGTCGTTTCGCTGTGCAGGTGGTAACGTCCGGTACCGCCGATCTGCGCCAGCGTCACATGCTCGAAATAAGCCTTCGCAATCACGGCGAGGTCATAGGCGCTCGTATAATGATCGTCCTCGTGCAGGCCGTTCGGGTTTTTGAAATGCGTGTTTGTCAGGGAGAGCGTGGCCGCGCGCTCGTTCATCATCTGCGCAAAGCCCTCGATGCTGCCGCCGACATGCTCCGCAATCCCGTTGGAAACCTCATTGGCGCTGCCAACCATGATCGCGTACAGGGCCTCCTCCATCGTGATCGTGTCACCGGCCTGCAGGCCCACACGGGAGCCGTCCGGCGGCACCAGGTTCACCGCATTCGGCGACATCGTCATGCGTTCGCTTAAGGCGCAGTTTTCGATGGCGACGAGGGCCGTCATCATCTTTGTCGTGCTGGCGGGATAGAGCTGCGCGTGCATGTTTTTGCCGTACAAAACAACCCCCGTCTCCGCCTCCATCAAAACCGCGGCCTTTGCGGTGGTCAGGGGACCCTCCGGCCATTCCGCGATCTCATTGGTCTCCACCGGGATCCGCCTGCGCTCATCCTCCGTGGCGTGCACCGCCAGGGGCATCTGCAGGAACAGGATCATGCAGGACAAAAGGAGCCGGGCCATGCGGTATTTTTTTCCGAAACGCGTTCTCATATACATAAGTATATCATAAGGAGAAAATGTGGTATAATGATGTAACTATGCGTTTACGAAACATTCCCGGTGCGCGGGAGGCCGTTGCCGCGTCTCCTTATTGTGTTCAGGATGTGCATGCGTACAGGGGACGCTGGCGGGAGCTGTTTCCCGGGAAGCGGCACCTGTACCTGGAAATCGGCTGCGGAAAGGGCCGCTTTCTGATCGAAACGGCGCAAAGGTACCCGGAGGACGCGTTCCTGGGGATGGAGCGCTTTTCCACGGTGCTGTATAAGGCGCTGAAGAAGCTGCCGGACCCCGCGCCGGAGAACCTCCGCTTTCTGCTGTTGGATGCGGAGATCCTCACGGAGGTGTTTGCGCCGGGAGAGGTGGACGGGATTTACTTAAACTTCTCCGATCCCTGGCCGAAGGAGCGGCACCGCGAGCGCAGGCTGACAAGCGCGGCTTTTTTGCGCAGGTACCGGGAAATCCTCTCTGCGGATGCGGAAATCGCGTTCAAGACGGACAACCGCGGCCTCTTTGATTTTTCGCTGGAGGAGGCGGAACGCGCGGGCTTTCACATTGTACGGAAGACCTTTGACCTGCATGCGGAGGAGGAAATGCGCCGGGACAATGTGATGACCGAATATGAGGAACGCTTTGTATCTGCCGGGAAACCGGTGTGCAAATATATTATCAGACAGGAGGAATAAAGAAATGGCAGCGGTATTTACAAGCGAAAACTTTGACACGGAGGTATTGCAGAGCGATCTTCCCGTGCTGGTGGATTTTTACGCCGACTGGTGCGGCCCGTGCAAGATGATGAGCCCGATGGTGGATGAAATCGCCCAAAAGCAGGAGGGAAAGCTTAAGGTCGGAAAGCTCAATGTGGATGACGCACAGGACATCGCCACGCGCTATGCCGTGATGTCCATCCCCACCTTCATCTTCTTCAAGGGCGGGGAAGCGGTGCATAAGGTGGTCGGCGCAATGCCGCAGGATGCCTTCGAACAGGAACTGACACATGTCCTCGGATAAGAGAAAACGTTCCGCTGCTGCGGACATCAAGATCGAGGATCCGCTGGATTTCCTGACGGCCGCCGAGCGGGAAGCGTATGCGAGACCGAGGCAGCGGCAGCAGGAGAGCTATGACCGTGAGACCGCGTATTATCGTCAGGCACCGGCACGTGCCGCGGCGGCAGAGGCGCCCGCGGGCGGTGACAGGGCACTGTCGCTCGCGGTGAAAATCGGCGCCGTCATCATCGCGCTGCTCCTGACGTACATTGTCTGGCTGCTGTTCTTACGGCCCGTCGTTTACGGCGTCTTCGGCTGGAACAGCTGGGAAAACGTGCAGGAGCAGGCCGCAACACAGCAGACCTTTGTGGAGACGACCACACAGCTGAATCTCCGGAGCGCACCGTCCACGGAAAGCGGAGAGATTGTCGTGGCGGTACCTGCGGGCACAAGGCTGGAACAGATTTCGGAGGCGGACGGCTGGACCACCGTACTCTACGAGGGGCAGACGCTCTATTGTTCGAGCGATTACCTGAAAGCGGCGGAATAGGCATGGCAAGAATCGGGGTGTTTGATTCCGGTGCCGGCGGCATCACCGTGTTGCATGAGGCAATGCGGATGCTACAGGCGCCGGAATATCTGTATTATATGGACCGGGCGCATGTTCCCTACGGCACGAAAACCGTGGAGGAGATCACCCGTTACGCGAAGGAGGCCGTCTCCTTTCTGCGCGGGGAAGGCGCGGATCTGGTGGTGCTGGCCTGCAATACCGCGACGAGCGCCGCGGCGAATACGCTGCGGGCGGCGTTTGATTTCCCGATCGTGGGGATGGAACCCGCCGTAAAGCCCGCACTGGCGCTTTCTCCGGAGGGAGAACGCGAACGCGTGCTGGTGCTGGCGACGCCGCTGACGTTGAAGGAAAAGAAGCTGGCGGATCTGGTTGCGCGCTTCGACGCCGCACACCGTGTGGACCTTCTGGCGATGCCGCGGCTCGTGAGCTTTGCGGAGGAGGGCCGGTTTGACACGGGAGAGGTGCGCGCCTACCTGGAGGAGACCCTGCGGGAGACGGAGCGGGAGCGTTACCGTGCCGTGGTGCCGGGCTGTACGCACTTCCTGTATTTTCTGCCCCTGCTGAAGGAACTGTTTCCGGCGGAAACCGCCTGGATTGACGGGACGGAAGGAACGGTCAGGCGCATCGCGGAGCTGCTCGGCCTTCCCGCGGAGGGACGGGCGCTGACGGGTGAGGTGACTTACTACGACGCCGGCAGAAAAATCACGGAAGAGAAGGAACTGGAACGCATTGCCGCACTGCATGCGCGGCTGGAGGAAATCGGACGATAGAGAGGAAGAAACATGGCTGAGGAAAAGGGAAACAGGAAATTAGTGGAGGAAATCACCTCGCGTGAGGAGGACTTCACGCAGTGGTACACGGATGTCGTGCTGAAGGCGGATCTGATCTCCTACTCCGGCATCAAGGGCTTTACGGTGATGCGCCCGGACGGCTATGCGATCTGGGAACAGATCCAGCAGCATCTGGACGCGCGCTTCAAACAGACCGGCGTACGGAATGTCTATATGCCGATGCTGATTCCGGAGAGTCTTCTGCAGAAGGAAAAGGATCATGTCGAAGGCTCTGCGCCGGAGGTCGCCTGGGTGACGCACGGCGGACAGGAGGAGCTGACGGAGCGTCTTTGCGTGCGGCCGACCTCGGAAACCCTCTTCTGTGATTATTACAGCGGTACGGTGCGTTCTTATAAAGACCTGCCGCAGCTGCTTAACCAGTGGTGCAGCGTGGTGCGCTGGGAAAAGGAGACACGTCCCTTCCTGCGCGGCAGGGAGTTCCTCTGGCAGGAGGGACACACGGCCCATGCGACCGCGGAGGAATCCGCCGCACGCACGCAGGAAATGCTTCAGGTGTACGCGGATTTCTGCAGGGAGGATCTTGCCATCCCGACAATTATGGGACAGAAAACGGAAAAGGAGAAATTCGCCGGCGCCAAAGCCACCTTCACGATTGAGGCGATGATGCATGACTGCCGTGCCCTGCAGGCGGGGACCTCGCATGACTTCGGTGACGGCTTTGCAAAGGCCTACGGCATTCAGTACGCGGGCAAGGACAATCAGCTGCATCATGTGCACCAGACCTCCTGGGGCATGACGACGCGCATGATCGGCGCCATCATCATGGTGCACGGGGACAACGAGGGCCTGGTGCTGCCGCCGAAGATCGCGCCGGTGCAGATCGTGATCGTGCCGGTACAGCAGAAAAAGGAAGGCGTCATGGAAGCGGCGGAGCAGATGCTGAAGGCGCTGAAGACGGCGATGCCGGAGCGCTCGCTGCGCTTTAAGATCGATGACACGGACCGCTCACCCGGCTTCAAATTCGCGGAGGCGGAGATGCGCGGGATTCCGCTGCGCATTGAGATGGGCCCGAGGGACATTGCCGAAGGGCAGTGCGTCATGGTGCGCCGTGACACGCGCGAAAAGGTGACGGTGCCGGTCGCGGAGGCCGCGGCGCGTGCGGACGAGCTGCTGACACAGATGCAGAAGGACATGTACGACCGTGCGCTGGAACACCTGGAAGCGCATATCGAGGATACGCCGGATGCGGCCTCCTTCGCGGAATACTTTAAAGAGACAAAGGGCTTCGCGAGAGCCATGTGGTGCGGGAACCGCGCCTGCGAGGACAAAATCAAGGAAGACTACGGGGTGACCAGCCGCTGCATTCCCTTCGGGCAGAAGCGTCTTTCGGACAGCTGCGTCTGCTGCGGGAAAGAGGCCGTGCACATGGTGCTCTGGGGCAGAAGCTATTAATGAAGATCCCCGGCTATATCACAAGCATCCTTGAGACCTTAAACGGCGCGGGTCACGAGGCTTATATCGTCGGCGGCTGTGTCAGGGATGCGATGCTGAAGCGCACACCTTCGGACTGGGACGTGACGACCTCCGCGAAGCCGCAGGAGGTGCAGCGGCTGTTCCGCCGGACCCTGCCGACGGGCATCGAACACGGCACCGTGACGGTGCTTATGGGAAAGCAGAAGGCGGAGGTCACGACCTACCGCATCGACGGGGTCTATGAGGATGCGCGTCATCCGAAGGAGGTGACCTTTACCTCCTCTCTTACGGAGGATCTGCGCCGCAGGGACTTCACGGTGAATGCGATGGCATATCATCCGGAGGAGGGACTGCGGGATCCTTTTGACGGGATGGCGGATCTGGAAAAAGGCATCATCCGCGCCGTCGGAAACGCAAGGGAACGCTTTACGGAGGATGCGCTGCGCGTGATGCGCGCCTTCCGTTTCGCGGCACAGCTTTCCTTTTCCGTGGAGGAGGAAACATACGCCGCGGCAAAGGAGCTGGCGCCGAATTTAAAAAACATCAGCGCCGAACGGATCCGGGACGAGCTGCAGAAGCTGATTTGCTCCCCGCATCCGGAAACGGTGAGAGAGCTGTACCGGGCGGGCATCACGGCGTTGATCCTGCCGGAGTTTGACTTGTGCATGGAGACGCCGCAGAACAATCCGCATCACTGCATGAATGTCGGGGAACATATCATTGCGACGATGTGCGCGATCCGTGCGGACCGCCTGCTGCGCTGGACGATGCTGCTGCATGATATTGCAAAGCCGGAAACGCGCACAACGGACGAAAAGGGCATCGATCATTTTTACGCGCATCCGGAGAAGGGCGCGGAGACGGCACGCCGGATTCTTCGCAGGATGAAGCTGGACAACCGGACGATCAAGCGCGCCACGACGCTGATCCGTTACCATGACATGCGTCTCGGAAACGAGGCACCCGTGGAGGTGCAGATCCGGAAGGGAATGCATGCGGTCGGGAGAGAGGATTTCCCGCTGCTCTTTGAGGTGGTGGCCGCGGACAATGCCGCAAAGGCACCGCAGCTGAAGGAACGGAAGGAAAAAGAACTGCGGGATTTGCGGGAGGCTTATGAGAGGGTCGTCGCAAGAGGGGACGCCGTGCAGCTTTCGGAGCTGCAGGTGAGCGGTGCGGACCTGATCGAAGCGGGCATCACGGACGGCCCGGAGATCGGCGAGGTGCTGAATGCCATGCTTTCGGACGTGCTGAAGCGGCCGGAACACAACGATCGCGCATTTTTACTGAATGCGTCGCAGTTGAAGCAGTACCGCAATGCCGCGGAGGGGAAGAAAAACCACGGGGGGAGAGAATGAGAAAGCGGAAACGGATACGGATTCTGGCCATCGGCCTGATTCTGATGATGCTGGCGGGCGTGCTGGCCGGGGCGCTGACGGTCTTCGCGCAGGAACCTGCCGGGGCGGAACAGACCGCGCCGCCGGAAGCGCCGGAAGCGAACCCGCCGGAGCCGCCGGAACCGCCGGAGACCGCAGACAGCGCGGAGACGGACGCCCCGGACGGCGAGGACGCGGAGGCGGGCAGCGGCGAGAGCCTGCCGGAGGAGACGATCATCACCCTGGTGGGCAAGTATGACTCCGCGGACACGGCGCCGGTGGTCCGCATCAATGAGGCCGCGCGCACGATCACCTTCCGCAACCATGACCTCGGCCGCAATTATACCCTGAACTATGACGAAACGACGCGTTTTCTGGATCCGCTCGGAAAAGAGACGGGCATGTCGCATCTTGCGCCCGGGGATCTGGTGGACGTGACCTTCTTAAAAAGCTCCAAACATCTGAATTCCCTGCAGCCCGCCTTCGGGGAAAGGGTCTTTTCCTATACGGGACTGCGCGAATACAAGCTGCCGGTCCGGATCGGTGTCGGCGCGAGCGCGGAATCCATGGCCAATATCCGCGGCAGCAAATATCTGCTGGATTTAAGGACGCTGGTGCTGGTGAACGGCGTGGAATCCTCTGTTTCCTCCATCCTCGAGGGGGATGAGCTGACGGTGGTCGGCGCGGACCGTGAGATCTATGCGGTGACGGTGACCAGGGGACACGGCTACCTGAGCCTCTCCTCCGATACGGTCGGTGACGCCTCTCTTGTGGGCGCCTGGATCCAGCTGGATCATTCCATCATCCGCAAGATCACGCCGCAGATGCTGATGGCTGCACCGGAGGGGGAATACACGCTGAACATTATCGGCAACGGTGCGGATTACAGCACCACGGTCACGATCACGCGCGGCCGCGAGACGGTGGTGGATACCTCCGGCATCCCGATCGAGCCGCCGAAGACGGGCAACATCAAATTTGAAATCACGCCGGCGGACGCGGAGCTTCGCATCGACGGGAGCGTTGCGGACAAGGAGCAGGAGATGGCCCTGACCTACGGCATCCATACCGTGGAGCTGAACGCGTCGGGCTATGTGACGATGCTGCGCTATCTCAAGGTCGGAAGCGAAAGGGCCGTCGTCCGGCTCGGCATGGAGCGGGATACGAGCGCACAGACCGATACGGGAGATTCGGGTACGGGCGCAACGGCGGGAGCTTCCGCGACGGACACGGTACCCGGAAACGTGGTTTCCGAGGTGTCTCTGGTGTCAACGGATTCCTCCGCCACGGATACGACCGACAGCAGCGGAACGGGAGCGACGGATAACGGGCAAACGGACGGAACCGGCGCAACGGACACAACGGGAGCGACGACGGATACCTCCGGCACCGGTGCCACGGCCCGGGACGGCAATACGGACAATACACAGCAACA
>JAFSPF010000022.1 GCA_017443065.1 Lachnospiraceae bacterium
GTATGCCGGGCGCGTCAGCGCGGAAGACGCGGCGGATATGGCCGATGCGGTGGATTTCAATGATAACCTGGACGAGGCGCAGAATGTCGCCGGCGTGCAGGCCGTGGAGCAGCCGAAGGAGACGCATGCCAGAATCGAGCCGACGGAGGGCGCGTCCAATGCGTCCGCCGATTTTGTCCGCGGCGATCTGTCG
This sequence comes from Lachnospiraceae bacterium, assembly GCA_017443065.1. Taxonomy (GTDB): domain Bacteria; phylum Bacillota; class Clostridia; order Lachnospirales; family Lachnospiraceae; genus Butyrivibrio. The sequence continues at coordinate 194 of JAFSPF010000022.1, forward strand.
CATATCCGGGAGGACATGACGGAAATCCAGGGCAGTCTCTGGGGCTTTTCCGTTCGCAGGGTGATTCCGCTCGCGGGCTCCCTGCAATAGTATTCTTTTTTGGCGCTTTTATAAACGCATTCACGGGGGGAGGAAAAAAATGAAAAAGCCGACGCTGTGGCAGCGGTTCCGTTACCGCTTTGACAACATGATGTCAAAGGGCACGGTCTCGCTGCTGATTATTTTGGGCATCATCACCACGATCGTGGTGGTCACCGGAGGACTGCTGGCGATGGCACTCGGCGGCGCGGACGGAACGGGAGAGGAGACGCCCGGCGCATCCATCTGGTTTACGCTGATGCATGCGATCAACACCGGCGTCCTCGCAAAGGAGGAGGGCACGGTGCCCTATCTCTTCGTCATGACGATCGTCACGCTGGTCGGTATCTTCATCACCAGCTTCCTCATCGGTACCATTTCCAACGGCATCAAGGACAAGGTCACGGAGCTGCAGCGCGGAAGAAGCCGCGTGATCGAAAAAGGGCATGTGGTCATCATCGGCTTTGACGAAAATGTGACGAGCATTTTAGAGGAGCTGGTCTATGCAAACGAAAACAGAAAGGATGCCGTGGTGGTGATTCTCGCGGATCATGACAAGACGGATATGGAGGACACGATCCGCGACCGGATTGCGGATACCGGCAATCTCCGGATTGTCTGCCGCAGCGGGCGGCCGGATGCGCCGAAGGATCTGAAGGTCTGCTCGCTCGATACCTGCAAGTCCGTGATCGTCAATCTGGAAGACGATTTCATGACCGTGAAAACGATTCTGGCCTGTGAGACGCTGCTCGATGAATACGGCAATCATGATGCCTATATCACGGCGACCGTCAGGGACCGCGAGGTGCTGCAGCCCGCAAAGATCGCCGGCGGGGACCGCGCGGAGATCCTGAATTTCCAGAAGACCATGGCAAGGCTCATGGTGCAGGCGGGGCGCCACCCCGGCATGTCGGAAATTCTGGCGGAGCTGCTCAGCTTCAAGGGCAATGAGATTTATGTGGAGGAGGTACCGGCGGCTGTGGGGCTGACCCTTCCGGAGCTCAATCTGCGCATGCCCTTTGCGACGGCGATCGGCATTGTCCGCAACGAAGAGCCCCTGCTGCATCCGGGAAAGGATGTTACAATTGAAGAGACGGATTCTCTGATCCTGATCGCGCAGGATGACAGCGAAACCATTCTGAACGAGAGGAGCGCGCCCGTGGATGAAGACGCGTTCCAGCGGGAGCCGGATCCGCCGGAGGAGCCGCACACCCTGCTGGTCCTCGGCTGCTCCGATCTGCTCAAGCAGATTCTTCTGGAAGAAGACCTCCATGCGGCAAAGGGCTCCAGGGTAATCATTGCTGCGGAGCCCGGAAAGATCGATCCGGATGCTTTGCCGGAGCAGGAGAGTCTTGCAAACATCACGCTGGATGTGCGGGAATGCAAGATCTTTGCGCGTCACGTGCTGCAGCGACTGGTGAACGAGAAGCCCTCGGGGATTCTGCTTGTTTCGGACACGACGTAGCCTGCGGAGGAGGCGGATGCGCGCACGCTCATGCTGCAGCTTCTGCTGACCGATATCGCGGAGGACATCGGCAGCGTTATTCCGCTGACGATCGAAATGAACAGCACGCGCAACCAGCGGCTTTCCCAGATGATGCGCGCGACGGACTTTGTGGTGAGCAGCCGCATCACCGCCAAGATGATGGCGCAGATCGCGGAGGAGCGGCACAAGAAGGCGATCTTAAACGACCTGCTCTCCGACGGCGGCGCCAGCATCTGCATGAAGCCGGTCACGCGCTACGTGCTGACGGGAGAGCCGGTGGATTTCTATACGCTCGGGGCTTCCGCGGCGCGTTACGGCGAGATCGCGATCGGCTATAAGAAATTCGCGGAGGACGGCAGCTTCACGATCGAGGTCAATCCGCGCAGCAGGGAAGCGACGAAGTTTACGGATCAGGATGACCTGATCGTGGTGGCAGTCTGAGGAAAGGATGCGGTAGGGAATGAGTACGGGGATGATTCTTGCGGCGGTGCTGACGCTGCTCGGCGGCATCGGCGTTTTTCTGGTGGCATGTAATACCATGAGCTCCAACCTGGAGGCGGCGGGGAGCGAAAAGCTGAAGGCCCTGTTCGCAAAGACGGCCGGGAGCAAGCTGCTCGGCGTCGGGATCGGCGCGGCGGGAACCGCGGCCATCCAGAGCTCCGGCGCGACAACGGTCATGGTGATCGGCTTTGTCAACGTCGGCATCCTGACCTTACAGCAGGCGGCGGCCATCATCTTCGGCGCCAACATCGGTACGACCATCACCGGCCAGATCGTGGCACTCGGCATGTCCGGGACGGGCGCCGTCTCCACGACCGTGCTCTTCTCGGCGCTGGCCGGGATCGGCGCCTTCTGCACGGTCTTTTCCAAATCACAGAAGTGGAAGACGATCGGCGGGATCTTCGCCGGCTTCGGTATGCTCTTCATCGGCCTCAATATCATGAGCTCCTCCATGGAAGCCTTTGCGGAAGAAGAGGCCGTGATCAACTTTCTTGCGGGCATCAGCAATGCCATCCTGCTGGTGCTGATCGGCGCCGTGATGACGGCGATCGTGCAAAGCTCGTCCGTCATGACCTCCGTTGCGATCACCATGGTGGTGGCGGGGCTCATCACGATCGACCAGGGCATCTTCCTCACAATGGGCTCCAATATCGGCTCCTGTGTGGTCGCGATGATCGCGGGACTCTCCGGGAGCACCAACGCGAAGCGCACGGCTGCCATCCACCTGATCTTCAATACGGCGGGTGTCCTCGTGTTTCTGGCGCTGACGGCGGTGCTGCATGCGCTGTCCTCCGGTTCGCTTTCCCTCGGCGGGATCTTCGCAAGCCTCTTTCCCTCCGCGCCGCAGCTGCAACTTGCCATGTTCCATACGGTCTTCAATGTCTGCACGGTGATATTGATGCTGCCGTTTACGGAGCTTCTGGTGCGGCTGGTCGAAAGAATCATTCCGGAAAAGACAAAGGCGGCATCGGATGCGCCGAAGCTGCATTTCATTGATGAAAACATGCTGCGGACGCCGGTGGTGGCGATCGGGCAGCTGAAAAAAGAAATCGTCAACATGGGCGATATCGCGATACGGAATTTCTACCGCGCCCTGCATATCATCACCACGCTGGAGGATGCGGAGGCGGAGACCTTCCGCGCACGGGAAAAGGAGCTGGATTTCCTGAACGCGGAGCTGGTGCAGTTCATTGTGCGGCTGACGGGACAGACCTTAAACGCGGGCGACCGCGCGTATCTGAATACTACGCTGCGCTCCGTAGCCGATCTGGAACGCATCGGCGATTACGCGGAAAATATCGTGGAGTACGCGGACAACCTGAAGCGGGGCGGGGACAGCCTCACCGCGGAGGCCGTCGGCGAGGTCGGCTCCTTAAAGGCGCTGATCGAAGAGCTCTATACCCACTGCATGCGCGCCTATACGGAAGGCAGCAGGAAGGCGCTGCAGCTGGCGGAGGAGGTCGAAGAGCAGATCGACCTCTTCACGGAGCGCATGGCGGAAAACCATGTGCAGCGCATGACGGAGGGCAGCTGCACGCCGAATGCCGGCGCGCAGTATCTGGAGCTTTCCTCCGACGCGGAGCGTGTCGCAGACCATCTGATCAACGTGGCAAAAACCGTCCGCAGAGGCTGAGAGGTACGCGCGGCTTTTTTGTGGTATGATGATACATGGAATTTTTTAAAAAGAAAGGAAATGTATCATGTCAGAAGGAAAAACGTACAGAAAGACAAAAATCGTATGCACGCTGGGACCGTCCACGGACAAGGAGGAAACGCTGCGTGCCATTGCCGAAGCGGGGATGAATGTGGCCCGCTTCAATTTTTCCCACGGCTCTCATGAGGAGCATCTGGAACGGCTGAACCGGCTGCGGAAGGTCCGGGAGGAGACGGGTCTTCCGATCGCAACGCTCCTGGATACAAGAGGGCCGGAAATCCGTGTCGGCACGATCGCGGGGGGAGAAGCTTTTCTTCAGGCGGGCGACCGCTTCACCCTCACCACGGCGGAGGAAGAGGGCTCCGCGACGCGCGCCTCGATCAATTATGCCGCCCTCCCCGGGGAGGTGAAGCCGGGCGACCGGATCCTGATCGACGACGGCTTGATCGAACTTGAGGTCAATGAAACAACGGAAACGGAAATCACCTGCACCGTGCAAAACGGCGGGAGGATCGCGGACCATAAGGGCGTCAACGTGCCGGGGACCGCGCTCTCCATCCCCTTCATCAGCGATGCGGATTATGCGGATATCCTCTTCGGCATCGAGCAGGATTTTGATTTTATCGCGGCCTCCTTTGTCCGCAGCGCCGATGATGTGCTGGAGCTGCGAAAGACCCTGGACTGGAAGGGCGGCAAAAACATCCATATCATTTCCAAGATCGAAAACATGCAGGGCGTGGAAAACCTGGACGCCATCATTGAAGCCTCCGACGGCATCATGGTGGCGCGCGGTGACATGGGCGTGGAAATCCCCCTGGAGGATGTGCCCGTGATCCAGAAGGAGATCATCAAGAAAACGGTGGAGGCCGGAAAGGTCGTGATCACGGCGACGCAGATGCTGGACTCCATGATGAAGCACCCGCGTCCCACGCGCGCGGAGGCGACCGATGTGGCCAACGCGATCTATGACGGCACGAGCGCGATCATGCTTTCCGGCGAAACGGCGGCGGGAAAGTATCCGGTGGAGGCGGTGGAGACGATGTCCCGCATCGCCTGCAGAACGGAGGCGGACATCAACTATATTCACCGTTTCCGGCATCGCACGGAGACGCAGATGACGGACGAAACCAACGCGATCAGCCATGCGACCTGCATGATGGCGGCGGATTTACAGGCCAAGGCGATCGTCGCGATCACGCATTCCGGCAGAACGGCGTTTATGGTTTCCAAATTCAGACCCTTCTGTCCCATCGTCGGTGCGACGCCGGATGAGAAGAGCTGCCGCCAGATGTCGCTGCACTGGGGGATTCTGCCGGTGTTCATGCATGAGCACGCGGAGCTGGACCGGCTGATTATGCATGCGATCGCCAGAAGTAAGGAGCAGGGCATCTTTGAAAACGGAGACACCGCCATTGTCACGGCGGGAGTGCCCCTGGGAACGTCCGGAACCACCAATCTGATCAAGATCGAGCAGGTCGGGTGAAATGCAGCAGGAAGAACGGCTGGAGGAGATGATCCGTGAGCTGCTCCGGGAGGAAATCCGTACCGGCCATACGGAGATTCCGGAGGACAGACAGGCACGCGAGAAGATGTGGCGCTCCCTGGTGAATGTGCGGGAGGCAAAGCCCGCGCGTGAGGAATACCTTGCGGTGCAGGACGCGTATCTGCAGGAGCGTCTGCGGGAAAAGGGCGTTACGGACGGGGACGCGCTGACAGCGGTGCCCTCCGATGAGCGGCTCGTGCTCTGGCAGGGCGACATGTCGCTTTTGCAATGCGATGCCGTCGTCAATCCGGCGAATTCCCGGATGCTCGGCTGCTTTCAGCCCCTGCATGCCTGCCTGGACAATGTCCTGCATACCTTTGCCGGCGTGCAGCTGCGCCTGGCCTGTCACAAACAGATGCAGGCGATCCGCGCAAAGCTCGGGGAACGCTACGAGCAGCCGACGGCCATCCCGATGATGACGGATGCCTTCAATCTTCCCGCGAAGAAAATCGTTCACGTGGTCGGCCCCGTTGTCGGGGGCACGCTGACGGACACCCACAGGGAGCAGCTTGCGGCCTGCTACCGCAATACCATGATGCTGTGCGACAGGCAGGGGGTGCGCTCCCTTGCCTTCTGCTGTATCTCGACGGGCGTCTTTTCCTTTCCGCAGGAAGAGGCTGCGGACATTGCCGTCCGTACCGTGAAGGAATATCTGGACGGAAACACAAAAATCCGCCGCGTGATCTTCAATGTGTTTACGGATGAGGATGCGCGGATCTACCGCGAACTGCTGGGGTGAGCGGAGCGTTCTTCCGCAAGGACGGAGGGATTGCGCGTGGTGATATTCCGGACACCCGCGCGCATAAAATGACGGATCCGTGACGCTTCGTCCACGGTCCAGACAGAGACGGACAGCCCCCGGTCATGCAGGACGGAAAGAAAGGCTTCCGTTGCCAGACGGTGATGCGTGTTGATGCAGGAGATTCCGTAGCGGCGGCAGATATCCGCCATTTCCCGCGCGGCGGCCGGGATTTCCCCGGGATCCTTCTGACAGCGCGGATACAGATCCGGGAGATATTCTTCGATATTCAGATACACCTCCGTGTTTTTTAAAAGACCGCTTTCCCGCATGTAGGCGGCGGACACCGTGCCGGTCAGGATGAGACGTCCGGAAAGGCCGAGGCGTTGCGCGAGCGCACAGACCCGCTGCTCCAGGCCCGCCTCCTTCAGATCGCAGTTGATGCTCTTTTCGCTTCCGGCAATCGCCTCAAACACTTCCTGCAGGGAAAGATAAGACGTCCCGTCGGGCGCCAGTGCGTCATGCGACAGCACGGGCATGCCGTCCGGATGCAGGCGCACATCGACCTCCAGGGCATCCACGGGGAGGGAGAGCGCATGGCGCACGAAAGCAAGGCTGTTCGGTGCGGTGCCCTCCGCGCCGCTGTGTGCGGTGATCAGTGTCCGGCCTGTCATGCGCGGTCTTCGCCGTAGAAGCGGTCGATGTAATCCAGCACGTCCTCACGGGTGCCGGTAAAGGGCCCCGGTGTTTCCATTTTCAGGGAGACGAGCGCCGTCGCAAACAGGAGCGCATCGGGGATCTCCGCCCGGAGCCGTTCGACGAGATAGCCCGCAAAGGTCGTGTCGCCTCGCCCGGTCCGTCCGGAGAGATTGCGCGCGCGGATCGGACAGGTGTGAAAGGCGCTGCCGTCATAGGCGAGCACCTCCGTATTGTGCGTGATGAGAATCTCCTTTGCGCCCCAGGCATGGAGCTGCTTTGCCGCCTCTTTGCGGTCGTCCAGACCGGTCAGGATCTTCGCCTCCGCCGCGTCCGTTTTCAGAAAATCAATGAAGGGCAGGAGCTCCTTTTTGGCGGCCCAGTCATGAAAGGCCATGGAGTGATCCGCTTCCTCGCGGCGCAGGAGGCATTGCACGTCCACGGCCACCTTTCCCGTTTTCGAAACGGCGGCAAAGATGTCCTCGTCAAAATCCCCGACAACCAGCCCCGCGAAATGATAGATTTTGGTTTCCACCGGCGGCAGGTCCGAAAAGCCGGTGCGCTCCGCGCGGGACAAAAGGGTGCATTCGCGCTGCTCCTTGTCCTCCGTAAAGTATTTGTTCCGGATGGAGGTGGTCTCGGCGGAGGGCTTCCAGTAAATGTCCGCGGGACATCCGGCAAAGGCGCGGTAAACGTCCGTGTCCGCGGAGGCCCTGGTGAAGACGGCCGTGCGGGCGCCGGTGTTGGAGGCCGCATAGCCGGACTGTACGCAGGCGCCGCCGGTCAGCTGCGTCTCGACATCATGACAGTCAATCATGATATCCTTTGACAAAGGTCCGATGATCAGGGTGTCGTAGACTTCTTTTTTCATCCGGGGCTTCTCCTTTTCCGGAACCGGGGTTTCCGCTTCCGGAGATTCGTGAAATTGAACAAAAATCCTTTCTTATTATCTCATAAATTGACGGAAATGCCCATAATTAATTGATTTTTTTATCCCCGGTTGATATAATTTATTTTTACGTCAGAGTTGAACGCGGACGCACAGGTATTCAGGGGGGAAAGCGGCGATGTTCAAAATGCTCAATCCGAAACGCTTTTATCACGCGGTCGGAAAACACAAATTCTGGGAATTTATCATTCTTGCGGTATTCATTCTTTTCTTCTACGGTCCGTTGTGCAATATGATCATGCTGGCCTTTGCGGACAAATATGAAGTGCCGAATGTTCTGCCGCAGGTCTGGGGCATCAAGTGGTGGCAGTATATTTTCCAGCAGAAATCCCTTGTCACGTCGATGATCCAGTCCTTTATCATCGCCATCATCACCTCGCTTCTGTCGATGGTGATCTGTATTCCGGCGGCGTATTCGATCGCCCGCTTCAAGTATCCGGCGCGGAAGGTGTTCATGTTTTCCTTCCTGCTGACGAATGCCTTCCCCAAGCTCGGCATCTATACCTCCATCGCGGTTCTCTTTTATAAATACGGACTGATGGGGACGTATCCGGGCGTGATCATCATCCATCTGATCAATTCCATGATGTTTATGGTGTGGCTGCCGGCGAGCGCCTTCCGCTCCGTGCACAGGCAGCAGGAGGAGGCGGCCAGGGATGTCGGGGCGGGTCCGATCCGCACCTTCTTCAAGGTGACGATGCCGATGGCCATGCCGGGCATTTCGGTCGCGACCCTCTATACCTTCCTCGCGTCCATGGAGGAGGCGCAGGGGACGATGCTGGTCGGCATGGGCCGCATCCAGACGATGCCGGTTGCCATGTACGGGATTATCCTGGATTCCTCGGCGGTGCAGATCGGCGCGGTCTTCGCGATCTTACTGATCCTGCCGTCCGTGGTGATGATTTTTGTGATGCGTAAATATATCGGCCCGGAAGCGATTGCCGGCGGCTTTAAGATGAAATAAGAGTTTTGGGAGGGGATCGTTTGTTATGAGTGAAAAAAAGATCATGCTGGAGCTGAAGGATATGACCAAAAAGTATCCCAACGGGGACGGCGTGGAGCACATCGGCTTACAGGTCAACGAAGGGGAAATCGTCACGCTGCTGGGCCCTTCCGGCTGCGGCAAATCCACGATCCTCCGGACGGTCGGCGGATTCCTTGACGTGACGAGCGGAGATATTGAGATCAACGGACGCTCCATCATCCATCTGCCGCCGGAAAAGCGGCCGACGGCGATGGTGTTCCAGAGCTATAACCTGTGGCCGCACATGAATGTCTATGAGAATCTGGCCTACGGTCTGAAGCTTCGCAAAATGCCGGCGGAGGAGCAGAAGACGCGCATCACGGAGATGCTGGACATGGTGGGGATCCCCGGCATGGAAAAGAAGTTTCCGAGCCAGCTCTCCGGCGGACAGCAGCAGCGCGTGGCGATCGCAAGGTCTCTTTTGCTGAAGCCGGAGCTGTTGCTTCTGGATGAGCCCTTCTCCGCGCTGGATGCCAAGATCCGCCATCAGATGCGCGAGGAATTAAAGAAGATCCAGCAAAACCTGGGCATCACGGTGCTCTTCGTCACGCATGACCAGGAGGAGGCGATGGCCATCTCCCACCGCATCGTTGTCATGAACAAGGGCAAGATCGATCAGATCGGCTCACCGGCGGACATCTATGACAATCCGGGCACGCTGCACGTCGCGTCCTTCATCGGCGAGATGAACTTCATCGAATCGGAAGGAAAGACCATCGCCATCCGGCCGGAGGACATTACGGTGCTGCCGGAGGGACAGGGAGACCTGGAGGGCGAGGTGCGCACCATCATGCTGCTGGGGCATTACGTCGTGCTGACCGTGCAGCAGGAAGAAAACGTCATCAAGTGCAATATCGACCGCGCGCAGAGCGAGACCCTGCAGGTCGGCGACCGCGTGTCGCTCAAGCTCGGCAAGCACACGGTCTTTGACCGCGCACAGGAATAAAGGCAATTCCGGGGAGGTCCCCGTTATTGTAGTAAACACAGACACCTTTGAAAGGGAGGTAAAAAAATGAGAATGAAGAGAATTGGCGCCATGCTTCTTGCGTGCACTCTGCTGGGTGCGACACTGGCATCCTGCACGGGTGCGGAAAGCAGCGGCGGAGCGACAACGGCGGCTTCGACAACAACCGCGGCGGCGGAAGGCGGCAGTGAGGCGACACCCGCAGAGCCCGCGGCTGAGGGCGGCGGCACGGTGCACATCTGGGCCACCGGCTCCGACAACGTGCGTCAGATTTTCGAGACACTGATCAATGAGTTCAACACGAACTCCGAATATGCCGGACAGTACACGGCGGTGCTGAACTTCCAGCCGAGCGGCACGGGCCAGGCGGCCATGACCGACGGTCTGGCGGCGGCGTATCAGGCGGGTCAGGAAAACACGGAATATGACCTGGTGGACTTCAGCGGTGACGATCTCTCCAAGATCATCGCCCTGGTCGGCGAGGATTCCTTCCTTCCGCTCGATGACACGATGATCCCGAACCGCGGCAACGTCGCGGCGAAGAGCTCCGTGGCGCCGGACCGCGTACAGCCGTACCGCGGCACGACCGTCATTCTGGCCTATGATTCCGAGAAGGTGCCGGAACCGCCGAAGACCCTCGATGAGCTGGTCGCGTGGATGGAGGCGAATCCCGGACGCTTCGTTTACAATGTGCCGGGCACCGGCGGCGCAGGCGATTCCTTCGTCCGCACCTCCGTTTACAACTACCTGCCGGAAGAGGCGATCACCTCTGCGGATGAGCAGTGGGTGGAGCAGTGGGATGAAGGCTTTGAATTCTTAAAGTCCATCAATCCTTACATGTACAGCTCGGGCGGCTCCATCGTCTATCCGAACAAGAACCAGGGTTCTCTGGATCTGTTGAACCAGGGTGAAATCGATATGTGCCCGAACTGGGCGGACATGGTGCTCTCGCAGAGAGCCAGCGGTGAGCTGCGGGAAAGCATCAAGATCACGCAGATTGATCCTTCCTTTACCGGCTCCCTGCAGACACTGGCCATCCCGACCATCGGCTCCAATCCGGAAGGCGCGGCTGCATTCATCAACTTTATGATCACGCCCGAGGCGCAGCAGATCATGGTGCAGCAGATGGCGGCCATCCCGCTGATCGACACCTCCTCCATGGATATGAGCGGCTATGAGGACCTCCAGGGACTGGATGTCTCCAACTTCCGCATCATGTCGATCGGCAACCTCGGAACGACCTTCAACGAGCGCTGGGACAATGAGATCGCACCGCTCGCGTCGATTCCGGAATAAGTAAGAAAGCGTAATGAAATTCAGGTGCCACTGCCCGTTTACCGCGGGCAGCGGCACGGAGAGAAGGCCTCCGCTGACCGCGGCAGATGAAAGGGATGTGCAATGAGTAAACGAATCAAACAGCTGGTCGTCGCATACGGCATGGTGTTGCCGGCCTTTCTGACCGTCATGCTGACGGTTGCATATCCGATCGCGCTGGCGGTGGTCCGCAGCTTCCGGGACCAGTCAACGGGGGCGTTTACCTTCAGCAATTACACCTTCTTTTTCACGACGGCGGCACAGTTCAAGAATCTGGTTTACACCCTGTTTGTCGTCGTGATGACGGTCGCGATTGCCATCTTTGTCGCCTATCTGCTGGCGCTGTATCTGCGGTTTTCACATTCCAGGATTTCCAGGACGATCGGCGCGCTCTACCTTCTGCCGCGCTTTGTCCCCGCGATGTGTGCCGTTTATGCGATGATCACCATCATCCGTGATTCCGGTCTGATCAACCGGATCGGTCTGCTGTTCGGAAAGGACATTCATCTGGGACTGATGTATCATGCACAGGGCCTGATTGTCATGAACCTCTGGTTCAACATTCCCTTTGCGGCGATGATGATCACGGCGGGTCTCGGTGCGATACCGGACTCGATCATCGAGGGGGCGCGGGATGTCGGCGCCGGCCGCTTCAAGGTGCTGACCTCCATGATCCTGCCGCTGTCCGTCAAGGACGTCATCATTGCGGCCACCTTTGTCTGGATGACCAATGTCGGCTCCTTCACGACGCCTTATCTGATGGGCGGCAATTCACCGAAGATGCTGGGCATCGCGCTCTTTGACCAGTTCAATAAATATCTTTCCTATAACCGGGCGGCCGCCCTGTCGGTCATCATGTTCCTGATCTGTGCGGTATCGGCGGGCGTTTACATCTACTCGAATCTCAAGGATACGGAATGGGAGATGCAGTAAGGGCACGGGTTTCCGCCTGCATTCATATCCTACAACCCAATGCTTTTGCGCTGGTGCGTCTTGGACAGATCCATCAGCAGGGAGAAGAGGGAGGTGCCGTAGTCCTTCAGCTCCTCCGGCAGGGCGGCGCGCACCTCGTCTAACTTTTCGCTTTCCCTGGAGGAATCAAGAACCGGAAGATCATGCGCCTTTTTGTAATTCGCGATATCGACGGAAACCGCCATGCGCTGCTCAAAGAGCTTCAGGATTTCCTTGTCGATGTCATTGATCTGCTGTCTGTAATCCGAAAGATCCATTTGCTTCCTCCCCTGTTATGCCGCGATGATTTCACGGATTTTTTTCAGACGTCCCATCAGCGCTTCAAACTCCTCCGGCTTCAGCGACTGTGCGCCGTCGCAGAGCGCGTGCAGCGGGTCGTTGTGCACCTCGATGATGAGACCGTCCGCGCCCGCGGCGGCGGCGGCCATGGCCATCGGCGGCACCAGTCTTGCGATGCCCGTCGCGTGGGAGGGGTCCACGATGATCGGCAGGTGGGTGAGCTCGCGCAGCATGGAGACCGCCGCGAGATCCAGCGTATTGCGCGTGTAATCGTCAAAGGTGCGGATGCCGCGCTCACACAGAATCACCTGCTCGTTGCCCTCCGACATGATGTATTCCGCGCTCAACAGGAATTCCTTTAAGGTGTTGGCGAGACCGCGTTTGAGCAGTATCGGCTTGCGCATTTTGCCGACGGCTTTCAGGAGCTCGAAGTTCTGCATGTTGCGCGCGCCGATCTGGATGACGTCCACGTCCTCGAAGAGCGGCAGATCGGTGATGCCCATGCATTCGGAAACGATGGGAAGACCGGTCGCCTTGCGGGCGGCCTTCAGCAGCGTGAGCCCGTCGGCCTTGAGCCCCTGGAAGTCATAGGGGGAGGTGCGCGGTTTGAAGGCGCCGCCGCGCAGCAGATCGGCGCCGGCGGCCTTGACGGCATGCGCCACCTCCGTGATCTGTGATTCGCTTTCCACGGAGCAGGGTCCCGCCATCACGCAGAAATTGCCGTGACCGATGCGGATGTCCCCGACGGTGACGATCGTGTCCTCCGGATGAAACTTGCGGTTGCAGCGCTTGAAGGGATCCGTGATGCGGTTGACCCGCTCCACGATCTCCATGCTCTCGATGAGATCCATGTCGATGCGGGTGGTGTCACCGATCAGTCCGAGCACTGTTTGGAACTCGCCCTCCGAAACATGGACGCGCAGACCGTTTCCCTCGATCCAGGAAATCAGCTGCTCCCGTTTTTCTCCCGGTACGTTTTGTTTGAGTACGACAATCATGGCAATCCTCCTCCCATGAAAAACGAAGCGGTTCCGCCTCCCGGCAAAACCGCCCTGTTCCTTTCACCCGAATTTCCTGCTATCTTACACCTTTTTTTCGCGGACGTCAAGATGAAAAATACCGCCCTTGAAGACAATATCGCTTCCCGCGGCATCCTGCCAAAACGAAACATCCTCTGTGCCGGCCTGTTGAAAACCAAGTGACAACAGCAGTTTGACGGATGGTTCGTTTGCCAATGCGGTTCCCGCGGTGATACAGGTCACGCCTTTGTTCGTGATCCATTCTATGATGGCAGACAGGCTTTCCTTCGCATATCCCTGCCCGTGATAGTTTGAATGAAAGCCGTATCCCAGTTCGTAAGAGTCACTGCGCCGGTTGAGGGAAACATAGCCGATCATCGTATCCTGCAGGCAGACTGCGAAAAAGATGTGCTCCATGCTGTCCGCCACGGATGCCCAGCGCGCGATGCGAGATCGCACCGACGCCTCATTGGTGTCCTTTGGATTGTCATATTGCGCATAGGGAGATGCAGAGAGGTCCGTCCAGATCTGCTGCATCGCCTTCCAGTCCTCCGCAGTGACGCGGCGGATGGAGAGGCGGTCTGTTGTTATCATTGTCGTTGATTTCGTCACTTGCAATTACTCCCTGCCGGATGATGCAAAAGCCCGCGACTTCATACAGTTGCGGGCTTTTTCGTAATCGGAGTGACTGGATTCGAATGATATAATCACTCCTGTAATCCGCATAGAAAGGAGGTTTCGGCGTCCCGGTCTCCGCAAGACAACAACAGGACAACAGAAACAAACACCTTTTCTGATTACTCCCTGCTAAACGTACCACAAACAGGACTATCGTAGTACAGCCGTTCCATGTTCCCAGATTTCTTCGCTTGCAATATCCATGCTGTCATCCCACGCAATACCCGAACCACAGCACACCGGTTTCACATCATAAAAGCGCTCCGGATGATCAAGCAACACTTGAAACTCCTTGATTTCCGAAAGCGCAGGATAAGCGTCGTACTGTTTGACCGAGCCGTCGCTGAACTCCGCAATCAGTTGAAAATTGTCCTGCGCATTTATTTTGACGATTTTTTCAAACATATCTGTTCTCCGGCACTAATCCAATGGCGGCAATTTCCTGTTCCTGTCGTTCTCGTTCCACATTTCGAGCAACTCATCCCTGTGCTCTTCCCACCACTCCATTGCCATTTTATGCGCCCTCCTGGGAAGCTTTCCTTCCAGTACGCGACCGGTTTGTATTTCAATCACTTCTTCCTCGCCGGCATACTCCGCGTGAAAATGAGGCGGCTGATGGTCCTTAAAAAACATATGTATGGTAATTCCATAAAACCTTGTAATCTCCGGCAACGTTTATGTCTCCCTTCCGTTGTGATTCGTTTTTCCAAAACGGAACCGATTCATCCGATGAATGAATTATAGCATATCACTGTAGAAAGCAAAAGCCCCGAAAGCGTGATGTACACACGCTCCGGGGCCTTTATATTCCTTCTTTTGAAGCTTACTTTAATCCATATTTTTTGCGTACCACATGCCGCAGTTTTTTGCTGGCAATGTTATTGTCCGGGTAATTTTTATAGGTTTCCCTGTCAACCGCTCCCATGTTCTTTAATTCCGTGAGTTTCGCAAAGTGAGCATCATATTGTGCTACAAGCTGCGGCGGAATGTCTGTCAACGTCTCGTCGGAAAAGGAATCCATCATTTCCGCCATTGCAGGAGGCATATGTTCCGCAACATAGGACACAAATTGCATCAATTCGGGATCCTCGTCAAATCCTTTGATGCCGCCGAAAAACCCGGTCTGCGCTTTCATTTTGACTTTGTCCTTCACGATTCCATTTAGGGAAAACGGATGATACGGATGCTTTGTCGCAATAATCATGGCGATATCAGCAATAATTTTTGAGCTGAGCATCCCCTCTTTATACGTGGCATTCACATAGAATTGATCATAAAAAAGCAGTTCGTTCAGATCATAGACATCTAAATTTGCCCTGGTGAATGCATCACCCTGCGGTAACGCCCCTGCATAGTTGACATACTTTCCAGTATCACGGTCAAGATGTATCATGTCAAAGAATACATCCGTTTCCTCAAAATCCTTTAACTTTTCCGCATTCTGTGCCCGATATGCCCTGTATCCGTCAAGTGCGGAGATCGGCATATCCTTATAGAATCCGTTTACAATCATGTCGGTCGAAAACTCCCTGTTCATACAATCCGAGCATATAGTCGCATCCGCCATTTTTACGCCACCCATAAGAGATATTTTCCCTCCGCAGATCGGACAATTTTTTGCTCCGCCAAATAAGCCCATACGCATTTCCTTTCTTGTGCCGATGCACATCATTCATGTTATTGTGATTCCATTTAGTCAAATTCAGTCATTCAGATAGGACATAACGCCGAACACCGCAGGAAAAAACAATGCCACTGTTAAAACAACCGAAGCCGTAACAAATACGGCGACAACATTGGCCGGAAAAAAGATCATTTTCCACCCTGATAAAGCCCCTTTCATCACGCGTGCCCAGTATGGACCGGCTCCCAGCATAATTGAGCCGACCACACTACAGATGACCATAAACGCAAGCCAGGCAATCGCAACGGCATCCGAAAAGTTCCGGTCAAAAACAAAGAATAAAACCGTTACAATTGTTCCGGCAATCGTTACGAGCAATCCAATCAGTCTTTTGTTCATGTAAATATCCCCCTTTGCAGATGATAGTCAGAAGTTGCTCATTTAAGCAACATTGTACCACAGGTCAGAATTAAAATAAATAAAAACTTGCTTGAATACGCAAATTTGTTCTGTGTGTTTTTCTGCTCTTTGCATGAACGGTTAAGGGGTTTTGTTTGAAAAAAGCATCCTGCTACATCAAAAATGACGATTCTATTTCGATCGGCTCCAATATTAAGCGTTTGCGTACAGCAAAAAAGATGAAGGCCGTGGATTTAATCCGGGAAGTCAACCTTCGTGGCATTGATCTGAATACGTTCAGCCTTAGTAAAATCGAAGCCAATACGCAACACATCAAAGCATCACAGTTTAAGGCGATCATGGAAATCCTGGATTGTGATGCATATGATCTTCTGACACCGCTTAATTCGCGGAAAAAACGTTAACGGAGCACTATCTATTTCGCGTTTTCGCCTTCCCGCACAACCGCGTATATACGCGGTTGCTTTCGGTGGCGTTCATACGCCGCCGTCATCGTTTCCCTTGTCTTGTAAGGATAAAATCATTCATTAAGTTTGCCATCCGTGCCCGATCGTCAAGGTAATGGTCATGGCGATATATTGCATCATCTTTTTGCTCAATCCTCAACATCACCCGTCTATCCGCATCTGTTAAAAGATTACGTTCCAAAAGATAGCGGTAATGGTCGCGGATTGCAAAAAACAAGTCTTTGTCAATCTGTACTTGCTTGCTTTTTTTAGTCCTCATCTCCGTATTCTCCTCTATCATAATTCATATGGTCAGGCTCTGTTTTGTTAAGCAGCCTTTCCCAATCAAACCTGATGCCCAGGTCCTCGGCTTGCTGTTGTGCCTTGTTGATTTTGTTTATTAGTTCTTTGTTGATTTTTTGCAGTTCGTCATTTTCGATTGCAAGATGATCGTATTTAATCACAAGATCATCATATTTTATTGCAAGATCGTTATACTCATCAGCTTTGGCTCTGCCTCTTAAGATAAGATTGTTATATTCGATCGTTTTTTCGCGTTTCAGTATTTCTATTTTTTCGAGTTCTGCTTGTGTCTTTTCCAATTCCTTGGTGGCAGAATCTAATTGTCCTTGCTTGGTTTTTTGTTTGGCGGCAAGTTTGCGTAAATATTCTGCGCCTTTTTCTTCGAGTTTTTTAAGCTCCCGGAAAACAGAAATCCGTTTTTGTTCGGCGTCGATTTCGTTTTGCAGCATTTCACGCCTGGCAGCATCAATCCTTTTTTGTGCTTCCGCTTCCGTTTTTGTTGCAGCTCTTTCGGCTTCGGTTGCTCTTTCCGTCAGTTCTCTGATTTGCGTATCAGCATCTTGCATCCGCTTTAAGTCTTCGACTTTCATTTTGTGTGCTCTTTCTCCTGTCATGAAATTGATTCCGTACTCTTTCTTCGTATAGGTGTCGATTGCCCGATTACGTTTTTGCATATTTTTTTTAAGAGTAAGTGTTTTGGCATCAAGATGATTTTGTTTGCTTTTGCTTTCCGGCACCACCAACGCATGGATATGCGGACGACTTTCCACAAGTTCACCGCTAAATTTATCCTTATATGTATGTACCTCGTCAACGTGCACCCATGCTTGTATTACGTTCTTATTTCCAAACTCATGCCGAAGATAATTAACAACACCATCACGCCATGCGTCCTGTTGCTCTTGCGTTAGTGTTTTGTATTCCGGCGGATATGGGATTTCCAAATATATCGCTTCAATACGGTTTGATCTTTGATTGCATACCTGCTTGCCGTTTTCATCGAGGACGCTATCTATCTCTTTTATTCGGCTTAAAAATTTGTCATATGTATCGCGGTATCCCATTTTATACAATTGCCAATTATCAGCAGTACGCGACTTATCAATATCCTTATTGCTGTGATCTTTTTGCAGGCGTGTATCCGTGCTGTTGTGGGCAATTATAGCCGCTATGCCTGCTCTTGCAGTTTTTGCCATCTTTTTGTAATTAATGCTACTCATCGTCATTGCCTCCGTTTATAGTTGTTTGCTTTACTTTTTTTCCATCCGTGAGTTTGTGGCTTGCCTTACTTATCAAGCCCCCGTTATGTGCCTGCCTCAAGTGGGGGCAGACACACAACGTTGGTCTTGCACCTAAGACCTACTGCGTAGGTCACGTTCGCTGCGCTCTCTTTAGGTGCCGGGGGCAAGCCCCCTGGACCCCCTTTACCGCCGCCTTTACGCTATATCCCTGGCGTCGTCCTCGCCCATGCTTTTGCGTGCATCAGACCCCGACGACTTAGATGGCTGTTGCTGATGTTGTTTCTGCGGATGTTGCTGTTGTGTAGGCATATTATGCTCTGTCAGTCCTGCCTGCTTTGTCGGCTCTGCCTGTGCCTGTAAATCCTCAATCGTCATTTGTTTTCCAAATAACAGTTCGCGGATTTTTTCCGCAGCATCAGGCAACGACAGATCATGCTGCGCGGCATAGGCACGACAGTGTTGCATGATTTCTTTTTCCGCGGCGGCGTTTGTCCGTTTTTCGGCTTCTGCCTTTTTCGCTTTTAACTCTGCCAATTTGTCCTCATGCTTTTTGATCTGCTCATCAATCGTTAGTCTGTTAGCACGTGTGTTGTTTTCCATCAGAATTACCTCGCTTTCGTTTTGGGGGATTATAAATCCCTGTTTTTTTGACAAAAACAATATGTGAGATCGCAGATCAAAATAACAATTTTACCTTTTTCAATGCAAAATGTATGTTTTGCACCATGAAATTACATATTTCCTTCGGCTCATAAAAACCGAAAGGAGTAAATGTAATGAATTACCAAACACAGGCATTGATTGACCTTTTGCAGAATGGTATGATTGATGATGCGGAGACCGTGGCGCTAATTGACCAAATGACAATTGCTAAAATCAAAGAAGCAGTCACGGAAAAGATTAGACCATATCAACGCAGCAATCGGGATATTGTGTATTACGATCAAAATAAAAAAGCGTATCGAATCCACATCCCGAAGGAATGCAGAAGGGAAGGTGAGACACCACCAACAAATTGTAAAAAGGAGCATGATTTATGGTTACGTGCTTATGAGTATTTGTACAACATCAGCACAAAGCCAACCGTGGCAGATTGTTACAACAAGTGGCAGACAGACCGCAAGGACGTGTCAACCTACACGGTGTATTGCGATACTGGACGATACAACAAGTATATCCGTAATCATCCGATCGCAAAAAAACAAATACACCTTGTTAGTCCGCAGGACGTTCGAATTTTCCTTGACGACGTAAAGCAGCAAAATGTCACCAAGTCCGAATTGCTCAATATTAAGAGTGTGCTTAATTGCATCTTTGCATACGCGACAGAGCATGACATTATTGCAATCAATCCAACCCTGCAAGTACGGGTTAAAAAGGATGATGCAAAACACTGTAAGGCGGTCAACAACCGTAATAAGGTCTATACAGCAGATGATCGTCAACGCATTTTAGACTATCTTGCAGGATTGACACGGCAGACAGCATACACGCTTGCCATACAACTGATGTTTTGCCTGTGTTGCCGGATAGGAGAGTTAAAGGCTCTTAGGTGGTCAGACTACGACAGGGAACGCAGGACAATCTATATCAGCAGGCAGGTTGTAACAGTCTTTACAGACGGAAAAAGAAGGCGGCAGGAAAAAGATCATACAAAGAGCGGCGAGGATTGCGACAGGGTACAACCCTTATCAGACAGGGCAATCGCAGTTTTACATTTAGCAGAAGCCTTGCACCCAGATCACACCGCAGATGATTTGATTTTGCCGACAACAGAGGGGACGCCAATTTATACCAATCGCTTTAATCAGCGGTTGCAACAAATCTGCAAAAAGGCAGGCGTCCGCTATCTGTCAAGCCACAAGATCAGATTCTGCACCGTTACGGAGCAGGTAAAAGCAGGTATGGATATAGATGCAATCCGCTATCTTGCAGGGCATACACGGCTTGCCACAACCCTGCATTATGTCCGTAACGTGCAGTATGATCAACAAGCGGAGCAATTACGAAGTGTACTTAATTAGGGCAACATGGACAACGGAAACAATGATGATTCAAACAAAACGAAAATCCCGAAAGCCTTATAAATAAAGGCTTTCAGGATTTCCCAAGCAATCGGAGTGACTGGATTCGAACCAGCGGCCCCCTCGTCCCTAACGAGGTGCTCTACCAGACTGAGCCACACCCCGATGTTCACTTTGATCTGCAGAGACACCGGATTCGAACCAGCGATCTCCGCTCCGCTCCGGTCGTTGCTGAACGGACGTCCCCCGGACGTCCAGCAACCCTCGTCCCTAACGAGGTGCTCTACCAGACTGAGCCACACCCCGAAGCAAAACAACATATGGATTATACACGCTTGCGGAAAATAAATCAACCGTGACATGTGAAACGTGGTATAATGAGATCAGATGAAGAAACGGAGCAATTCGTGGTATCACAGAGCGTATATGAAAGCAAACCCGAAGACAGATCCGGAAAAGTACATACGGGCAAAGACGGATCCCGACGAGCGCACGATGCAGATGCTGCTTGTGGGGCTGGACAGTCTGCGCAAGATGGTGGATCAGGGCACGGAGGTGCTGGAGGCGGAGAAGACGACCGGCTTTGAGACGAATGCCTGCGCTTCGCAGAAGGTGCAGGGGCTGGTCAATGCCTGTACGATGATCTGCGGTGAGACTGCGTCGTTGCGCAGGATTGCGGAGGGCTATGTCGGCGCGCAGTTCATTGAGACGGATGAAGACGTGATGGATGCCGTCTGTGAGCTGATCAACACGGCCAACGGGGTATTTGCGCGGAGCATCACGGAAGAAGACGAGGATCTGGAGCCGCCGTTTTTCCGCCATGCGCCGAGCATTGTCAAGGGCGAGAAGATTTACGCGCTGACGGTGAAGGTCTGCGGGGCGAAGGTACGCTTCTGCATCGCCTATAACCCGGGAATCGCGGCAGCATAAGGAAAAAGAAGGAAGATTTCAAAGGAACCGCAACAGAGAGGACGGAAGAGATGGCAAACATTCTGATCGTGGACGATTCACGGATTTCCAGAAGGGTACTGCGCAATTCGCTGGAGCTCATGGGGCACACGGTGGTGGCGGAGGCCGGGAACGGCGATGAGGCGCTGACGCTGTATGAGGAGCATCATCCGGACCTGGTGACGATGGACATCACCATGCCGGGCATGGACGGGATCGAGTGCCTGTTCCGCATGCGGGAGATGGATCCGGAGGCCAAGGTCATTATGATCACCGCCGCGGGCACGAATGACAAGATGGTGAAGGCCGTCAAATACGGCTGCCTGGATTATATCGTGAAGCCCTTTGACGAGGAGCTGCTCAGAGAGGTCATCACCAAACATACGGCATAAGAAAAAGCGCGGCAGCAGAGCCGCGCTTTTTTTAAGCAGGGAGAAGTCTCACTTGTTCTTCGCGAAAAACTCATCGATGTTTTCCATGATTTCCTTGGGCAGCATCTCCAGAACCTTCGGGCCGTCCAGAACCGGCATCTCGTAATCCAGAAGGATGAGGTCCACGTGATTCTTTGCCATGATCGTGATGGCATTTAAGCCGGAATTCGCCACAAAAATCTTGTACTTGGAGGAGAGGAGATTCTTCATGGAGCGCAGGGCCGTCGGATCGTCATCCACAAGAAGAATCGTCTTGAAATCCTCCTGCTTGGCAAGCGCATCGCTTTCCTTCTGAATCCGCTTGATCATGACATCCAGATCCACCGGGCGGATGAAGGTTTCCGTGATGTACTGCAAAGGGAAGCTGCTCCTCCCGCAGCACCAGCTCGTTCATGCCGAGGATCGTCTGCATCGGCTTGCGGATTTCGTCGGACATGTGTCACCAGAAAGGGGACCAGAAAATCAAAGGTCGTGTAGCCCGTCCCCCTGACGGATTCCGGATACAGGAGGGAGGTCGCGATATTGAACAGGCTGACAAAGAGGAGGATCGACATGTACCAGAGATAGCGTCCCACTTTAACCGTTTTTGCCGCAGATTTCGAGAGGGGATATTTGCGGAATCCTGCAAAGAACAAAGCGTTGCCATACAAAGGGCATGGAGTATGCAGGAAACAGATATATGGCTCAGGCGTGGTCGCTTGCCGGGACCTGTGCCTTGAATTGTGTCTCGTATAGTTCGGTGTAGGTGCCGCCGGCGTGAACCAGCGCGTCATGCGTGCCGCGCTCGACGACTTCGCCGTCCCTGACGACAAGGATTTCGTCCGCCGAAAGGATCGTGGAAAGGCGGTGTGCGATCAGAATAGAGGTCCGGGAGTTGATGATCGGGTCGATCGCCTCCTGGATTTTTGTTTCGGAAATGGAGTCCAGCGCGCTCGTCGCCTCGTCAAAGATGAAGAGCGCGGGATCCTTCAGGAGCACGCGCGCGATGGAGATGCGCTGCTTTTCCCCGCCGGACAGCTTCAGGCCACGGTTGCCGACGAGCGTATCCAGCCCGGTTTCCTGCGCCTCAATGAAATCATAGATGTTGGCCTTTCTGCAGGCCTCGATCATTTCCGCCTCCGTCGCGTCCGGCTTGGCATAAAGGAGATTGTCGCGGATGCTGCCGTTGAAGAGGTAGGTCTCCTGCGAGACCACGCCGATCTGCGCGCGCAGCCAGTTGAGATCCAGCTTCCGCACATCGATGCCGTCAAAGGTGACGTTGCCTTCGTTCACGTCATACAGTCTGGGGATCAGATTCACGGTTGTGGACTTGCCGCTGCCGGAGGGCCCCACAATCGCGATGCAGTCACCGGCCTTTAAGGTGAAGCTGACGTCCTTTAAGGTGTAGCGGGTTTCGGCCTCCCGCGGCGTATAGGAAAACCACACATGATCGAACACCACCTCGCCCGTCGCCTTTTCCTGCGGCGTCACCGCGTCCGGCGCGTTATCGATCTCCACCGGCATGTCATAGTATTCGAAAATGCGCGTAAAGAGCGCCATTGCGCGCACCCAGTCCACCTGGATGTTTAAGAGATTATTGACCGGCATATAGAGGCGGGAGAGCAGCGCCACCATTACCGTGATGTCACCGACGGTCAGGTTCGCGTCATAGCGCATCATCAGGATGCCGCCGACAAGGTAGATCAGCATCGGTCCGATTTCCGTAAAGGTGCGCAGGACGACAAAGAACCAGCGGCCCGCCATGCTTTCGCGGATGTTGAGCCGGATCATGCGTTCATTGGCCCTGCGGTAGCGGTCGTACTCGTAGGCCTCCTTGCCGAAGAGCTTCACCAGAAGCTGTCCGGAAACGGACATCGTCTCGTTCAGAATCCCGTTGATTTCGTCGTTGCATTCCTGCGCCTGTCGCGTCAGGTCCCATCTCGTTTTTCCGGCGCGTCTCGTCGGCAGCGTAAAGAGCGGCACGATCACGACGCCGATCGTGGCCAGGATCCAGTTCTTCCGGTACATCGCAATGAGGGCGATGATGAGGGTGATGCAGTTGGAGAGGATGCTCGTAAAGGTGCCGGTGATCACGCGCTGCACGCCGTCGATATCGCTCGTCATGCGCGTGATGATGTCTCCCTGGTTGCTGCCCGTGAAAAAGCGGTGCGACATTTTCTGCAGATGCAGGAACATCGCGTTGCGCATGTCATAGGTGATGTGCTGGGCAATCCAGGTGTTGATGTAGCTTTCCGCCACGCCGATCAGATGCGCGGCAAAGTTGACGGCCAGCGAAAGCACGATATAGAAGATGAGCGCGCGTAAGCTTCTGCCGATGAGACCCTCGTCCAGAATCCGCCCGGAGAGGATGGAGGGCGCAAGCGAAAAAGCGGAGGAGACAATGATGCAAAGCAGCACCAGGGCCAGCTGCGCACGGTACGGCTTCAGATACGAAAATACCCGTACCAGCAGCGCCTTTGTCACCTTCGGCTGGTTCTTCTTTTCCTCCTCGGTCAAAAACCGTCCGCCGGGTCCGCCCGGCCCGTGTCCCCTGGCCATGGAAGAATTATATCATATAAGGGGAAATCTTCTCTGCGCTGCGTCTGCCGCCGGATTACGGGAAAATATGTGAAGGGTGTGGTAAAAACCGACAATGGTCGGCGTGAATCTTTGTTAATATTTTATTTATATTATTTATTGACATTTTACAAATCACCTGCTATAGTGGGTGCATAAAAACGGGGCAGGAGGGAGTGTGGTATAATGGAAAAAAGAATCAGGCTGCCATCCGGAGAATATGCCGAGATTGTGGCCGGTACACCGATAACCCATGTTGAGGTCATTGCAGGACGCGGGCGAATACGCCAGATCGATGAGGCTGATATACTGGTTGATTTGTATGGCGGAACAGCGTTGCTTTGGCAAAAGAAAAAAGGAATAGCAAGCATTTGCTTTCGGGGAGAGATCTATAAAGCGGAGATTCATTGGTATGAAGAACCGACGGTTGGCCGGGTGAAGTACAAGGTGAAATCATATAACGGAGAGTGGATCATTCATGAATAAGCAAAAACAGATAAAGGTCAGGTTTATAGGAGACGACGACCCGCTCGCTTTGCGGCACGGGCACCTTTATGAGGCAATCCTTGGCCAGAAGGGAATGGTTTGCGTCGTGGATGAGACAGGGGAGGAGTATGCGTATCCCCCGGAATTATTCGAAGTGATGGAATCGATAACGACAGATGCAGGAGTCATCACCGGACGATCTCAACTTGCGTCTCAGGCATGAATTTACACAATATGCGCCCCAAGGGGATTCGTATTATCTGCTGGCGAACCGGGAGAAACTGCGGAAGGAGGTTCAAAAGACAATGGGCGGCGAGATATTAGAACTACATTCTGAGAAAATGTTAAAAAAAGGAAGACGTGAGGGAATACGTGAAGGCATGCAAAAAGGCGAACAAAAAGGCGGCATCAAGATGCCGATCAGCCTTGTGAAGAAGGGTACGATTTCCATTACCCAGGCGGCAGAGCAGATCGGCGAAAGCGAGGAGAAGTTCAGCGCGCGGCTGGCGAAGGCGAAATAAGGTAATAGAAGAAACAGCGTCCGAAAATATCAAAAAAATTTTTTAATTCTACTATTATCAGAATCCGGTGGTTTTCCGATATATACATGAAATATATGATTGTATTTCGCATGTATATAGCAAGAAGGGGAGAACCGCCATGGAAGGGAAGAGAACCAATTCGGTCAATCATCCGAAACACAATCTGACGAAAGGAAGGCGGCACAGGAAAACGCTGGGCAGAAGGCTGGAGCAGCTGATCGCCATTGCGATGGCGCTGCTGGTCTTCATCAATGTGCCCTTAAGCGCCCTGGCAGATGAGGATTTGCCCGTGCCCGCGGCAGCAGGAGGGGAGAGCGCGCCCGCGGCAGCAGCACCGGCGGCAGAACCCGCACCTGCGGCGGCGGAACCGGCAGCGGCAGCACCGGCGGCGGAACCTGCACCCGCAGCGGAAGCACCGGCGGCCCCGGCGGAAACGACCCCTGACACGACCGTCACAGATCCCGCGCAGGCGCAGACCCCTGCGGTACCGGGAGACGGTACGCAGGCCGCACAGGGAAATCCGACCGATGCAGTCAACGCGCAGGGCGGCGCAGCAACCCCTTCCACAAGCCCGACCGACCCGCAGCAGGCAGACGATCAGCAGCAGACCCCCACCCCCGCGACATCGGATAACGGTACGGCCAACGGAACGCCCGGCACCGCCCCCGCCACTTCAGATAACGGCACGGCCAACGGAACCACCGCCCCCGCCACCGGCGCGACGGACGATGCCGCGACAGACGACAGCGCCACCGGCGCATCCGGTGACAGCGGGAGCAGCGCGACGGAGGACGCCGCGCTCAGCACATCGGAAGGTCTGACGCAGGTGCAGACCATTCGCACCTATGTCTTTCTTGTGGACGGCGAGGAGTTCGCCAGCGTCGCCATCACAAACGGCGACGTGCTCTATGATCCCGGCATCCCGGAAGCAACCAAGGATGGCGAGCAGTTCGAAGGCTGGTTTGACGGCGAAAGCAGGCTCAGCTTCGGCACCGTTGACGACATCCCGGAAGGAACAGAAGAAACGCGCGAGATTCTTGCGCGCTTTACGGAGAAACCCTATCCCGCACAGAGCTTTTCGGCCCGGGCGGGATTTTTGCGTATTGAGGTGACGACGGACGAGGGCACCTTCCCGGAAAACACCACGATGAAGGCCGTCTCCGTCTCCAAAGCCAGGGCGATCGAGGCGGCGCAGGAAGCGATCGACGCGGACCCCTCCAGGGACGAGGAAGTCGTCGACGCGCTGGCGGTGGACATCACCTTTTATGACGAGGACGGCGAAGAGATCCAGCCCGTAAATCCCTCCGGCGTCCATGTGACGCTGACGGCGCTGCGCGAGATCAAGGGCGAATCCCAGGATGTCGCCCATATCGCGGAGGGGGGACAGAGCACAATCATCAGCAGCGCGGATGTTTCCGGCAACACGACGGAAAAAGCGGACGGCTCCACCGCGGCAACCGATGTCACGGCCTCCTTTGACGCGGAGCATTTCTCGGTCTATGCCATCATCGGCACGGAAGGATACAAGACGGACGACACCATCCGCCGCACCTATATTTTCTATTCCGACCACGAAGAGGAAGGCGTCTTCACGGAGTGGTCCAGACAGGTCGTGAAAAACGGCGATATCCTGCTGGAGCCGGCCCTGCCGACGAAGACGAACCAGTACTTCATCGGCTGGTACCTGGGCAAAGACCATTCGCTCGGCAGCGGCGATACGGAAATGCATTTCGGAACGGTGGACGACATCACCGGCACGACAGACAGCGAGGGCAATCTCACGGACGAAGTCGTGGAGCTGCACGCGCACTTCTCCGCGGAATATGCCGTACGTCTCTATGAGCACTTCGGCGGAAATTATGAGATCATCGAGATCAAGGAAGCGATGCCCGGCACCGTGGTGTCGCTTGCGGGCGTCTACAGCCGCAACCTGGAAAACAACCAGCAGATCTCTTCCTGGGCACTGGTGGACGCGAATTTCCAACCGCTCGGCACTACCTACAGCACAACGGATTCCGTGACACTCGGCACGGAAGACATCTATCTGCTGGCCAATGTCGAGAGCATCTACAAGCTCGAGTTTTATGTGAACCACACGGAAGCGCTGAAAAATGATGCCACCAGAGCCCACAGCGTCCTGCCGGTCTATGTGCCGGACGGCGGTTCGGCTGCGGCCTATATGCCAAACAATCCCACAAGAACGGGCTACACCTTCGGCGGCTGGTACATGGAAGAAACCTGCGTCAATGCCTTCAACAAGGACGCGCTGTTGACGGAAGCGCAGGATCTGGCGGACGGGACCACTGTCCCCGACTATGTGGTGAAACTGTACGCAAAGTGGGTGCCGGATGCCGTGCCCTATGAGGTTTTCGTGTGGCATGAGGTCTTAAATGAAGACGGCACCGATCCGGAAAAAGAGGGGGACGGGGAGAAAAAATATGCCGTTGCCTTTACCTATGAGGCAACAGCCCCCGCAGCTACAGCAATTGATGCCGCGGCATTCCGGACAAAACTGAATACGGAATGCACAAAATCAGCGAACGCTGCACTCATCAAATCTGACTTTTATGAGCGGAATGAAGAGAAACTGACGCAGACCTTACAGTCGCTCGTGCCGGCCGGCGACGGCTCGACAATTTTCCATGTTTATTATGATCTGAAGGTAATCGAGTGGCCGTTCAAAACAACGTCGGCACAATATAAAGCAGGTCTGCGTTTGCACACACAGGGAGGGGGAGCGTATGACGATGCGGTAGAAACAGTCGGCACCGGTGACAATACCTATGAGCGCTACGTGCTGCGCGCAAAGATGGGTGAGGATGTGACAAAGACCTGGCCGGAAATGTCGGAGATGGTCTGGCCGGGGAATCCGGGCTCCAGGTTTGTTGGCTGGAGGTGTGGAGGCTCGTACGTCAGCACCTGCCCGATAACACTGTCAAACACCACAATTGGGTACGGTCATTGGAGAACAGGTTCCGAGGCAACATATTCGGGGGCGAATTACTTCCACAGGTATTTCCTTTATGAAACGCTGGATGGTGACCGTCCGGACGGTTATATCGATGGCAGCGCGGTTCACAGCAGTCTGAGCGGTCGCGTGTTCATGCCGTCGGCGTATTTTACCGGACCGGAGTATAACCTGTTGCGGCGCGACCATGATCAATATTTTGTTGGAAGTGTGTCCAGTTTTAACGGGACTGTCAACGTCCATGGTTTTGGTGCGCATGCATATTGGAGGACAAATTCTTCCACGAACGAGTTGTGGTGGTATTTCATCCGTAACCGCCACAACCTGATCTTACACAACCATGACAAGACTACGACCGTAACCGGAATCCAGTATGCTGCACCGATCGAAAGCTATATCTTCACACCGGATTACAAGGATACTTCCTTAAACGACTTAGGTGTGGTCTACGAATTCAAGGGATGGTATACCGACCGTGCGTATCAGAACAAGTTTGACGCAACCGGCAAAACCATGCCGGACAACAACCTTGAACTCTTCGCCAAATGGGAACCCAAAACCGTCACCCTGACCTTTGACGGAAACGGTGCCAAATTCACCGATGAGGATGTGGCGGGTTATGAAGACCGCACCTTAAGCGAAGACAAGACAAAGATCACGATTCAGATCCCTGCCGGCACGAAGCTTGGCAGCGTGAACGTACCGGACGCGCCGGATCTGCCGCGCTTCCACTTCCGCGACTGGATCGTGAACGGACACTCCGTCAACTTCGACAACCGCGTCTTTACGGACGATACGACGATCACCGCCAACTGGGGCGCGGAGCACTATGTCAAGGTGCAGTACGTAAGCGCCGAA
>JAFSPF010000023.1 GCA_017443065.1 Lachnospiraceae bacterium
AAAAGATGATGGCGGTTATGGGGTAGAGATACCTCATTTTTTATTCGATTGAATACGAAACAAAGAAAAAAGCGTTTTAAAACCATACCAGAACCTCCGAAAACCCTTGTGTTTTATGAGTTTTCGGACGGTCTGGGGGGGGTACCGGAATTATCCGATGCCGTAACCGGTGAAAAAGAGACTGTTCCGGCGGATGAAGAGGCACCCGTTCTGGTCGTGCCGAATAAACGCGAAATCTATATCGGAGAACCCATATCCTACAAAAGCGATATTACGTTGACAGATAATGCGGACCCCGATCCGGCATTGGAGATCGACATCTCCTATGTAGATACGGAAGCGGAGGGTGTTTATCCTGTCTTTTACACTGCCACGGACGACGCGGGAAATATCGGTGTCGCGGTTTCTGCCCTGTATGTGAAGCCGCTGGAATTAAAGAGCATGGCAGAGGAAACCGAACGGATGGTGAAGGAAGTGGCGGATGCGATTATCACGGACGGGATGACGGATACGCAAAAGGCAAGAGCCGTATTCAACTGGGTCACACGCAGCATTGCCTATGCGCCGAAATCTGTTGAACGCGATCTGGTCAGCGCCGGGTATACGGGATTCACAAAGCATGCTGGTGACTGTTACATCAATTTTGCCTGCGCAAAGCTTCTGCTGGATTACATTGGTATTCCGAATATTGAGGTGGAGCGCTTAAAAACCGGCGAGAAGCAGACCAATCATTACTGGCTGCTGGTCAATACAGGGTCCGGATGGTATCATTTCGATGCGGCGCCGTTCTCATCCGCAGATCCGTTTAACGGTTTCATGCGGACGGATGCGGAGATCGAGGCATATGCCGCATCGCTCTCCGACGGCAGAGTGTGGTATTATCACTTTGATAAAGAGCTGTATTCTGCATATCCGAGAGAAACGACCGCATTTCGGACGTCGTAACCAAACATAAACAAAAAATAAATAAACACTTGACAAAACGTAAACCGGATGGTAGGATATCACCATCCGGTTTTACTTTGGCCGGCACACCCTGCCGCAGTCGCGGCACTCCCGAAGGAGACGTCCTTCGGAAGCATTCCCAAAGAGGAACTTTGACAACACATTTGTGGTATACTGTTGGAGAAGGGACTTTGCGCAGGTTCTTTCTCCACAGATACCGGAGAGGAGAGGAACTTGGCGCAAAAGGACATTGAGAAAAAATCACTGGAGGAGCTGAACGACGTCTTTGCGGATATCGTCAACGTGCTGCTGTTTCAGGGCAGGCGGGTGATATCGGAAGAAGACTTGACGGATGCTTTGCCGCGCAGCAATTACACCGCGCAGGGCAAGAAGCGGGAGCAGGAGAGAGACGTCGCAAAGTTCTGGAAAAAGCATGAACTGCGGATCGCATTGCTGGGTCTGGAAAACCAGGAGAAGGAAGATCCGGATATGCCGCTGCGTGTGATCGGCTATGACGGGGCGGCATACCGCGACCAGATCAGAAGAAAAGAAAAGACGAAGGAACGCTACCCGGTGATCACGCTGGTGTTGCACTTCGGGACAAAGCATCCGTGGAGCGGAGCAAAATCACTGCATGAGTATTTCGATCTCAGTGAGGAGATCAGCCCCTATGTCAGTGATTACCGGATGAATGTGTTTGACATTGCCTTCCTGACGGATGAGCAGGTGGAGTTGTTTCAAAGCGATTTCCGGATTGTAGCGGACTATTTCGTACAGAGAAGAAAGAACGACCGGTACGAGCCTTCCAAAAGGGAGATACAACACGTATCGGAGCTGCTGTCACTGATGAGCGTGGTAACAAATGACAACCGGTACGAGGAGATTCAGGAAGAGATCAAGAGAAAGGAGCGAACGAACATGTGTGAAGTAATCGATTATTATATTAACCTTGGTGAAGAACGTGGGATGCAACAGGGAATCCAACAAGGAATTCAGAAAGGCATCCAACAAGGAATCCAACAAAAAGAGATTGATGCTATCTCCAAGATGGCTGTCTACCTGCAAAGCCAGGACCCCGCCCTGACTGAGGACAAGGCGCGTGAGATGGCGGAGCGTATCCTGCGGTGACGGATGCGGCAGTCAGCCGGTCATAAGAATCATGTTCTGAAAAGCCCGCAGAGCAGAACACACGGATGTCTGAAAAACCGCGCGGTTAGCGGCTTCTAACTCATTGACATCACTTTTTCATAATGATACTATGTTACTACGCCGCTGTTCTTACGGCGTAGTAATAAGTATGTTCTGTTAATCATCAACATACCAGAAGGAGGAAAGTTTTATGGCAAGAATCATGAAAACCATGGACGGCAATGAGGCTGCCGCGTACGCTTCGTATGCGTTTACCGAAGTCGCCGCCATGTACCCGATCACGCCCTCTTCCGTCATGCCGGAGCATGTCGATGAGTGGGCCACCGCAGGCAAGAAAAATATTTTCGGCCGTACGGTACAGATCACCGAAATGCAGTCCGAAGCCGGTGCCGCGGGTGCCGTGCACGGAAGCCTTGTGGCAGGCGCCTTAACCGCCACCTACACGGCTTCGCAGGGTCTGCTGCTGATGATCCCGGACATTTACAAATGTGCCGGTGAGCGTCTGCCGGGCGTCTTCAACGTCTCCGCACGCTGCGTCGCCTCCCACGCGCTCAACATTTTCGGCGATCATTCGGACGTGTATGCCTGCCGCCAGACCGGTGCGGCCATGCTCTGTTCCTCCTCCGTTCAGGAAGTCATGGACTTAACGCCCGTCGCGCACATGTCCGCGATCGAAGGCAGACTTCCCTTCATCAGCTTCTTTGACGGCTTCCGTACCTCCCATGAAATCCAGAAAATCGAAGCATGGGATTACGAGGACCTGAATGAAATGGTGAATCACGATGCGATCCGAGCCTTCAAGGACGGCGCGCTCAATCCGAATCATCCGCGCCAGATGGGCAGCGCGCAGAATCCGGACATCTTCTTCCAGAGCCGCGAAACCTGCAACACCGCATACAACGAGCTGCCGGGCATCGTCCAGAAATACATGGACAAGGTCAACAAGAAGATCGGCACGGATTATAAGCTCTTCAATTACCACGGCGCCGCAGACGCGGAGGTCATCATCATCGCAATGGGCTCCGTCAATGAGACGATCGAAGAGACGGTGGATTACATGAACGGCAACGGCGAAAAGGTCGGTGTCGTGAAGGTGCGTCTCTACCGTCCGTTCTCCGCTAAGGCCCTTTTCGAAGCGATTCCGAAGTCCGTGAAGCGCATCGTGGTGCTCGACCGCACGAAGGAGCCGGGCTCCCTGCATGAGCCGCTGGCACTCGACGTCATCTCCGCCCTGAAGGGAACGGAATTCGAATCCACGACCGTTATGTGCGGACGCTACGGCTTAGGCTCCAAGGACACGATCCCCGCGGACATCGTCGCCTGCTTCCACAACACGGAAAAGCCGGAGTTCACGCTCTCGATCAACGACGACGTGACGAACCTTTCCTTAGAGCGCGGCGAAGACCTGATCACCACGCCCGAGGGCACGATCAGCTGCAAGTTCTGGGGCTTAGGTGCGGACGGCACCGTCGGTGCAAACAAGAACTCCATCAAGATCATCGGCGATAACACGGACATGTACGCGCAGGCATACTTTGACTATGACTCCAAGAAATCCGGCGGCGTCACGATGTCCCACCTGCGCTTCGGCAAAAAGCCGATCAAATCCACCTACCTCATTCACAAGGCAAACTTCGTGGCCTGCCACACCCCGGCCTACATGCGCAAGTTCAACATGGTGCAGGAGATCGCCGACGGCGGTACCTTCCTGCTGAACTGCCCCTGGTCCGTGGAGGAGCTCGAAAAAGAGATTCCGGGACAGGTCAAAAAATACATGCACGATCACAAGATCAAGTTCTATATCATGAACGGCTCCAAGATCGGTGTGGAAGTCGGCATGGGCCCGACGCGTATCAACACGATCTTACAGTCCGCCTTCTTCGAACTGGCGAAGATCATTCCGGAAAAGGACGCGATGCAGTTCATGAAGGACGCCGCACAGAAGACCTACGGCAATAAGGGCGAAGAGATCGTCAAGAAGAACTGGGCGGCGATCGACGCCGGCGCGGATCCGAAGAACCTGATCGAGGTGACCATCCCCGAGAGCTGGGGCGATGCAAAGGACGAAGGCCTTGACTTCAAGGAAGCGAGCGGCTCCCGCCAGGATGTCGTGGATTTCGTCAACACGGTGCAGACCAAGGTCAACTCGCAGCAGGGCAACAAGCTCTCGGTCTCCGAGGCGATGCGCTACACGGACGGCTCCACGCCCTCCGGCACATCGGCCTATGAGAAACGCGGTATCGCGGTCAACACGCCGACCTGGAATCCGGAAAAATGTATCCAGTGCGCGATCTGCTCCTACATCTGCCCGCACGCGGCGGTACGCCCGGTGGCCATGACGGAGGAGGAAGTGAAGAACGTGCCGGAAGGCATGAAGTTCGTTCCGCTCAAGGGCATGGACGGCGGTTATCAGTTCGGTATCGTCATCAGTACGCTGGACTGCACGGGCTGCGGCTCCTGCACGCAGGAGTGCCCGGCGAACAAGCAGTCCAACGGCGAGACCCTGAAGATGGCGCCGATCGCGGACAACATGTTTGAACAGGAATTCTTTGACTACGCGGTGACGCTGCCGGATAAGCCGGAGGTCGTCGCGAAGTTCGGCGAAAACACGATCAAAGGCTCGCAGTTCAAGCAGCCGCTGCTGGAGTTCTCCGGCGCCTGCGCGGGCTGCGGCGAAACACCGTACATCAAGCTCGCCACGCAGCTCTTCGGCGACCG
Organism: Lachnospiraceae bacterium; assembly: GCA_017443065.1. GTDB lineage: Bacteria > Bacillota > Clostridia > Lachnospirales > Lachnospiraceae > Butyrivibrio. The sequence goes on from JAFSPF010000023.1 coordinate 4,813, forward strand.
CATGTACATCGCCAATGCCACCGGCTGCACCTCCATCTGGGGCAACTCCTCGCCGTCCACGCCGTACACGGTGAATAAGGAAGGACACGGTCCCGCATGGGCCAACTCCCTCTTTGAGGACAACGCGGAGTTCGGTCTCGGCATGGTGCTGGCGCAGAACGCCCTGCGTGACGCCTTGAAGGAAAAGGTCGAAAAGCTGGCCGAGGGCGGCAGTGCGGAAGCGAAGGAATGGCTGGATACCTTCAAGGGCGGCGCAAAGAACAAGGCCGCATCCGATGCGCTCTTAAAGGCGATCGAAGGGGATTCCTCCGCGGAAGCGAAATATATCAAAGAAAACAAAGACTTCCTTGCGAAGAAATCGCAGTGGATCATCGGCGGTGACGGCTGGGCCTATGACATCGGCTTCGGCGGCCTGGATCACGCACTCGCCTCCGGCAAGGACATCAACGTCCTCGTCGTGAACACCGAGGTGTATTCCAACACCGGCGGCCAGTCCTCCAAGGCCACACCGCTCGGTGCCGTTGCGCAGTTTGCCGCGGGCGGCAAGGACATCAAGCAGAAAGACCTTGCCTCCATCGCCATGAGCTACGGCTACGTCTATGTCGCACAGATCGCCATGGGCGCGAACATGATGCAGACGATGAAAGCGATCGCGGAAGCGGAAGCCTATCCGGGACCGTCCATCGTCATCGCCTACGCCCCCTGCATCAACCAGGGTCTCAAGGCCGGCATGGGCGCGGTGCAGCAGGAAGAAAAGCGCGCGGTCGAAGCGGGCTACTGGCACCTCTTCCGCTTCAACCCGGCGGCGGAAGGCAAGAAGTTCACGCTGGATTCCAAGGAGCCGACCGGTGATTACCAGGCCTTCCTCGACGGCGAGGTCCGTTATCAGTCGCTGAAGCTCAAGAACAAGGAGCGTGCGGAGAAGCTCTTCGCACAGTCCGAGCAGAACGCGAAGGAACGCTTCAGTTATCTGAAGAAGCTGGAGACGCTGTACGGCGAATAAGCCGGGCAGCGACAGACAGTTCAGGTTGTAAAATCCAACACCCCCGGCAGGAAAGCGCCGGGGGTGTTACTTTCGTAAAGGTCTGATTCGCGGTACACCTCATCCGCCGGAGGAAGAGGCGTGCTTCTGCGCATACATCCGCTCGTCCGCCCGGAGGTAAACCCCGTGGGCATCCGCCTCCGGAAACTCATGGCGGAAGGCGTAGCCGTAGGACACGCTGTGCGGAATGCCGGGACTTGTCTGGTCCAGGGAGGAAAACCTTCGGTCGAGTGCCATGAGACATCCGCGGAGTGCATGCTCATCCATCGTTTCCGAAATCACGAGAAATTCATCCCCGCCGATCCGCATCGCATCCGCCTCCGGGGGCAGCACCTCCTTCAGGCTCTGCGCGAAGGCGCGGATCAGCCGGTCCCCCTCCCCGTGCCCGTAGGTGTCGTTGACATATTTCAGTCCGTTCAGGTCCAGGCTGACCAGACAGTAATCCACGCTTCCCTTGTCCAGCGCCTCATAGCGTTCCGTCATGTGCGTGCGGTTATGCAGCCCCGTCATGCTGTCCGTATAGGCCAGTTCCTGCAGGGAGGCAAAGGCAAACTTTTTCGGTGCCGACTCCACCATCATCCAGTTGTAAATGAGGAAACGTGCCATTGCGAACAACAGCGGACCCGTGGTCAGGATGACAATGGAAACGGTCTGCTCCTCGATGTTTTCGCCGGTGGGGAAGTTGATGCACATGGCAATAAAAATCATGGAACAGAACAGCACCGGTCCTGCCATCTGGATCAGTTCCATGGGGGTGCTGTTTCCGGAACGCAGATCCTTGATATACATGGATAGCAACAGAACCAGAAAGGCAGTGCACAGCGCGTAATACACGTAGCGCAGGCGATGCATGTAAAGAATCCCCGGGCCGTGCAAAACAACGGCAACTACAATAAATCCCCAGGTGAGGCGTTTCATCAGTTCATAGACCCTTCCCGTTTCGTGAATCCGTGCCACCAGATGATACAGGAGCGGCAGACTCACATAGAAGCACACATACTCCACGGTCATATTCAGCGGTCCGTCCGTAAACAGGGCCAGTACGCGGTAATGTGTCAGGATCCAGACGCCGAAGGTGACAGACAGAAGGGAAGAGAGGCGCTGTCCCGTGATCTCCGGCAGCAGTACGGAAATGGCGAGGGAAAACAGCAGGAAAAAGCCGCCGAAGAGACACATGAAAACGCCGATCAGCAGCGCATAGCCGTAGCGTTGCATCATGGAATGCTCGAGGGAGTGAAAGGTGCTGAACCGCGGCGGATACAAGATGGGAGTAAGCCGATTCTCCCCGGCATGGTACACAATCGAAAGCATTTTCCCCTGGTGTTCCGCGGGCAGATCGACAAAGTAACGGTTGCCGCCGACATTGCTGTCCCTCTCGAAGCGGTCCATGGCAATGGATGCGACCTTCTCCTCGTCCAGAAACACCTCCACCGCAAAGTAATTGACCATCAGCTCGAGTGTCGGGGATTCCTCCAGGTCATCCGTCATCACCCGTTCCGCGCGGATGATTTCCCCGCGGCTCAAGCGTCTGCCGATGAGCGAAGGGAGATCGGAAAGCGCCGCGTCCTCCCAGGTGCCCTCCGGCGTGACAAGGCGCCAGCCGTCCGCCAGGCGTTCCACCTCATGTACATGCTCAAAATGCATAAACTGCGTGACAAACACGATCAGAAGAACGACCGCGATGAGGGCCGGCACGCCGGCAAGAATGAGTTTTTTGGTGTATGCCCTCATACTGCCGCCTCCGGTTGCTTTCGGAACAACAGCTTTTCATGCCGCTTCCGCTTGGCCTCGTACATGCGCTGGTCCGCAAGAAGGTACACGTCATGTCCGCTGCGCAAGCCCTTAAGTTCCCCGTTCTGTGCCTGTCCCACGGACGCGTTGTATTGAAAATGATCCTCCGTGCGGTTCATCTCGCTGAGCTTCTCCCACATGGCGGAAAGAAGTTCGTCAAAACGGTCGCAGTCATTTCCCTGCAGGATGACGATAAATTCATCCCCGCCCATCCGTCCGGTCAGTGCCGCCTCCGGGAAACATTCCTTTAATGCGCCGGCAAAGCCCTTCAGCATCCGGTCGCCTTCGGCGTGACCATAGGTGTCATTCACTTCCTTCAGGTGGTCCAGGTCAAGGCTTGCAATCAGGAAGCGCGGATACTGCTTTTCCAGGCTTTCCAGTACCAGGTCACATTCGCCCCGGTTGGAGAGTCCCGTCAGCGGATCGGAGTAGGCCTTGCTCTGTAAGGCCTGGCTTGTGGCCTCGGTGCGGAGGTTTACAATCCCGATCAGGAAATAATGTGCGGAAACGGTAACGGAAAACAGGAGAGAGCCCGCCGTCAGGAAGGGAACGCGTACCGTTGCTTCCTGTCCGCCGTTCAGGCGGATAAAGGTAAAGATGGCGGCATCCGTAAAGGAGCCGATCACATAAAGGAAGAAGCCGATTTCCAGCACAAGATCCGCGAACCACTCGAGACGGTCAAAATAACCGCTTCCGCGGCTTCCCCTTGCGCGCACACTGTGCACCAGAAAGGGCGAGGCCTCCAGGAAGGACACGGCGTAGCCCGCCAGAAGAAAGCTTGTGATGTGGATGATATTCAGCGCATGCGACAGAAGAATCAGTGCAAGGAACATACAGTCAAAGATCACAAAGGCGCGGTAGAGACGCGCCAGCCGTCCCTCCATGACGGCGGAGAGGTAGCCGGACATGACGAGCGGCAACGCATAGAGCGAAATGTATTCCAGCATCGTATTGATGCCCGGTGTGTCCGTGAAAAGATCAAACAGGTTGTAATAGCCCAGGAGATAGATCCCCAGCACCAGCGTCGTCAGCGCACTGAACAGAAGCTTTCTGTTGCCGCCGCCCTCCCTGAGCAGAAGCGGCATCCAGAACAGCTGCAGCACGCCGAAGACCAGAAGAAAGATCGCAATATAAAAGGCGGGGATACGCTCCATTAAGAAGTGCACATAGAGATCCTGTTCCGTGCCGAAGAGAAAGGGACCGAGTCCGTAAAAGGCATTGTTTTCCGCGGCCGTTAAGCGTATGGTCAGTGTCCGGCCCTCCCAGTCCGCCGGCATTTCGACATAACACAGGAGACGTCCGACCATCTTTCCCTGCGCATACCGGTCCGTGCCGGAGGTGTAGATCACCTCGTCATCCAGTGATACCACCGCGGCGGTATGGAGGTTCCGGAAAAAGAGTGCGGCGGAGGGCCAGACGTTTTCCTCCGTCAGGACACGCGTCAGCGTAAAGCTTTCCTCTTTTCCGACATCCCCCGTTGCGATCTTCGTCAGCGTATCCTCCGGCAGGAGGCTTCCGTTGCGCTCCACCTGCCAGCCGGCATCCAGCTCCAGGACGGGATGCATCTCTTTACGGCGAAGCAACGCACCGCTGAAGATCGCTGCCGTAAGAAGCGCGACGGAAAGGACGTACAGGGCGCCCTGCAGGATCTGGGGGTATCGTTTCAGAAGCTTCGACATGCCTTACCTCCGGCGGGGTGATAGGGAAAGGCGTTTTTGTACCAGTTGAGCACGATCTCACCGTGTTCTCCCGCAGCGCATTCGATCACGTCGTAGCGGACGGGTGTGCTGTCCGGAAGGGCAAAACGCACACGGTAGAAATCCGAGATTCTGCAGATGGTATTCTGCTTTTTCAGATCGACCGCCTCCGCGCCCGTGCCGGCCTTGCCGGAGCTGCGGTATTTGACTTCCAGAAAAACAAGATAAGAACCGTCCCGCACGACAAGATCAATTTCACCGTTTCTGGTCCGGAAATTTCGCGTGACGATCTTTGCGCCCTGCCGTGTCAGGTACTGCGCCACCAGTTCCTCGTAGCGCGCGCCGACGGAGCGGGTGTTTGTTTTTTTATTCATGCGGAGAAGTTCTGTCTTCTTAAGATCTGCAGTGCCTTATCGCGGATGAGGACAGAGTTATGCTCCTCCAGGAACTGTTCGCTTGCGGTGCTGAAGGGCTCCTCCTGTCCGTATTCCGAGAGCATCAGGCAGATCTGGGAAAAGACGGGATCCTCCTTGGCCTGACGGTGCAGCAGCAGCATATAACGCTCACTGAGCTTGCTCTTGTAAAGCGTGTTGCGTCCGTGATAGGAAGGCTCCACGCGTCCCGCGATCTCAATGATATCGTGTAACAGCGGGAAGGAGAAGATGCGGTATTCGGCATCATCCGTGTATTTCGGCTTTTTGCTGCTGCCCTTGCGCTGCTTGACCTTCTTTGCGTAAGGCTGTTCGGAATCAAAAAGACCGGGCATGCCGCCTTCCTGGATGCGGGAGAAGAGGGAGGCAAAGTCCTCCGTTTCGTTCTCCTCGTCAAATTCGTAATCCTCATCCTCCGCGAAAACGCTGGGCGCGAAGGAAGCAAAGCGCGTATCCAGCTCCTCCGGATCATCACACTTGCTGATGATGAGTACAAGACAGTCCGTGCTGTAGGGGATGGCCTCCACCATGACCGGCATGTCTTCCGGCGTAAAGCCGAACTGCTCCGCCGCCTGCTCCATCATGTCCCGGAACAGCTCCCGCGCGTTGTCCGTGCCGTAGGCCAGCTCCGAAACCTTGATGCCGCGCCGGGCGAGATCCTCTTTTGTAAGGGTGCAGCGGATCTGATAATCGTTGAGTTTTTCTATTTTCATTTCTGTCCTTCCGGAACCACAATATCTTGCGCTGGTTCTGATTTCCGCCCCAATTTCTCAGGGGAAAGCGGAAATCAACTTCACTCTAATCGATTGCGCCTGACATGTCAATAGGAAGAGAATAATATCATGGGAACATAAAAAAAGAGTAAAGGAAATGAAGAATAAAATAAATTAAATATAAAAAAAGACTTGACAAACAGGAAATAAAGTATTATTATACAAATCAACAAAAGGTACGTCGTCGGAAAGGAGGAAAAACAACCGTATTCCCGTTCTCCGGACCTCCGGGTCCGTCTCGCGAATCGCGAAGCAATCGCAGAGTAGTGAGTTACCAACAGGAAGAGCCATGCCTGTATCATCCGAAGAAGCAAAGACCCGCAACGAATACGGACAGACGCGTACGGCCCCGCCGCCTCCGGCGGAAGACACATCAATCATCACATCACGGATGCAGTTTCAAATACTGTGTTTTATTCTCAGGCGGAGGTTCCCGCCCTCCGGCAAAAAGGACCGAAGGCGGCGGTGGCAGGAAAAGATCGATCGTGGTATCATATGATGCATGGAACACCATCCCTCAGGAAAAAAGAAAAAGAAGAAACGCGGCAGGAAGCGCAGGGACACCGGCAGGCTGAAGCTGATTCTCGGAATGACATTGTTCATTCTTCTCGTGATCGGCGGTCTGGTCGGTTATTTCCTTTATAAACGTTATTCCTACGGCACGGAACGGGCCGATCTGACCAACTGGTTCGGCGAATACGACAGCACGGAGTATCCGGTGATCCTCAACGATGAGGAAACGGAGATCGTGCTGAAACGGATCGACGGCCATCTGTATATGCCGCTGACGCTCCTGCATGAAATGATCAGCGACCGTTACTACCACGGCGTAGAGGACGGCATTTTCGTTTACACGACACCGACGGCGATCCTCACCTCGCAGGTCGGCTCCAACACGGTGACCTCCACGGAGGGCGGCGCGACCGAGATGCCTTACGTCATCAGCCGTCTGGAGCAGGACACGCTCTATGTTGCCGTGGAATACGTCAGACAGTATCACAATATCACCCTGGAAACCTTTGATGCGCCGAACCGCGTGCGGATGTACACCGGAACGCTGCAGAAAGAGACGGCGCTTGTCACGGAGGAGACGCAGCTGCGCATTGCGGGCGGCATCAAGTCCCCCATCATCACGGACCTGGCGGAAGGCGACAGGGTCGTGATCGTGGATGCTTCGCTCGGAGACTGGATCAAGGTCCGCACACCGGATGCCTTTACCGGCTATGTGGAGCAGAAGCGCCTGAGTGAAACGGAGTCCTTTACCTACGGCTCCGATGCGATACAGGAACCGGTGTATTCCAATATTTCCAGACCCTTCAAAATCTGCCTCGGCTGGCACCAGATCGCGGGGGTCGGCGGAAATGATACGCTGCAGGAGGTGATCGCGCCCGCCCGCGGGATGAACGTGATCTCCCCGACCTGGATCCGCCTGTCGGATGATTTCGGCGGAATCGAAAGCTTCGGCACGACGGATTACGTGAATGCCGCGCATGCGGCAGGGCTGGAGGTCTGGGCGCTCGTTTCCAATTTCGAAAACCCGGAGGTCAACACACAGGCCGTGGTATCGCATGCCGCATCGAGGAAGGCGCTCACGGACAATGTGATCGCGGAAATCAAGCGCCTCGGCTGTGAGGGCATCAACGTGGACTTTGAGGGCGTTGCGTCGGAGGCCGGCAAGGACTATGTGCAGTGGCTGCGCGAGCTGTCCATCGCCTGCCGCCGGGAGCAGATCGTCCTGTCCATTGATAACTACGTGCCTTACGGCTTCAATGATTATTATAACCGCAGGGAACAGGGGATCATTGCGGACTATGTCATCATCATGGGCTATGACGAACACTACGGCGGCTCGCCCGAAGCCGGCAGTGTCGCCTCCGTGGACTTTGTACGCTACGGCATCGAGGAAACCTGCAAGCAGGTGCCCGCGGAGAAGGTGATCAACGCGGTCCCCTGGTACACGCGGGTCTGGACGACAAAAAGCGACGGCAGCGTGTCGAGCTTTGCCACCGGCATGAACGGCGCAAAAGAGGCGGCCGCGGAGCGTGGCATCGAATTCACATGGGATGCGGCGACCGGACAGTACTACGGCGCGCGTACCTATGACAACGGCGACAAGGTGGAGATCTGGCTGGAGGACAGGGAGTCCCTGACGGAAAAGATTTCCGTCATGCGCGCCAATCACATCGCGGGTGTGGCCGGCTGGCGTCTGGGGCTGGAAAACGCCGAGGCCTGGGACGTGATTTCGGAATACGTGAACGGATACTGATGCAGACGCGGGTCACGAAAGCGGAAATCGTCCGGTCGCTGCCGGAACCGGTTGTTCTCCCGCAGGAGGCGGCGGAGATCATCCGCAGGGGTGGTCTCGTGGCGTTTCCGACAGAGACGGTCTATGGTCTCGGCGCGGATGCATTTAACGAAGAGGCATGCGCCAAAATATATGAGGCCAAGGGAAGACCTTCGGACAATCCCCTGATTGTGCACATCGCGGAATACGAGTCCATCCTGCGTCTGACCGATGACAGGAATCCGCGGATGAAGGCGCTGGCGGAGTCCTTCTGGCCGGGGCCCCTGACGATGATCGTAAAGAGAGGCAGGAACAGTGTTCCGGATGCTGTCACCGGCGGACGGGATACCGTCGCCGTGCGGTGGCCTTCCCATCCCGTGGCCCAGGCGCTGATCCGTGTGGCGGGCGGCTATATCGCCGCGCCGAGCGCGAACCGCTCCGGCAGACCCTCGCCGACGAAGGCTTCGCATGTGATCGAGGATCTGGACGGCAGGATCGATATGATCATCGACGGCGGGGACACACAGGTCGGTCTGGAGTCCACGATCGTTGACCTGTCGGAGGAGGAAGTGAGGATCCTCCGGCCGGGCATGATCGGCGCGGAAGAGATTGCAAGGGTGCTGGCCGCGCCGGAAGGCGTGTCACAGCTGCCTTCCGCAGCCGCTGCGGAGGAAGCGGAGGAGGCACTCGCGCCGGGGATGAAATATACGCATTATGCCCCGAAGGGGGAGATGACCCTGGTATCCGGAGATAAAGAACATGTGATATCATATATCAACCGGAGCGCGTCGGGCACAGATAAAATAACTGGCGTAATCTCAAGTGAGGAAAACGCCGCTCTTTACAAAGCGGATGTTATTATAAGCTGCGGCAGCAGGACGGACGGCGCGGCCGTTGCGCAGCGGCTGTACGCGGCGCTGAGGGAAATGGATGCGCGCGGCGCGGAGTTGATTTTCTGCGAGGATTTTTCGGAGGCGGATAAAACGGGCGCCATCGCGAACCGCCTGCACAAGGCATCCGGCGGACGGCATGTCTTTGCGGAGGCGGACGGAAGGGTAAGAGCAAAGCAGAATCCTGGGGGAGGACAAAGGGATGGAACAGCAATATGAAAACGTGGTGGTGATGGATCATCCGCTGATCCGGCATAAGATCGGCTATATCCGTCGTACCTCCACCGGCACCAGGGATTTCCGGGACACGATCAGCGAAATCGCCATGCTGATCTGCTATGAGGCCACGCGCCATCTGGAGCTGAAGGAGATTGAGATCGAAACGCCGATCTGCAAAACCAGGGCATATGAACTCAAGGGGCGTAAGCTTTGTATTGTGCCGATCCTGCGTGCCGGACTCGGGATGGTGGACGGAATGCTGGCCCTGATCCCCGCGGCGAAGGTCGGGCACATCGGTCTCTACCGTGATCCGGAGACGCTGGAGCCCGTGGAGTATTATTGCAAGATCCCGCCGGATTCGGACCAGCGGGAAATCTTTGTCGTCGATCCGATGCTGGCGACGGGCGGCAGTGTTTCCGCCGCGATCACGATGCTGAAAGAACGCGGATGCAAAAACATCCATCTGTTATGTATCATTGCCGCACCGGAGGGCATTCGACGGATGCATGAGGCACACCCGGATGTGGACATTTACATCGGAGAGGTGGATGAGAAGCTCAACGATCACGGCTACATTGTCCCCGGCTTAGGCGACGCGGGGGACCGCATCTTCGGTACGAAATAAGGAGGTATTATAATGAAACGCGACGATTATATCAGTTGGGATGAGTATTTCATGAGCGTTGCGATGCTGACGGGACTGCGGTCGAAGGACCCCTCCACGCAGGTGGGCGCCTGCATTGTCAGCCGCGATAACAAGATTCTTTCGATGGGGTACAACGGACTGCCGCGCGGCTGCTCGGATGAGGAGTTCCCCTGGGAGCGTGACAGCGAGGACGAGCTGGAGACAAAGTATCCGTATGTCGTGCACAGCGAGCTGAATGCGATCCTCAACTACCGCGGCGGTTCCCTGGACGGCGCCAAGATTTACGTGTCGCTCTTTCCCTGCAACGAATGCGCCAAGGCCATCATCCAGGCGGGGATCCGCACGGTGATCTTCGACAGCGATAAATACCATAACACACCGATGATGCGCGCCTCCCGCCGGATGTTTGATGCGGCCGGCGTACGCTATTATCAGTACGCACGTTCTGGTCGCAAAATAAAACTGGATATTTGAAGATTTTTATGTTATTATGTAGTCCCTTTTGAAAGAAACGCAGTTTTCATATATAATTTATAGGAAATGAAAAAGAGAACGGTCCAAAAACTGAAACGCGTACTGGCAAGGGCTTCGCGGCATGCCGCGGGAGCCTGGCTGGTCTGTGCCCTGGCTGCCGCGGGGACGATCGGTGTGCGCGCGACGGAGGACATCCGGAAAGCGCTGGAGGATGCAAGGAACCGTGCAAACGCCACACGTTCGGAACTGAATGACGCCCGGAATAACATTGATTCCCTCGAAGCGGGCAGGGAAGCGTTACAAAATAACATGAATTCTCTCAACGATGAGCTTTACGCTGTCGGTCAGAACCTTCTTTCCATCAATGATCGTATCGATGACAAGCGGTTGGAAATCGAGGCAATGGAAGAGGAGCTGAAAGCGGCCTCGGATCTCAGGGAGACACAGTATGAGCAGATGAAGCTGCGCATCCAGTTTATCTACGAGCGTCAGGATTTTGTGCTGGCGGATATGCTGACCCAGAGCAGCTCCCTTTCCGAGTTCATCAATCAGGGCTCTTATATAGAAGCGTTAAGCGCATATGACCGTGAGATGCTGGAACAGTATAAGGGCATCGAGAGCCAGATTGCCTTCCAGAAAACACAGCTGGAGGCGGAGCTGCAGGATCTGGAGGGAATGCAGCAGGAACAGGTTGCGGAGCAGGAAAAATTCTACGGCCTGATCAGTGATGTTTCTGAAAATATCGTCCGTTATAATAACGAGATTTCCATCGCCGAGGTGGAAGCGGAGGCGATCCGCACGCTCCTGGCGCAGCAACAGGCGGAAGTCAGCGACTGGGAGAAAAAGCTGCAGGAGCAGCTGAAGATTTCACAGGAAGCGAGGGCCGGCGCATGGACCTCCGTCGACGGCCTCACCTTTTATGAAAAGAATGAGATGGGGATCAGTGACCTGGAGCTCCTGGCCAATGTCATTTATACGGAATCCGGGAATCAGCCCTATGAAGGGCAGGTGGGTGTCGGCGCGGTTGTCATCAACCGTATGCGCTCCGCGCGTTTCAAGCAGAACACGATGTATGAAGTGATCACCGCCCCCGGCCAGTTTTCGGTGTACCCGACCTTCCTGCAGCGCTCGATCGATAACGGCTGGGCAACGGAGGCCTGTTATAAGGCGGCAAGGGATGCCATGAGCGGCTACTCCACCGTCGGTGACTGCCTCTTCTTCTGTGCGCCGCGCTTAGGGCCGAAGGAGAACAGCATTATCATCGGGGGACATTGTTTTTATTGATATTTTTCGAGAGGGCTTGAAAGCCGTGTGATGCCTTCCTTATACAGCTCGCGTAAAAGTCTGTTCAGCGTATGCAGGCTTTTTTTTAATAAAAGATTGTCAATGAGCCCCTGTTCATGCGCGTCCGCCAGCTCATCCAGATCCAGCACACGGATCCGTCCGTCACGGAAGACAACGACATCCGCCAGCAGATCGGTCATCACGAGCTCCGTCCCGTTTTCCTCGAAACGGTAATCGGCCAGATCAAAGTACCAGTGAAAATCACCGTCTTCGTGAAAAACCTTGGACAACTTGAGGTGTTCTTTGAGATAATAGACGGAGAGACCGCGCACAAGCTCCGGACGCTTGCGGAAAGCATCCCAGGAAGTGATGATTTGTTCATCGTCGCGATACAGGATGACATCGTCCTTCAGAAGAATGCTTTCCTGAGGAATCAGGCGTACGCGACGGATCAGAAACGGGTCCATAGAGACATCTTACCCTTCACGGGAGGAAAAGTCAAAGCAATATGAAAAAAAACATCCGGCTTCTGCTGGCAAGAATGATTTATACGGTTCTGCTGTTTCTGCTGACGCTTTTTATCGCCTACCGTTTCATTAACAGGAGCGAGCGCGGCGTGGCGTCTGCCGCCATGGCGCAGGCCACGTTTCCTGTGATTCACCTTGTCCAAAACGGCACGGAGATGAACCTGCTGCACGGGTATGCCTATGAGATGGACGTGTCCTCCATGCGCGGCCCGCTCCTGATCCTTCCGGAAAACCGCGCGGTGACTGCGATCGTGGACCGGTACGGCGCCAAAATAGATGACGCGGTATTTGAGATCCGCACGCTGGACGGCGAAAACCTCGTGGAGCAGACAGACATCACGGAGATTCAGGAGGAGCAGGACGGAAGAATGCGTCTGTCCTTCACCTTAAAGGATCTCATCGAGCAGGATGAGGAATACATGCTGGTGCTTCTGCTCAACGTGAATGAGGGGAAGCAGATCCGGTATTACGCGCGTATCATTCTGCCGTCGGACGATTCGCTGTATGCCTTTGACGATCACCTTGCCTTTATCAGAACCCTGCACGATGCCACCTTTGAACAGGATCCGTTGCTCCGTGAGTTTCTGGAGCCGGACAGCGATCATGCGGAGGATACGTTTGAGCATGTCAATATTCACTCCCCTTTTGCGGCCGTTACCTGGCAGGGGCTGGAGATTGCGGACCGCACGCAGGCGCAGATTTCGCTGTATGATTTCCACGGACAGACCTGCACGCTGACAATGCGGTACACCATGGCCTTGACGGAGGAGGGACGGACAAGGCGCTATCATGTCGTGGAGAATTATTTCACACGCCGCACGGAGAACGGCATGTACCTGATTGATTTCCGCAGGAACATGAACTATGTTTTCTCGGGGGCGGCGGAGGATCTCCCCGGTGACAGCGTGTTTCTGTCTTACAACGGCACGGCGCTTCAGATGCAGGAGTCTGACGGCGGCAGCGCCATTGCCTTTGTAAACGAAGAGCGTCTCTTTGTCTATCATCTGACGGACAACCGTCTGACCCAGGCCTTCGGTTTCTTTGAAGAGGAGGAGGATTTCCGGACGGGCTTCCAGGGCGCAAAAATCAACATTCTCCGGATGGATGAGGGCGGAAACGTCATGTTTCGCGTAACAGGCTACCGGAATCGCGGTGCGCATGAAGGGGAAGTGGGTACCAGCGTATATGAATTTGACGCACAGGAAAACACGATCAACGAGCTGATCTGGATTGCGACAACACAGTCCGAGGAAATGCTGATCAGCACCGCTGACGTGCTGGGCTATGTGAACGGACGCGGGATTTATTATTCCATACTCGGCAATGACGTGACAGCGATCGACCTCTATGACGGAACGCAGCAGGGGAGCGTCGAAAACATCGTTGATGATGTTTATATGGTTTCGGAGGACGGATATCTGATGGCCTGGCAGGAGGATGTCGCAACCCTTCCCGATAAAATCACCTTTATGGAGATGAACGAGGAAACACGCGCGGATATCCTTGCGGAGGAGGGAGAGGGGATCCGCCTCTTCGGCTTTATCGGAAACGATATCGTGTACGGCCGTTTCCGGGAAGAGGATGTGGGCATGGATGAGCCCGGAAGCCCGGTGTATGCCTGCTATAAAGTCGTGATACAGCACTTTGACGGTACGGTATTTACCGAATATGATGCGGGTACGATGCGTGTGCAGGACGTGGTGATCGAACCCGATCGTATCGTTTTGAAACGCGTCATCCGCAGCGGACAGGACACGGAAGAAGAGGAAGCCGGGCAGGCGGAAGAAGAGCAAACCGGCGAAGAGCCGGAAGAGGAAACGCCGGATGCGCCGTCCGGCGCCGTCACGCCTGTCTATGCGGATGTGACGGATGACCAGATCATGCGGACGGAACGGCAACGGGAGGCTGTGAATCGTCTGGAGACCGTTCACGAGGGAAACGGAACCGCCACGCGAATCACCCTGCGCGATACGGTGTCCGCGGATCAGTGCAAACGCTATATTGCGCAGGAAACGCTGTCGGAGCATCATATTCCCGATGTCAGGGCGACGCTGAGCGGAAAACGTTACTTCTGCGTGGATCATAACCGCGTCGCCGGTGTCTATAAGCATCCCGCACCCGCGATCGCACAGGCCTATGAGCTCTGCGGACAGGTGGTGGATGAAAAGAACCGCTATATCTACTACAGAGGGAATCTGACAAGCCGCAACCAGATTCTGGCGATCACCGAGGCGGCGGAGGGAAGAGATTTCAGCACGATGTCTTCGGAGGCGGCGTGCCTGAGGATGATGCTGGATTACGAGGGCGCCTCGCGTAATACGGAGACACTGCTTGCGCAGGGGCAGACCGTGATGCGGATTCTGGAGGACGCGCTGCCGACCTACCGCATCCTGAACCTGGAGGGATGTCCGCTGCGTGCGATGCTGTATTATGTGGATCTCATGTGTGACGTGCCGGTGATGGCACGGATGTCGGACGGCAGGTATGTGCTGTTAATCGGCTTCAACGACCGGGAGGTCGTCCTCTTCGACCCTGCCTTCGGAGAGAATGCCGTTTACCGCATCCCCACGGCGGAGGCCGCGGCGATGTTTGAACAGAGCGGCAATCACTTCATCACATATGCGCGTTAAATGTAGGCGGACATGTCACCCGCGGCATAGCTGTCCACAATGGCCCGGATGCGCTCCACCGGATTGAGCAGGTCGGAGAGGGAGGCATCGTGGTTTAAGGTATCGATGATGTATGCGATATACTTGCTCATGTCACAGCTGATGTACCATTCCCGGGACAGCAGGTTTTCGGACTGATAGATCAGGTTGGTGGTGAGGATCCGGTCAAAGAGCCCCGCCTCGTAGGCCTTATCGATGGTTTCCAGTCCGTGCGTGAACAGACCGAAGGTCGAGAAGATGAAAATCTTTCCGGCCTTTCTTTTTTTGAGCTGCTCCGCCACATCGATGAGCGCCTCGCCGGAGGAGATCATGTCGTCAATGATGATCATCGTTTTTCCTTCGACGCTTGTGCCGAGAAATTCGTGCGCCACGATCGGATTGCGGCCGTTCACGACCTGCGTGTAGTCACGGCGCTTGTAGAACATGCCGACATCGAGAGACAGCACACCCGCCAGATACACGGCGCGGCCCATACCGCCCTCATCCGGACTGATGACCATCATGTGATCGGAATCAATGGTGAGCCCTTCGACATTCAGCAGCAGTCCCTTGATGAACTGATAGGTGGTGCGGATGGTTTCGAAGCCGTGCAGCGGAATGGCATTCTGCACGCGCGGGTCATGCGCCTCAAAGGTGATGATGTTGTCCACGCCCATTCCGACGAGCTCCTGCAAGGCGATCGCGCAGTCTAAGGATTCACGCCCGCTGCGCTTATGCTGTCTGCTTTCGTAAAGGTAAGGCATAATGACCGTGATGCGCCTGGCCTTTCCGCCGACGGCGGAGATGATGCGCTTCAAATCCTGGAAATGATCATCCGGCGACATCCGGTTCTGCTTGCCGAAGAGAGAGTAGGTTTCGGAAAAATTCAGCACATCCACGAGCAGATAGACATCATCGCCGCGGACGGATTCGTTGATGACGCCCTTGCCTTCGCCGGAGCCGAAGCGCGGCATGTCGGCGCTGAGCAGGTAGGAGGCGCGCTCATAGCCGGTAAAGGCAAGCGATCCCTTGTGCTCATTCTCACGCTCCGCGCGCCATTTGACAAGGTAATGATCCACACGCTCGGCGAGCGGGACGCAGCCGCGCATGGGGATGATTCCGAGGGTCCCGACGGGGATGGTGCTTAAGTCTCTTTTCTCTTCTCTTCTGGGCATGCTGTGTTTCCTTTCGTATCAGAAATGTCCTCTCAGGCGGTCGCCTTTGCAAGCCGGATGTCACGGCCCGTCAGTTCGCACAGGGTAAAGTCGTGCATCAGCCTGGAAAAAATCCGGTCGGAGTATCTGGCGCGCATCTCATCAAAATCCAGATTGGTGGAGATGATGGTGGATTTGCGTGCAAGATGACGTTCGTTAATGATATGAAACAACTGCGTCGACACAAAGGCATTGGGCAGCTCCGTGCCGAGGTCGTCAATGACGAGCAGATCACACGCGGCAAGATCCTTTTCAAAATCCCGGCGCAGCTCCTGTGCCCCTTGGCCGAAGGTGACATCGGACAGCTGCGAAAACAGCGTGACGGAGGAAAAGTACAGTACGCTGTGCCCCGCGTTCAGCACCTCCGTCGCCGTCGCGACGGACAAAAAGGATTTTCCGCTGCCGACGGGACCGAAAAACAGCAGGGAGCCGGCGGGGTGGTCTGCGCGGAACGCATCCAGCAGCTCCTGACAGCGTGCGAGCGCGCCGTGAAAACGCCGCAGGTCTTCTCCCTTGTAAAAATCCTCGCGCATCAGGGAGAAGTTATTCTCCTGTGAAAGCGCGCGGAGATGCGACTGTTCATACAAAAGATCGCGGATTTTTTCGCGGAGACAGGTGCAGCGTTCGCCGTTTGCAAAACCGGTATCACCGCAGAGCGGGCAGGTGAACTGCGGCTGCAGGTAATCAGCCGGATAGCCCTGGTCCTCAAGAAGCTGTTTTTGTTTGCTGCGGATTTCGAGAATGCGCCGGTCCAGACGTTCTTTGGCGGATTTGTCACCGTTCAGATAGGAACGGCTCATTTCACCGGCAAGCTCCGGGATCTGTTGTTCCAGTGATGCGTAGGCGGGAATCCTTGCGGCGATCTCCACTTCCCTTGCTTCCGTTTCCATGCGGTGCGTCCGTCGGACCCTTGCATACTCCATCATGATCTGATCATATTGTGCGTTGCTCAAGGCCATACGACGCTCCTGCCCCTTTACTTATTGCTGACCAGCTTTTCCTTGATGGCCTGGAAATCATATTCCTGCGCCTGGAAGCGGTTGAAACGGTTCCTGGTATCCATTCCGGCAGTTTTTGATTCTTCCTTGCGAAGATGTTGCCTTGCGTTCTTTCTGGCGTTTTCGTGCTCCAGCGTCTCACGCTCCACGTCCGCCGCCGTACGGATTCCCTTCGCCTTCCAGTTGCGCAGGATCCCGTCCGTGTATTCAAAGCGGTGGGACTGGGTTCCCGCCACCGCCTTGCGGCAGGCAATCAGAATCACCTCCGCGGTGAAACCGTACTCCTTCATCCACCGCTTCACATAGTCCGCCTCAAAGGAGGTCGGCGCGGTCTGTAAGCCCAGTGCGCGCATCACGTCATAAACTTCCTTCCCGTAACGTGTGCTGCGCTTCGTGCGCACGTCATCCGGTGTCCGCACACCCTCCGCGTGCCACGCGAGAGCCGTCTTTTCCATATAAGAGGCATAGCGCCCCCTGGCGTTTTCCGCGGTGTACTGCAGAAGCACATCCAGAAGGTCCGCCGAAAAGCCCAGATCCTCATAGAGATAGAGAATGGTCTGCATCTCCGTGTTGCTCAAAACCCGGTTGAAGTATTTTTCCGCCGCAAAGAGAATCATGGACAGGGACTCATCCGCGGCAAAGCGGCGCTGCTCCAGCGGCGTGTACTGCCGCTTGGGCGGCACGGTATATTCGCTTTCTTCTGCCGCGGTGACAGGCGTCTCTGACGGAGTTTCCGCCGCCTCGGGTACGGTATCGCTGATATCCTCCAGACAGATCTGTGTCAGCCGTTTGCGGGAATCATATTCGAGACGGACCAGTCCCTTCTTTTCCCAGAACTGCAGGGCACGCTTCACGTCACGCTCGGTGTGATTGAAGCGGTCCGCGATGTCCGCGACGGTGGTGCAGCTTCCTTCCTGCATCACACGCAGCAGATACAGATAGATCTTCAGCTGCGCGTCATTGGCCTCCGTCATATAGACGTCGATGAACGCGTTGGAAACACTGGTGGAACCGCTGTCGTGTTCGGTTGTGATTCGGACTTTCCCCAACATGAAATCTATGTGACCTCTCGGATCGGAATCGCGGCATTTTTGTCGCGTGTTCCACATTGTAGCACAGCTTATCCGGAAAAGGAATGATGCAAATCGACGGATTTTTTTTTACCGGCAGGACGGAATGATTTTGTCAAATGAAAGTGGAAACGGTGGATACGGTGGAAAACTTTCCGCTGTGCCGTGAAACCTGCGGACGGCTTGCCTTCCGGCGCGGATGTTTCACGCGCTTTTCCACCGCCGCCGCGCCGGTCCTCCGGAGGGAAAACGGTGGAAGAGGTGGAAAAAACACGTCAGGAAAGCAGTTCTTCGCCGATTTTCGTGACGTCTCCTGCCCCCATGGTTATCAACAGGTCATCTTTGTGACAATTTTCGGCAAGAAAGTGCTTGACATTTTCGAATGTATCAAGCAAGGTGCATTCCCCGCCCATGCTGCGGATTTCCTCACAGAGATCCGCGCTGGACACGCCGTAAACATCCTGTTCCCTTGCGGCGTAGATCGGCAACAGCACAACGTGGTCCGCGTGCTTTAAGGCCTTGGCAAAGGCGTGCAGGAAGACCTTGGTGCGCGTGTAGGTGTGCGGCTGGAAGACACACCAGACGGTGTTGTGCGGCGTGCGTTCCGCCGCGCGCAGCGTCGCCGCGATCTCCGTCGGATGATGCGCGTAATCATCGACAATCGTCACGCCCTGCCAGACGCCCTTCACCTCAAAGCGGCGGTGCGCGCCCTGAAAGCGCTCCAGTCCTTTGACAACGGTCTGCGCGTCAACGCCGGCCTTCCGTGCGAGCGCGAAGGCCGCGAGCGCGTTTAAGACATTGTGATGTCCGGGGACGCGCAGCCGGACGGGAAGCGCCGTGCCGGCATCGCTTTTTGCGTGCAGCACAAAGGCGGCGTTGCCTTTTTCGTCATATGTGATATCCGTCGCGCGGACATCGTCCGTTTCCTTTTCGCCGAAGGTGAGAATCTCGCAGGACAGGTCCTTGGTCAGGCGGCCGAAGACATCGATATCGGAGCCGATCACGAGCGTCCCGTCTGCGGGCAGAAGCTTTGCAAAGTGATGGAAGGAATCATAGATCTCATCCAGGTTTTTGAAGAAGTCCATGTGATCCGCTTCCACATTGAGGATGCAGGCATACTTCGGATAGAAGGAATGAAAGCTGTTCGTGTACTCGCAGGCCTCCGTCACGAGATAGGGACTTTTTCCGATGCGCGTGTTGGAGCCGATGCCGGCATAGACACCGCCGATCAGAAGCGTCGGGTCCAGCTCCGCCGTCATAAAGATCTCCGAAAGCATGGAGGTGGTCGTCGTCTTGCCGTGCGTGCCGGACACCGCGATGGGCGTGTCGTAGGTTTTCATCAGCTGCCCGAGCAGCTCCGCACGGGAGAGCATGGGGATGTTCTGCGCCACGGCTGCGGCATATTCCGGATTGTCCGGATGCACCGCCGCGGTATAGACAATGAGGTCAATCGGCACGGCGCTCCCCGTGATGTTTTCCTCCTTCTGCCCGTACCGCACCTGTATGCCCTGTTGCTCCAGCATTTCCGTCATCTCGGAGGGCGCGCGGTCGGAACCGGACACGGTGAACCCGCGGTCCTTCAGAATGTGCGCCAGTCCCGACATGGACACGCCGCCGATGCCGATGAAGTACACATGGCAGGGTGCCCCGAAATCTATCTCAAAGGTCTTTTTTTGCTCCAAAATGAGTTCCTCCGTTTTTTCAAAGGTTCTATTAGTATAACATATCCTTTCATGCATGGAAAATATGTCACAAAAGGCAAAAAAGTGGTAAGATAGAAGGGAATACAACGGTTTCCGCTTTTATCAAAAGGAGTGGTGCCCCATGATCAAAAAAGAAATCATCGCAATGCTTCTGGCGGGCGGTCAGGGCTCGAGGCTCGGTGTCCTGACGAGCAAGATGGCGAAGCCTGCCGTGTCCTTCGGCGGCAAGTACCGCATCATCGACTTTCCGCTGTCGAGCTGTATCAACTCCGGCATCGATACCGTCGGCGTGCTGACGCAGTACCGGCCGCTGAAGCTGAATACGCATATCGGCATCGGGATTCCCTGGGACTTAGACCGCAACATCGGCGGCGTCAGCATCCTTCCGCCCTATGAAAAGATGGAGCACAGCGAGTGGTACACCGGTACTGCCAACGCGATCTATCAGAACATGGAGTACATGGAGTCCTATCATCCCTCCTATGTGCTGATTCTTTCCGGCGATCATATTTACAAGATGGATTACGAATCGATGCTGCGCTTTCACAAGCAGAACAAGGCGGGCATCACGATCGCTGTCA
The DNA here is from genome assembly GCA_017443065.1 of Lachnospiraceae bacterium. Lineage (GTDB taxonomy): Bacteria > Bacillota > Clostridia > Lachnospirales > Lachnospiraceae > Butyrivibrio. The sequence continues at coordinate 25,085 of JAFSPF010000023.1, forward strand.
TGCCGGTGCCGATGGAGGAAGCGAAGCGCTTCGGCATCATGATCACGGATGAGAACAAAAAGATCATTGATTTTGAGGAGAAGCCGGAGCATCCGCGTTCCAACCTGGCCTCCATGGGAATCTATATCTTTGACTTCAAGATTTTGAAAGAGGCGCTGCTCGCGGGCAAGGACGTGCCGGGTCTGGATTTCGGCAAGCATGTCATTCCGTACTGCAAAAAGAATGACATCAGTCTTTACGCATACGAATTTGAGGGTTACTGGAAGGATGTCGGGACGCTGACCTCTTATTGGGAGGCGAACATGGAGCTGATCGACATCGTTCCGGAGTTTAACCTGTATGAGGAATACTGGAAGATCTACACGAACAACGACATCCAGCCGCCGCAGTACTTCGGGAAGGAATCGGATATCGAGCGTTCCATCGTCGGCGAGGGCTGCGAGATTTACGGAAAGGTTTACAACTCCGTGATCGGCCGGGGCGTGCGGATTGATAAAGGAACGGTCGTGGATCATTCCATCATCATGAACGGCACCGTGATCGGCGAGAACTGCAAAATCGCCAAGGCCATCGTTGACGAAAACGCCACGATCGGCGATAACGTCGTTCTCGGTGAGGGAGAGGAAGCGGAAAACGAAACACGTCCGGACATTTACACCGACGGTCTGGTCACCGTCGGTGAGAACTCCGTGATTCCCCGGGACGTGACGATCGGTAAAAACGTGATGATCAACGGCCGCACGGAGTCTTCGGATTATCCCGACGGAGTCCTTTCAAGCGGCCGCACACTGGATAAGGAGGGAGTGGAATGAGAGCTGTGGGTCTCATCTTGGCGGGCGGGAGCTCCAACCGCATGAAGGAGCTGTCCAGGAAGCGTGCGGTCTGTGCCATGCCGGTGGCGGGTCTCTACCGTTCCATCGATTTTGCCCTGAGCGCGATGACCAATTCCAACATTCCGACCGTCGCGATTTTTATGCAGTACAACGCGCGTTCCCTGCAGGAGCACTTAAGCTCCTCCAAGTGGTGGAACTTCGGACGCAAGCAGGGCGGGATGTATCTCTTCACGCCGATGATCACCTCCTCCAGCGGCATGTGGTACCGCGGCACGGCGGATGCGATCGCACAGAACCTTGATTTTCTGCGCAAGTGCCATGAGCCTTACGTGATTATCGCGTCCGGCGACTGCGTGTATAAGATGGATTTTCATGACGTGCTGAATTATCATATCGAAAAGCAGGCGGACATCACCGTGGTCTGCAAGGATCTGGCCACGGAGGATCCCGCGGAGCGCTTCGGCACGATCCGGATGGATGCCGGGGGCAGGATCGAGGAGTTCGAGGAAAAGCCCGTGGTGGCGGAATCGCATACGGTATCCTGCGGTATCTATGTGCTGCGCAGAAGGCTTTTGATTGAACTGATCGAGACCGCACAGGAGGAGGAACGCCATGATTTCACGCGTGATATCCTGGTGCGTTACCGTCATGTAAAAAAGATTTACGGCTTCAAGACAAAAGAGTACTGGTCCAATATCGCCTCCGTGGAGGATTACTACAAGACCAACATGGATTTCTTAAAGCCGGAGGTACAGCAGTATTTCTTCCGCGATTATCCGCCGATCTACACCAAGGTCACCGACCAGCCGCCGGCCAAATACAACACCGGCGTCCTGGTGCAGAACTCCCTTGTGTCCTCCGGCTGTATCATCAACGGCACGGTGGAGGATTCGCTGATCTTCAAGGAGTCTTATATCGGCAACGGCTGCTATATCAAAAACAGTATTATTCTGAATGACGTTCATATCGGTGACGGCTGCACAATCGAAAACTGCATTGTGGAAAGTCACGGGATGATTAAGGCGGGAAGCGTTTACAAGGGCGAAGGCGCACCGCGCATTGTGATCGAGGAAAGCGGGAGGATCGACGCGGCATGACGATCAAAGAAGTCCTTCAACAAAAGCGTCCGACCTTGTCCTTTGAAGTCTTTCCGCCCAAAAAGGAAAGTGCCTTTGAGGCAGTGCAGGCATCTGCGCTGGAGATTGCGCGTCTGCAGCCGGATTTTATGAGCGTGACCTACGGCGCGGGCGGCGGCACGAGCCGCTATACGGCGGAGATCGCTTCCCTGATTCAAAAGGAGACCGGGACGCCCGCGATCGCGCACTTAACCTGCGTGACGAGCAAACGCGAGAAGGTGCGCAGTGTCCTGGAGGAGATCTGTGCGCACGGCATCGAAAACGTGCTCGCGCTGCGCGGCGACATCCCGGAGGACGGGCATACGGAATCCGATTACCGCTACGCCGCGGAGCTGATCGAAGAGATCCGGACCCATGCGCCCTCGCTTTGCATCGGCGCGGCCTGCTATCCGGAGGGGCATGTGGAGAGCGCCTCCCAGCGGGAGGATTTGAAGCATCTCAAAAACAAAATCGACAAAGGCGTGGACTTCATCACCACGCAGATGTTTTTCGACAACAACCGCTTCTTTCATTTTCTTTACCGTCTGCGCGACATGGGCGTGACGACGCCGGTGCTCGCGGGGATCATGCCGATCACAAACGCCGCGCAGATCAAACGTGCGCAGGCGATGTCGGGCGCAGCGCTTCCCAGACAGTTCACGACGCTCCTGGACCGCTACGCGGACAATCCGGCCGCCATGGAGCAGGCCGGCATCCTCTATGCCGCGGGACAGATCATCGACCTGATCGCGAATCATGTGAACGGCGTGCACATTTACACGATGAACAAACCGCAGGTCGCGAAGAAGCTGCAGGACGAGGTGCGCGTATTGCTGTAAGCGGGACGCGGATCCGGAGATGAGGGCACCGTGCGCACATGGTGCTTTTTCATATTTGACGGGAAATAATATGGCAATGGATTTGAACCGGGTGAACCGGAATGAAATCTTACATTACCTCGGCATGCACGGGGCTGCGCCGGATGAGCGCACCGCGGCGCTGATCGAAGAATGCCTGTCGGAGCTGAACGCGAAGGTTGCACCGAAGCACGTCTTCCGCACCTTCCCTTTGCACGTGAGCCTTCCGGAGGAAGATGAGGCACCGCTTCTCGACCTTGGCTGCTTCACTGTTCGCAGCCGTGACCTTGCCCGCAATCTCAAGGGATGCCATGAGGTGTTGCTCTTTGCGGCAACGATCGGAGAAGGCGCGGACTTTTTAATCCGGCGCTACGAAAAAACGCAGATGAGCCGCGCGGTGATTTTGCAGGCCGCGGCGGCGGCGATGATTGAGGCGTATTGTAATGAAATCAACGATGCCTGGAAGGAGGAATACGCCGCAAAGGGCTGTGCGCTGCATCCGCGTTATTCCTGCGGCTACGGTGACTTTGCGCTGGAATACCAGAAAGAGTTCATGCGCGTGCTGGAAATGGAAAAGCGTCTCGGCATCCGCCTGACGGACGGACTTCTCATGGTGCCGACCAAATCCGTCACGGCGGTGATCGGGATTGCGGGAGAGGAAATGTAACACTGCTGCCCGTTCCGGAGGCGGCGGGGTCTTGCGTTGCGAATCATCGTGGCGTATCATAGAAACATGTCTTTGAAACTCATGGAAAAACTGCATCAAAGCGGTCTGGTCTTTGACGGCGGTCTCGGCTCGCTCTTACAGGCGAGGGGGCTGCCGCCGGGCGTGCTGCCGGAGGTCTGGAACATCACGCATCCGGAGGTACTGATCGCGATTCACCGGGAGTACCTCACAGCCGGCGCGGATGTCGTCACCTGTAATACCTTCGGGGCGAATCCGTTCAAGTTCCGGCGGGAGGCGGATACGCCGTCCGGGGCAGAGGGGCCGGAGGATGCTTATACACTGCGGCAGGTCGTGACCTCCGCGGTGGAGAATGCACGCAAGGCCGTCAGTGAGGCCGGGCAGGGATTTGTCGCTCTGGATCTCGGCCCCACCGGAAAGCTTTTGGAGCCGATGGGGGACCTTTCGTTTGAAGACTGCGTTGCCGCGTATGCGGAGGTGATCCGGTTCGGTGCGGACGCCGGCGCGGATCTGATTCTGATCGAGACGATGAGCGATCTGTATGAGCTCAAGGCGGCGGTCCTGGCGGCAAAGGAAAACTGTGATCTGCCGGTCATGGCGACGGTGGCCTTTGATGCGTCGGGAAAGCTCCTGACCGGCGGCACGCCGCGTTCGGTCGTGGCGCTGCTGGAAGGTTTGCGCGTGGATGCGCTGGGCTTGAACTGCGGCCTCGGGCCGGATGACATGGCGGCAGTCGCAAGGGAACTGATCGCATACGCCTCCGTTCCGGTGATCGTGCAGCCCAATGCCGGCCTGCCGCGGAGCGAAGAAGGAAAAACGGTGTACGACCTCGGCGCGGAGGCATATACCGCGCAGATGCAGCAGATCATTGCCATGGGCGCAAGGGGTCTCGGCGGCTGCTGCGGCACCACGCCTGCGCATATCCGTGCGCTTTCGGACAGCCTGCCGACCGGTGCACTGCGTCCGGGGGATGCGGATCTGCACGAGCGCAGACAGGAGGCCCCGCAGGAGCCGGATGCGGCCTCCGCCCGTGAAGCCACCCTCGTCACCTCCTTTGCGGACGCTGTGGAGATCGGCGACGCCCCCGTGATTATCGGCGAGCGCATCAACCCGACCGGCAAAAAACGCTTCCGCCAGGCGGTGGAAGAGGCGGATATGGAGTACATTCTGAATGTCGGCCTGAAGCAGCAGGAGCAGGGCGCGCACATCCTGGATGTCAATGTCGGTGTGCCTGGCATCGATGAACCGGAAATGCTGACACGCGTCGTGAAGGAACTGCAGAGTGTCACGGAGCTGCCGCTGCAGCTGGACACCTCGGATCCGGAGGCGCTGGCGCAGGCGATGCGCGTTTACAACGGAAAGCCGCTAGTCAATTCCGTGAACGGCAAACAGGAATCCATGGATGCCGTTTTTCCCCTGGTTGCAAAATACGGCGGCGTCGTGGTCTGTCTGTGCCTGGATGAAAGCGGCATTCCGGAAACGGCCGACGGGCGGATTGCGATTGCAAAAAAGATCATCGAAGAAGCGGCGCGTTACGGCATACAGAAAAAGGATTTGCTGGTCGATGCGCTTTGCATGACGGTTTCCACCGACGAAAGAAACGCGATGGTGACCCTGGAGACGGTGCGTCGCACCCGGGAGGAGCTGGGCGTCAAAACCATTCTCGGTGTTTCCAACATTTCCTTCGGACTGCCCGTGCGCGAGGTCATCAATGCCGCCTTTTATACGCTGGCCATGGAGAATGGCCTGAACGCCGCGATCATCAATCCCGGCTCCGCGGACATGATGCGTGCATACCACGCCTTCCGCGCACTGAAGGGACATGATCCGCATCTGGCGGAATACATTGCCGGGATTCCCGCACTGCAGGACGCTGTACGTCCGCCCGGCGCGGAGCGGAAGGGGAGCGGGGAACCGGGGGACGCAGGTCTGCACGGGCAAAGCCGGGAGGCTTCGCAGAAGCCGGAGGAGCCGGTCCCGCAGGGGACGGATGAGGCATCCCCCCTCCGTTATGCCATCCTGCGCGGCCTGAAGGACAGCGCCGTCGGCGCGGCAAAGGAAGCGCTGCTGCAAAAGGAAGCCCTCGCGATCATTGACGAAGAGATGATGCCCGCGCTGGATGAGGTCGGCAAGGGCTTTGAAAAAGGCACGCTCTTTCTGCCGCAGCTCATGATGAGTGCGGAGGCGGCGAAGGCGGCCTTTGCCGTGATCCGGGAGCATCTGCAAAAACAGGAGGGCGCCGCAAAATCCAAAGGCACGATTGTGCTCGCCACCGTGCAGGGTGATATCCACGACATCGGCAAAAACATCGTGAAGGTGCTGCTGGAAAACTATAACTACCGCGTCATCGATCTCGGCAAGGACGTGCCGCCGGAGGCGGTGGTGGAAGCGGTCGTCAGGGAAGAGGCGCCGCTGGCGGGCTTAAGTGCCCTGATGACAACCACCGTCCCTTCCATGGAAAAGACCATCCGCCTGCTGCGCGAACGCGCCCCGCAGGTCAGGGTCATGGTCGGCGGTGCCGTCATGACACAGGAATACGCCGATGCCATCGGCGCGGATTTTTACGCAAAGGACGCCATGGGCGCCGTCACCTGCGCGGAAGGCGTCTTCGCGGGCGGGTATTGACAAGAATCCTGACCTGCGCTAAAATTGATGTACTTCATGTGGGACGGCAAACGCGACGCCTTCATGAGACATGCGATAGTAGCTTAGCTGGTAAAGCGCCACCTTGCCAAGGTGGAGACCGCGGGTTCGAATCCCGTCTGTCGCTCTCTAGGGAGATTCCCCGAAACCCACTGTTTATGCGGGTTTCGGGGTTTTTCTATTGCCTAAAATGCCGTGATTTTTGTTTACTTTTGTTTACCGATTTGTTTACCGGGTGTCAAGCGTCTAAGACATCGAGGGCATTTGCCATATTAAGGCCGGTGTAGTAGTTCTTTTTGGCAACTTCGGGGGAGTTTCCGAACAGCTGGGCTGCCATAATAATATTCCCCCCTGAGCGCTCCACAACATCGGTGATGGCGTTTCTGCGGAAGCCGTGAGGCCCCCGGATCAGGTCTCTGGAGATCGGGATATCCAGCTTCTTGCACATCCTCCGGTAGAAGTTGTAAACCGTGTTGTTTGTGATGACGCCGGTCTGTGACTGTGCCGGAAAGAGATACTCGCTGTTGATGTTGTTTTTCCTGTGAACCGCCAGGAGTTTTTCCAAAAACTGGCGCAGCTCTTTTGTGATAGGGTAACGCCTGTTCTTGTTTGTCTTGGTGTGGTTCACGATTTTGAAGTACTCTTTCTCGGAACCGCCGTTGCGCTTGACGGTGATCTGTTCGCGGCGGATGTCGATGTGGCTTTCATGGATGTCCGACCAGCGCAGGGCCGGGACTTCACCTCTCCGAAGCCCCATGATGATCTGCATCTCAAGGGCGTAGGCCGGCAGATAGGCCGGATTGGCAAGGTGCTTTTCCCGCAGGTAGCACCGTATCTTTTCCATTTCCTCATCGGAGTATCCGCGTTCAGATACGTCTTTGTCCGGAAGAATCATGTTCGCGAAGCGCCTGTCTGACCAGTTGATCCGGGCGTAGGGATTGTCGATAATCCAGTATTCTCGGTAACAAAGATCGAATACCTTCTTGATGATCGACTTCATGCTGTTGAATGCTTTCTGCCTCAGATCGTACCGTGTCAGGTTGTGGATACAGATGTTTTCGATGTCCCGCTTGGATATCGTGTGCACATCCATGAGTTCGAAGTCGGTACCGCTGAAAAAACGCCGGTAGGTGTCGTCGTCGCGTCCGACCGTGTTCTGGACGGACAGGCGTTTTTCAGAGTCCTTTACGTACTTCAGCCGCTCCTCATTGACGATGCGGTATACATCCCGGAATGTCCTGCTGAACGTGCCGTTGATACCTTTTTCGTGATCGTAGATTTTGTCGATCAGTTCCTCCGGACTTTTGGCTTTGATATGCCTCCTTCCGTTTGATTTGGATTTGTCTTTGACGGCTACATGGTAGTAGCCGTCAGAACTGGGTTGTGCGGGTATTGCATACTCTTCAGCGATGCGTTTTTTCTCGTTTTGCATATGCTCGCATACTTCCCGCATGACGGATGGGTTTACATTAGCATATTTGTTTCCCGGGAACAAGATGATCTTTTGTTTCTTATCCATAAATCGCCTTTCTTTTGATGTGTTTGTGGTTTACAGTTCCATGTCATTACTACGCTTCTTTTTCGTGCGGTCGATGCGGTTCGCCTCCCGTTTATCCACTTCCTGCTGATGCTTTTGGAGTGACGCCCGCAATGAGCGGCGCTCACTTTCCGGCTTGATACGCCGGCCGCCGGATGAACGTTCAGGCTTCGATTTTTCCGGAACCGGTTCGTTCAGCACCTTCAGAACGGATTCTTTCTTCAGCTCTTCAGTCTTTTGTTTTTCTGTTTCGCCATCATCTTTTGGAAGCATATCGCCGAGAAAACGCTTGATGTCCAGCATCGCCTTTGATTCGTCCTTAACCGCCTGCAACCCGGCTGCCTGTTTTTTTTCGTCCTTGTCCAAATCAGACAGCCTTGCTTCTAACGCTGTTCGTGCACGTTCGGGATTCGGAAATTTTTTCAAGGCGTGATATGCCTTGTTATACTTTTGGAATTCCTCTTTGTGCGCCTCCTTAAAGGCTTCCTTCCGTTTCTTGAAGACGATTTTGGCGTATTCGTCATACAGATGCTGATACTCATCCACCGTATTCATGTTTGTAAGGTCTTTCCAGATTTCTTTCTGCTCCTTCCGGATGTCGGTCAGCTTCTTATTGATCTCTCCATATCTTGATTTCTGTGCGCTGATATAGGATTGCAGATGTCCCACCGTGTAGATCTCCATTCTTCTGAGATCGGATGTCATCTTTGCAAACTTTTTCAGATCGGTAAGAGATCCCTTTTTCTGCGCACCGCGCGACCAGTCCATACGCTCAAGCTTGCGTTCATCCATCCTTGTCGACAGGAGAGAAAGTACGGAAATGTCCTCCGGAGTCTCGTTCTTCTTTGCCAGTTCTTTCGTAAAGGACACGATCCATACGGCAAGTTCGGAAAGACGGTTTCTGACCATTCGGAGCGCTGCGTTTGTCGCCCTGATCCATCGATTACGCGCACCCTTATCCGTCTGAATGCCCTTGACCTCCATCTGACGGACGTTCGGTCCCTCGTGGACAGACGGTATGATATCCAGTCCCTGATCCTCATACGACCGGTGATCGATGCGATGCGATAACCCTTTCGCGGCAAACTTCTCATTTACCAGATCCGCCCATTTCTCTCGCCAGTATTCCAGTTTTTCCGGCGTTCCCCAGTCGGTAAGCGGTACGGCGTCAAACTCAAAACTCCCGTCCGGTTTTCGTATCCGCTCGCCGTTTTCATCAAGATGATATTCCCGGCGCTGCTTGTTCTGCCACCTGCCGTTTTCATCAAGTGACCGTATCGGGACCAGCACATGGAAGTGCGGATTCTCGATTCCGCCATCCTTATCGGGATTATGAACAGCCAGATCACAGATCATACCCCCGGAAACGAAATAGCGCCGCACAAACTCCTGTGCAAGCGCTATGTTTTCCTCCATGGTCAGTTCATTTTGCAGGGCGATATCGAAGCTGTAACATAGCTGGGCATCCCTGCGTTTTTCAATCTGTTCTACCGCGTTCCAGAGTGTTGCTCGGTCTGCATACTCTGGCGGGGCGTGTGCCGGCAGCATAATCTCCGTGTGGATGACACCTCCCTTCGCCGTGTAATCGTGTGTCATGCCGTCCCACTCGTTCAACAGTTTTTCTCCCGCCCGGTACGCCGCCGCCGCGACCGCCGTCCGCCCCGCAGATCGCTTGATCTGATCCACATGAAAGTGATACATTGCCATTACGCTGCGTCCTCCTCTTTGGGTTTGTATTTTGCCGATTCGGAATCGATGATCTTTACGACATCCGGCAGCATCAAGATCTGCTCCATCATTTCATAAAACGCTGTCTCCGGCATCGGCTTTACCTGCGGAACGATGCTCTCGATTGCCGCGCCGCGCGTGATCAACTGATGTGCCCGCTTCTTCCTGTCCTTCTGTTTCAGATACCGCATCCGATTCTCCAGAATCTGCTGACGGTGTTCCAGCTGGTTGATTTTTACCTCTGTTTCCTCGATTTCTGTCTTGTACTCTTTGCTTGTTTTTTTCATAGTAGCCTCCCTTCGTGAATGTGCTTTTGGATGCAAAAAGACCGCTCTGCACTAAGCAAAACGGTCGTGTAGGAGAAATGTTTTTATTCTTAGCTGGTTTCTTTGCATCCGGCTTTTTTGCAATTGCCATATGCATCACCTGCCGTTTGGAGTTTTTCCATCTACAATAGTTACATTTTGATATACCTTTGTCCTTCTCGCCGATTAATTTTTACAGATGAAGCTATCGCATATACTACCGTTCCGGCAAAAACAAGATACACGAGAATTATAAAAACCTTTTTGTCAAAAACAGAGTATAACCCAAGCAGGATAAAGGCCACACTTAATAGACAGAAGCAAATGGCAGATTGCCTGTACCACGGCTTTTTATTCATCGTTTTTCTCTCTTCTTCGGTCGCATATAAATATGCATTGTTCAGCAGGAAACCCTTCTCCTTAAAACTTCTAAAACTGAGTAACGCAAGCACTCCTGCCATTATGAACGGTATAATCACACTTACTATTGCATCCGTTGGCATATTTTACCTCCCAAAACTCCAAACTAATCCGCTCTACTTTGTATCCACGACAAGACACGACGAGGGTTGTTGTGGATACAAAACCCACAGGGATAGACGCGCCAGCGTCGCAAGGGCTGTAGGCCCTTGTTGCGGTATCGAAGATACCGCCATGCGACGGAGGGAAGGACAAATTTCTGTCATCCGGCGTCGCCGCCTCGCAGAGCGCACGCATACTCTCCGCAGGAGAGTATAGAAGTGCGCCCTTGCTTTGCAAGGGATGTTACTTTCTATTCTGCGTCAGGCAAATATTACGTTCCTTATTGCAGACAGGATTGTATTTTGTATCTCTCTACCTCAGGATCAAATGTGGCTTATTCATTAGCACCTTCAGGGTATTCTTGTATTCGGAAATATCCATTATCCTGGTTATCGTTGTGATTTTATTCCCCGCATCCTTACTCGATGCACCGCAATGGTATACCTTCATGTCCTTTGTCCCATAATCGAGAACTATATATCGATCATGTACGGCATTCCCGGATTGAATAAACTGTAATGAAATGCTGGGATACTCTGTGAGAAAATCATTCAATTCTGACAGCCGAAGTTTCTGGCGTCCGGCCTTATTGTCACTTATGACAGTGATCTTCACGCCTGCCTTTGCATGTGTCAGATGTTGCAGTGTCTTCACACCAAGGTAATCGTCAACTACGATGATGTTCTTCTTTGCTCTGCGATATATTTTTTGATACGCAACATCCGCCGTGAAAGGCTCTCCGTTAAGAATCAGTATCTCCTCGTTCTTCACCCCTTGATCAAAAAGAAGCATCAACTCTGACAGATCAGATTTTGTGACCATGCTCTCTTTTATCTCGCGGACTTTACCTTCAAGGTTTTCCTGCCTTACTTCCAGTAATTGTAGTTCACGCTGTGGCAATAGTTTTTGATTTTGCCGGATGTAATGTGTCATTTCCACAAACGCATCCATAATGAACAAACTCGCCGTAATTGCCCGTTCCGTATGCAAGACAGATGTCAGCATCGCCACGCCCTGTTCGGCATAAACATACGGAGGATATTTTGAATACTTTCCCTGTTCCAGTTCTAAGATGCCAGTTTGGCATCTTAGAATTTCATAGTACTCCTCTCGTGTAAGTTGGAAGCATAACCGTTCCGGGAATCTTTTAATATTTCGCTTCATCGCTCTGTTTAGCGCTCCTGTCTCTACACCAAAGTATAGCGCTATATCCGCATCCAGCATAACGTTTTGTCCGCGAACGGAGTATATCTGCCGCTTAACAGTTTCCGTGTCAATCGGTTCAAAAACCATTACTTCTGACTTGGTTTTATTCTGCGTTTTTGATTTGCTCATTTGTCTCCCCATTATTATCGCATTCTTTCGAATATCCTCTGTTTTACTATGGCAATGTCTGCACCACTCTATTTTCTAAGATGCCAGATTGGCATCTTAGAATTCACAGGTCGAACGGTCATCCTAATGACCTGCCCGAAAACCTAATACCAATCTATTTTATCATGCCCGATACTCCCGTGCCATAGGATATACATCCAGACCTAAGGAATTATTCTTAGAACCGTATAAAACGCAGATTACGGGTATCTAATACTTACCTATGCCCCAATATGTATCCCGGCCAAAACATCGGGTGCAGACCCGACATTTTGACCGTATACGCCACGATATCAGGCGGTTCTCCTTAATCCGCCCTGTACACATTTGAAACCGTTCCTTTTTGCGATTTCGCTAGCTTTCTGTATCCGCGCCTCGCTGTATGGCGGGATCAGGCGGATAGAGACCCTTGCCTTGTCAACCGTATAGGTGACGCCACCCTCCGGAGACGTTTCGTCCAGGCGTGCCAGTAGCGGATATTTCTTTGCAAAATCTGCCAGTCTCCGTTTCAGTCCGGCGTTGAAGGTATAGATGCACATCTTGTTGTCCCCTTCCGATGTCAGCAGAATCGTTTCTTTTTCATATTTGTTCAGTCTCCTCATACACATTACCTCCCGTTTCTTATTGTTTCTTCCAGATGATGTCATAGCCAATCACGTCGGCCAGCTCCTTTGCTTCCCGGTACGTAAGCGTGCCGCGCCGCAGTTTCCCTGTGAAATTGGATACGCTCGCGCTCCATCCGTATCGCAGAACAAGACGCGTAATGACTTCTTTGATCGTCAGTCCCTCGCGCACGATATGGGATTTGATCTCATTTCTGATGTCCATAGGCAGACTGCCTCCTTTCCTTGCGTGCTGTTGATAGTTACTGACACCGGTTCATCGATACCTGTACCTGTCCGCGCTCTTCCCATAGGTGCCTGCGCCGACGTGCCTGCCCCGCTCGCGCGAATGATTCTTCGCGGTCATGGCTTCACTCGTTACCGAAGGGCATACTT
>JAFSPF010000024.1 GCA_017443065.1 Lachnospiraceae bacterium
GGCAGCTCTTCGAATCTGTTTTCCAGGATCGCCGGCGGTGACGTGGCGCTGTCCGTTTCACTCACGGCACTCAGCAGCGTCATCACCCTGTTCACGCTGCCGTTGATCATGAACCTGATCACGGGCTATGCCGGGGAATCCGTCGGGATCACGCTGCCGGTCAAAAATCTGATCCTGCAAAATCTTGTCTTGATGCTCCTGCCGGTTTTGGCCGGCATCCTCGTGAACCGTTTTGCGCCCACGGTTGCCCGGAAGGTGGATCACATCCTGTCCAAGGCCGTGTTTCCGGCACTCCTCATGATCGTCACGATTTTTTATGTGCAAAACAAAAACGTAATCGCGCAGCATCTGCCCACGCTCGGCGCATGTGTCACGCTGCTCATTCTGTCGGCATCCTTTTTGGCGGCCGCCGTATCCCGCCTCTTCCGGTTTGAAGCACGCAGCCGCAAGACCATCGTGATCGAGGTCGGCATGCAAAACGCCGCGCAGGCGATCGCGGTCGCGAGCTCACCCTTCATCTTCAACAACACGGAAATGGCCGTGCCGGGCATCCTCTACTCTCTGCTGATGAACCTCGTCCTGTTGGCGTACGTCGGCATCATCAGAGGGGCTAAGCGCCCCGCGTCCGTCACGCCGCTTCCATAAGATATCTGCACATCCTGTCGTTGTCGCGCGGATCGTGGAGCTTTACCTCGATCCCGTTGAGCGTGCCGCTTGTGTAGGTCTGCGCCAGCAGGCTAATCTTCTCCTTGTCGTCCGCGGTCTGCAGCGTCATGAGAACGCCCTGTCCGTTCAGGATCTCGACCGTTCCCTCGCAGGATGCGATCTGGTTGAAAAACTTCTGTGTGTCCGAAATGTTATAGATCTTCATGGTGTGACCTCCCTGTTATCTCATCCGGCAGCTGCCGGGTGCGCTGTTTTACTGTCTCTGTCTATAGTATCGTCCATCCTATCGTCTGAAACAAGGTACGGGCAGGCCAAAAACTATCAATATCCGGCAAGCGAAAGACGCCGTAAATCGTATGAAACAGGTTAAAACTATAAAAATATGGACAAAACCGGATGCATCCGTTATGATGATGTTATGGTAAACGAATTCCGGATCGAACTCAACGAATACCAGATGGAGCTGCTCCCGTACACGCCGGGCGCCTTTCCCTGCGTCTGCAAGTATGTGGATCTGTCGCGCTATGTGGGCAATTCCGTTCCCTGGCACTGGCACCAGCGCTCCGAGATCAACTTCTTTATCCGCGGCAAGGCCACCATGATGGCGCAGGACAAATCCATCGAATTAAAACAGGGAGAGGCGGTCTTCATCAATTCCAATACACTGCATGCGCTTGATCCCGAGCCCGGTGAGATGCCACGCTACTTTACGATCTTTTTTGACGCGGACTTTCTGACCGGCGGTTACAACAACGTCTATTCCCAAAAGTATGTCTTGCCGGTCACCTCCTGCAGGGAGCTGCAGTGTTTTCCGATCCGCTCCGACTCGCCCGACGGGATTCGCATGCTGAACATCCTCGTGCAGATTGTCGACCTGTTTCAGGAAGAGCCCTTCGGCTACGAGTTTACAATCCGTTCCGCGCTCAGCGAGTTCTGGCTGCTGCTGTATAAAGTGACCGCGGACATCCGCGCGGGTGCCGGGCAGATCAACCTGACGGACGAAGCGCGCATCAAGGAGATGATGCGTTACATCGAGGGGCACTATGCGGAGAAGGTGCTCTTGGAAGACATCGCCGCAAGCGCCGGCATCAGTGAGCGGGAATGCACCCGGTGTTTTGCGGGGACCGTCGGTGTGTCGCCGATCGATTATCTGAACCGCCCCCGCATCCGCATCGCCGCCGGACAGCTCGCGGAGACCGACCTTCCCGTCAGCCGCATCGCGGAGGCCTGCGGTTTTTCCTCCGACAGTTATTTCGGAAAGATGTTCAAGTCCGTCATGGGCTGTTCCCCAAGAGAGTACCGCAAGGTGGGGCGATAAATCTTTTTTATTTTTCCTGTAAGATTCCTCTGTAAACAGGGTCTTATGAGGGGAAGACAAAAACAACACCCTGAAACGGAGGTAAGAGCCATGAAACAAGCACACAAAAACAACCTGTTACGGAGCATCCGCCTTTTGTGCACCCTGCTGCTGCTCACCGGCTGCGGTGCCGCGAATGCGGTCGCACCCACGGAATCAGAACCGGCGGTCGCCGAAGAGACTGTCACGGAAGAACCCGTCGCGGATGAACCCGCGGAAGACCTCTCTGATTTAGAGCGCATGCCCGGTATCGCGAACCCCTGGTCGGATGCGGACGCGGCAGCGGTTGCGGAGATGATTGGAACGGAAGTTCCCGTTCCGGAGGGCGCGGCAAACATCACCTACCGCATTCTCTCCGCAGAAAACATTGCGGAGGTCGCCTATGATCTTAACGACGCGCACTGCAACCACCGCTTGAAGAAGACGGATGCCGAGGAGGACATTTCCGGCCTGTACTACAACTGGGAAAGCACGGAGGAGAGCACGTACGAGGGACACGCCGCGACCATTTACCGCGCGGACGCGGAAGAAGAAAGCGTCGAGCTCACCCTGTGGTTTGATGCGGAGTCCTCTCTTATGCACGCCTTAAGCAGCACCACCGCAAAATAAGCAGTCATTCTGCCGAAGAACGGGCGGCGCAATTCAGGGATTTTGTGCAAAAAAAGCATTGTCCCGGCACCGGATCTATGCTATCATAAATTTGTTGCTGTTTTCAGATTGTATACAATTTTATGATTGTATTGACCGCACAGGAGGTGCCCTCCCATGGACCGTTTTCACGAGAAGCTCAATACCTTCCTCGCCCATCCGGATGTTCAAATCATGGGAGAATTCCCGCAGCACCGCAAGAGCAACACACTCGCGCACGTGACGCGTGTCGCAAAGCGTTCCCACGGCATTGCAAAGAAATTACATATCAAGGTCGACGAAGACTCCATGATGCGGGGCGCGATTCTGCACGATTACTATCTCTACAGCACGCATGACATGGACATGAGCGCATACCGGCACGTGGTATCGCATGCGGAGCTTGCGCTGAAGAATGCGAGCGCAAAGTTCGACCTGAACAAGAAAGAAGAAAACATCATCTATTCGCACATGTGGCCCTTAAATGTCACACACTTGCCGCGCTGCAAGGAGGCATGGATTATTTCCCTTGCAGATAAAATCTGTGCGATTCAGGAAATGCTGAATTTCCGCCTCGCCGTTTCCTGACCTTCACGATAACGGAATCGATTTTTTCAACTCCACGGAGTAGATCAGCTTCTCCTTCATCGGAAGATGCGTAATCTTTCGTAATGCTTCCTCATAATAATCAAGCTGCACGCGGTAGTGCTCGACAAAGTCCTCGTCGCGATGCATGCGGTCTGTTTTGTAATCCACGATCACGACTTCCCCGTCCTCAATAAAGTACGCGTCGATGATGCCCTGGATGAGCACCGTCTCCTCCTGCGGGAACTCATTGTTGATTCGCGACGCTGGAAGCCCCATCACAAAGGGACGCTCCCGGAAAAGCTGTTTGTTGCGCAGCGCCTTTGCCATGCGTTCCCCCAAGGGCGAGGCCAAAAATGCGATGATGTCCGCGGGGTCGACGGCGGCTTCGTATTCTTCCGGCA
>JAFSPF010000025.1 GCA_017443065.1 Lachnospiraceae bacterium
GCGGGACACAGTCGGCGCACGGCACGGCGCAGAGCGGAAGTAATACCATAGACCAGCTGATCGCGGCGGAGGAAGCCGCGGAGAATGCCGCATCCGCATCCGGCAGCACGCTCATGCCGCCCACGAATTACGCGGAGACGGCGCCGGATAACCTCCCCTCCGGCAGCGCCTCCTCCGGCACCGAGAGCGCTCCCGGACTGGAATCCCCGGACACCGACGGCAATTTCGGTCTCGGGATCCCGACGGAGCCCGCGCCTCCCACGCTGAACGGGACGGAGGACGGCATTGATGTTGACCTGACAAAGATGAATTCCAACATGGTCTATGCGGAGGTCTCCAACATGGTGTACTTCCCGGACCAGTATGTCGGCAAGAAAATCCGGATGGACGGCTCCTTCGTGCTGGCCTACAGCATGGTGGAGGAAGACGAGTATTATTACGCCTGCCTGATCGAGGATGCGCTGGCCTGCTGCGCGCAGGGCATCGAATTTGTCCGCGAGGGAGATTACAAATATCCGGAGGACTATCCCGGCCTCGGCGATCCCATCACCGTCACCGGCACCTTTGAACTCTATACGGACGAGGCGGACGGACTGGAATACATGCACCTCGTGAATGCCGAGATGGAGCAGGGCGAGGGTGCGTCTCAGTGATGGATCGCCTCGACGATCGCAGGCAGGAACTGCTTCTTGCGTGAGACGACGCCCTTGAGCAGATAATACGCGGGCATCCCGCCCTCCGCCGCCGTTTCCGCCGCGTCCGGGAAGGCTTCTTCCAGCAGTGATTTCGCCTTATCCCCCACACAGAGCACCAGCGAGGATTCTGTCAGAATATTTGTCAGCGCAAAGAAGACCATGTCGATACGCTCGTGTTCCAGTGTTTTTTCCATTGCGCCCGTGATGCGCGAGGCGATCTCCTTCAGCTCCTCTTCGGACATCGAAGAAATCTGTCCGACACCGAAATCCACCCCGCCGACGCTGAACTTCTTGAAATCCTGTTCGAGGATGTCCTCCGGCGTCTTGCCCGTGAGGTCACTTCCCGCGCGGAACATCCTGCGCGCGTACTCTTCCACCTCCACGCCGCAGATGCGCGCAAGGTCCTCCGCCGCCTTCACGTCCATCGGCGTGCAGGTCGGCGAGCGGTACATGAGCGTGTCGGAAAGGATCGCGGACAGCAGGAGCGCCGCCGTTGTTTTGTCGATCGAAAGATCCTGCTCATGATACATCTGATAAACGATGGTGGAGGTGGAGCCTAAGGGCTGCCCGCGGAAAAAGACGGGGCCCACGGTCTCCACGGTCGCGACGCGGTGATGATCGATGATCTCCAGAATCTCCGCGCTCTCCACGCCGTTCACAGCCTGCGCCCGCTCGTTGTGATCCATGAGAATCAGCTTCTTGCGGTTGGCGCCGAGGAAATTTCTGCGTGAAATCATGCCGATGTAGGTGCCGTCCTCATCCACGATCGGGAAATAGCGGAAACGCTTCTGCGCCATCGCCTCCTGGATGTCATCGATATAATCATCCTGTCCGAAGGTGACGAGGTGTTCGGATTTCATGAAGTAACGGATCGGCACGCTCTGGTTGATGAGCCTTGCCGTCGTGAAGGTATCATGCTTTGTTTTCAGGATCGCGCAGTGATGATCCTCCGCCATCTTCACGATGGTCTGCGCCACCTCCGCACCGCCGCAGACGATGAGCATCTGCACGTCCAGCTCAATCGCGCAAAGCTGCGCCTCATAGCGGTTGCCGACAATCACCACATCCCCCGCGTCAATCATCTGCTCCATCATGTCCGGCGAGGCCGCGCCGATCATCACCTTCCCGTGATCGACGACCGCTTCCGCATCACCAAGCACCATCTCCGCGTCCAGGGTGTCAATAATATTCTTGTAGCTCGTCTTCGCCTTGGACAAAAAATCATTGTCGTAAATGTCCATGTAGGAGCGCACGATATCACCGGTGGTGATGAGGCCCTTGAGCTGCGCGCCGCGCGTGATGCACAGCGTCACGACATCCGCCTCCTCCATCTGCTCCCAGGCGCGTTTCATCGAAAGCTCCCCGTCCGCGCCCGGAATGCGCCGGATCTCGATGTCCCGCACCTGTGTGCGCGCATCCGCGAGAAGCGGCGGTTCCGGAACATTCCACTCGTTTAAGACGAAGCGTGTTTCCTCGTTCAGGTCACCGGCGCGGAAGGCAATATATTCCCCCTCCGATGTCAGGCGCTTGAAATTCGCGTAGGCGATCGCGGAGCAGATCGCGTCCGTGTCCGGATGCTTATGGCCGACCACGCAGACCGGCAGATGCCTCGTATATTCTTTGGACATCGTTTTCTCCCCTAAAAGGCGGTTGCCTTTTTTCCGTTTCAATACTATACTGATGAAGCAATTTTTATTGAGATAGTATACCACACCAAAGGAACGCATGAAAACAGCGGCAGTCATTGCGGAATTCAATCCCTTTCATAACGGGCACACGGCGCTTTTGCGCAAGGCAAAGGACCGGACGGGCGCGGACTTTATTGTCGTCGTGATGAGCGGCGATTTTGTGCAGCGCGGCGAGCCTGCCGTCATGGAAAAATTCACGCGCACGCGGATTGCGCTGATGAACGGCGCGGACCTGGTGCTGGAGCTGCCGCATTATTACAGCCTCGGCGGCGCGGAGTTTTTTGCAAGAGGGGCCGTTGCGCTTTTAAACCGCTTAGGCTGCATTGATACGCTGGTCTTCGGCTCGGAGTACGGGGAGCTTGCGCCTCTGGAGAAGCTTGCGCAGATGCTCACGGAGGAATCTCCCGCCTTTCAGGTGCATTTGCAGGAATACTTAAAAGAAGGCGATGACTTTCCGACCGCGCGGACGAAGGCCCTGACCTTCTGCCTGCCGGAGGAGGAAAAGCATCTGGCGGCGCTGCTGAAGGAGCCCAACAACCTCCTCGGCGTGGAATACCTCCGGCAGATGATCAAAACAAAATCCCGCTTCCATGCGGTGACAACGCGCCGCACGGCAGGGGTCAGCTCTTCCGTGATCCGGGCGTCTCTCCTTGCGCCGCACACCCGCATCCGCAAGGCGATGCTCCCGGAGACGAGCGCCATCCTGATTTCGGATTATGAGGCCAATTCCGGCTACCGCTTCGCGGACCCGGATACGCTTTTCCCGGCCTTAACCCATCTTTTGATGCTGGAGGACGCGCGGGGCGTGGCCGGGATTGCGGACGTGGGCGAGGAAATTGCAAACCGCCTCTATAAGGTCCTGCCGGAAGCCCCTGATCTGACCACGCTGACAAACCTTCTTCATACGAAGGAGCTGACGGCGGCACGGGTCCGCCGGGCGCTGCTGCACATCCTCCTGCACATCCCGCAGAAGCAATATGACGCATGTGTCAAAAAGACCGCCATGTACGCACGGGTGCTGGGTTTCAGGAAAAACGCCTCGGCCGTAATGAACCATATCAAGGCCGCCGGCAAAATCCCCCTAATTACGAAACTCGCTCAGTCAACGGCCCTTTTGCAGGACGACGCGCCTGCCCTGAAGCTCCTTTCGGAGGACATCCGCGCCTCCCGGATCTATGACCGCTTCTACACCACCCCAGCCGCCTATCCGCTGAAGAGCGAATACGAAAAACAGGTGGTCATTTTGTCGTGAAAAACCATCTTCCGGGCGCGAAATTCCTTATGTTTCCGGCTGTTTTGGCCGATATACAAAGTGAAATAATATTTAATAATATTTTTTCGAAATCGGCTTGAAATTTGATTGCATCTGTGCTATAAATAAAGTACAGAAAAAATGCCCGCAGGATGACCGATGTCCTGAACGGCGTTCCGCCCCACGCGGACACGGCGGGCGTTTCAGGCAAGGATGCCGGATTTCAACCAGCAAGGAGGTGAGAGAAACGTGAGTATGTCCATCGGTAACAACTATTCATCGCTGTTTTCCAGCCTGAACGGCAAGTACAACGCGGCCAATGATATGGCGGCGCTCAGTGCGCAGCGCAGCCAGATCACGAGCGGCAGCTACGGAAAACTGATGAAGGCGTACGTCGGCAAGGTCGGCAACAAGGCCGCGCTGAACGCTTACCGCTCGAGCGGCACGACCGTGAACTCGGCGACCGATCTCAACGCGGATACGTCTTCGGCAAGCGCGACCTCTTCCGTCAGCAGCAAGAAGACCGTGGCACGTTCCAGTTTCCTTGACAGCCATTTGAGCTCGATCGGAAAACCGAAACAGTCTTCCACGGCCCAGAAGGAAGCGGTACAGGAGTCGCAGAAAAAGTACGCCGGCATGCAGAGCTCGTGGCTCGATGATCATCTGAAGAGCTACAACGAAAGCGCATCCGTGCAGACGGCGGCCAACACGTCCGTCGCCATCGACACGACGGCGTAAGAAGCGCACGACACAAAACTCCTTTTATGTGTGAGAAAACCCCGCAGGCGACTGCGGGGTTTTTGTTTCTTTGTGTTTTTCTGTGCTTATTCCTCCAGGAAGGAGGTCAGCTCCTGCACAAAGGCATCCTCGTTGTCCAGCATGCAGCCGTGGCCTCCGGCGATCACCACCTCCTTGTAGCTGCCGCCGTTTTGCCGGTAGCGCTCCAGCACGAAGCGTGTCTGCTTCAGCATCGGCTGCGGCGGACAGACCTCCGCGCCCGGATAGCCTGGCACCATCCCGAGTGCGCCGAGCTGTGCCAGATCCATCATGCTGTTGTCGGACACCATGATGTCCCTGTCCCCGCGGATCCACAGCACGGGAATCCGGTTCGGTATCTCCGCAATGCCGGAAAGATCACACCAGGCAGGGGACATCGTGTTGTTGACCCCCTTTGTGCCGGATGCAAAAAACGGCCATGCGGCAGCCTCCGTCTTGTCCCCGGGGTACATCCCTTCTCCCACATGCGTGGAAAGAACACTGTCGATGAACATCTCTTTTCGTTCCGGCTCAATCTGATACGGCGGCGCCACATATACGCCGTCTATCGTCTGCGCGATAAACGCGCGTCCGCCGTTCATGAGCGCATCCACCAGCTGCGCGTTTGCGCAGCCGCCGCCGGAAGCGATCCCCGCGGGCTCCAGCTTTTTGCCGTCCTCATCAAAAGTGCCGCCGAATCCGAAGGGGGAAAGCGGGGCTTCCAAAATCAGATGCGTCAGCTTTTCGCCGTGATCGATCGCGTACTGCATGGCCACGCCGCCGCCCATGGACCAGCCGAGCAGCGCAAATGATTCCCACTGCATGGCGCGCGCAAAGGCATCCACGTCTTCGGAAAACACACGCATCCCCTTTGTGGCGTCAATCGGCTGCTGTTCGGTGTCCCCAAAGCAGCGCAGGTCCGGCGCCAGCATTTCATAGTGCTCTTCCAGCCGTTTCATCAGGGGCAGATAAAACTTCGCGGAGGACGCGTTTCCGTGCAGCAGCATCAGCTTCGGCGCGCCCGCTTTTCCCGCGTGATAATACGCAGTCCGGATCGTATCTGTGGCTGCGGTCTGCATTTCATAAAACATGTTCCTTCCCCTCCTTTCCGTTTTGTGTGCACTTAAATCTCGTATCTGTCTTTTGTCGTGTTGGTGAATCCCGTGATCAACGATGCAAACAGCATGGGCTGCTCGTACATCGAAGCGTGCCCCGAATCCTCAAAGGTCACGTAGTGGCTGTTTTTGATATGCGCCGCGAGATACTGCTGCTCCTCGACCGGTGTCAGATAATCCTGCCTTGCGGATACGATCAGCGTCGGACACTGCACCTGATCGAGCCGGTCCCGCACATCGTAATCGTTGGAGCTGTTCGTCAGGCGTATCATGGATTCGATGAAGTCTTTATTTTCAAACACCGGCACCAGCTTTTCGCGGCGCGCCTCCATCCAGTCGTTGCGCTCCCTGTAAAAGCGCGGGGAATAAATCACGGGGATCGCCGTATAATAATAGCTTTCGCCGTCGTGCGCCGCTTTGTTCCAGGCGCGTCCGATATCCGCAAGCCACGGACCCGTTGCCGCCGTCGCATTGAACAGCATCAGACGCTCCACCTGTTCCGGATGCGCGATCGTGTATTCCAGGCCGATCTCGCTGCCATAGGAGATGCCCGCGATGCTGACACGCAGGATCCCGAGCTCCTGCAGCAGGGCTTCCACGAGACGCACCTGCACATCATGGTTGTATTCCTCGGGCAGCTTGTCCGTCCTTCCCTGATCCATCATATCCACTAAAATCAGGCGGTTCTCCGCGCTGAGCGGATCGACAAACTGCGTCCAGCTCGCGGTCGACATCATGATACCGTTTAACAGCAGCAGGGGCTTTCCGCTGCCGTGCGTTTCGTAATAGACCTGTTTTCCTTCAAACAAGAACGTCGCCATGGCCTACCACCTCTTTCCGATGATGCCGCAGGAAAGTGCCTGGTCCCACAGCTCGTCGCGGAATTTGGGATGCGCGATGTTGATGATGGCTTCCACGCGCTCCTTGATGTTGGCGCCCCTGAGGTCCGCCACGCCGTATTCCGTGATGATCAGGTCCACATCGTTGCGGGAAAGGGATACCGCCGCGCCCTGCTGCAGCTGCGGCACGATTTTGGAGACCTCCTTTTTTTCACCGCTCTCCTTGTCCTTTACCATGGCGGTGGAATACAGGGCGATGATGGAGCGGCCGTTTTTGGACATCTGCGCGCCGATTGCCGTATCCGCCTGCCCGCCCGTCCCGGAAAACTGCCTGGAGCCGATGGATTCCGAGGCGCACTGTCCGGTCAGATCGATTTCCAGGGAGGTGTTGATGGAAATCTGGTTGTCATTTTTGGCAATCGTATAAGGGTCGTTGACCCAGGCGCCGTCAAAGAGCGCGACGGCGGGATTCTGATGGCAAAACTCATACAGCTCCTGCGTGCCGAGGACGAAGGTCGCGACGGTCACGCCCCTGTTGATCTGTTTGCGTTTGTTGGTGATGACGCCCATTTTCATCAGCTCCGCCATCTTGCTCGTGATCATCTCCGTATGGATACCGAGATCGTTTTTGTCCTTCAGGAATTCGGCAACCGCGTTCGGGATACCGCCGATGCCCAGCTGCAGGCAGGCGCCGTCCGGCACGAACTCACTGATGCGTCTGCCGATCTCGCGGTCCTTGTCGCCGACGGGGATGTCCGGCACCACCGGCACGTCGTAGTCCGCTTCGATCAGATAATCCACATCCGAGGTATGCACGATCACATCGCCATAGATATAAGGATATTTGGGGTTGATCTCCAGGATCGTGATGTCCGCCGCCTCCATCATCCTGCGTTCGTAGGTATTGGAGGTGGAGATGGAGATATAGCCGTTTTTGTCCGGCATGGAGGCGGAGCCCACATAGATATTGGGTTTGTTGCGGAACAGCCATTTGACGGCGGCCAGGTGCAGGTGGTTGGGGATAAAGGCCATGTTGCCCTGCTCGTGCGCCTTGCGCATCTGCGGCGCATAAAACCAGCCGTCCACACTGAAGGTTTCCTCATACTCCGGCTTGTAAAATTCACAGGTATGCGTCGGATTGCAATTGACCACCTTGACGTTTTTGACCCTGTCCGCAATCGTGTGCAGCGATTCCATGAACAGACCGCCCTCCGCGGCGCCGAGGCCGGTCACGATGATATCGCCGCTCTTTACCAGGGAAAGTGCTTTTTCCACCGTGATCACTTTGGATGTGTATGACATATGAATCTCCTTTCATGTTTCTGCCGATAAAACGCCCCCTGCCCGGCGACGCAACGTACGCTTTACCTGCCCGGCGAAGCGTCCCCGTCTTCGTCGTCGAAATCGAGGGGGAAACTGAACTGCATCTTTTTTTCCTGGGGTTTCTTTTTGGAACCGCTCTTTTGATTGCGCATGACCGTACGCGCTTTTTCGGTAAAAATACCGTTTTCCAGTATCTTCATGTATTCGTTGACCACGCGGTCGATCTCTTCCCGTGACGTGTTCTCGCGAAACAGTCCCCAGTTCAGACCGATGAAGTTGGAGATCCCCATCAGGGAATAGGCCATGACCTCCAGATCAATATCCGCGATCTCTCCCGCCGGCGCGGCAGACAGTCCCTTCATGTAGGCCTTGCAGAAGGTGATGTAATAATCATCGAAGAGCTTTCTGTCGATATACATGGACTCCCAGATGATCCCGTAAATGTACTCATGACTCAGCACAAATTCCAGCCAGCTCTTCATGCCGACGCGTTCCATTTCCTGTCTCGTTTTGCAGCCCTCGATGGATTTCGTCAGGTGCTTGCGGATCATGCGGCTGCAGCTGAGCAGCAGATACTTGTACAGGCTGTATTTGCCGTCAAAATAGATATAGAACGTGCCGGTGCCCGTACCGGCCAGCTTTGTGATATCGCTGATCGACGTATGGAAATACCCCTTTTCATAAAATAGCTGCACGGCCGCGTTGACGATACTGTTCAGCGTCTTTTTTCCCCGCTCTGTCTGCGGCTTGTTGATCAATGGCTGTTCCATTCGTGACTCCTGCGGTATTGCGTAGAATAACCTGTCCGACATCATATGCATTGTTTCATGACAAAGCCGAAAATCGCGCTCTCCAGCTCCTTTGGTTTTTCAAAGATTGCGACGTGTCCGCTGTCCGGCAGCGTGACATACTCCGCATCCGTGATATGGTCCGCAATGATCCTGGAGAATCTCGGCGGTTTCAGAATATCACATTCACCGCATAAAATCAACGCAGGGCAGCGGATCCTGCCAAGCTCCTCAGTCATGTACACATCCTTTGCGAACGTGTCATACAGCGTCTTTTGTCCCTCCAGATAACCGTCCGGATTGCCTTTGATCGCCCTGGCGCGTTTCCCGAGCATCTCCCTGTTTTTTTCAATGAAGGCGGGGCCGTAGATGCTCGGCACCATGCCCCAGAAGAAGGTCTCTCCGTCCTTCGTGTCGCACAGTGTTTTCCATCCGACAACAAAGCCCTCGCACACGGGATCCAGCTCGCTGACGGAATCGATCACGGAGATGGATGCGACGAGCTCCGGGTAAAGGATCGCCATCTTCATCGCGACCTCTCCGCCGTAGGACGTGCCGACCAGATGCACCTTCGTTACGCCGAGGTGCTCAAACAGCGCTTTGGCCTCCGCGCAATGCTCCGCGAAGGTGTAAGGTCCCTCCGGCTTGGAGGATTTCAGCTGTCCCTTGAAGTCATGGCAGATCACGCGAAAACCCGCGCGTTCAAACACCGGTCTCAACAGCGCCCAGCTGCTCACGGATGCCATCACGCCGTTCAAAAACGCGATCACCCGGTCGCTCGCGGGATCTCCGTATTCTTCATAATAGAGCCGCACCTTGTCGTTGTAGTGAAAATCAGGCATTTCATCACCCTCTTCCCTTATGAAAGGCGGCGGCGGAAGCCGTGCGTCCGCCGCCGCTTATGTTTGTTACCCTTGTTGCATGGTGGCGCTGTGCCGCTCAGTTCCCGAGCAGCTCATCCATCGTGCGCAGGCCGTCGACCAGCTCCCATCCGGTTGCCTCGTCGCCGTTGATCTTCGAGAGGTTCATGACCTGCGTGCCGGCACGGTTGCCGTTCGCATAATCGATCATACCGCCAAACGGATTCTGGATCGGCGCCTCTTCCAGTGCCTGCATATAATTCGTCCAGGTGATGTCCTTGCCCTGGTCCACGAGACGCTGCACGCCCTCACAGAAGAAGGATGCCGCGATCCAGCCGGTCTGCGCATACGCGTTCATCGCATACTCGGCATCCACCCACTGCTGGTACAGCGCAAGGTTGTCGGCGCGCTCCTCTTCATAGGAAACCCAGCCGTTGCCGTATACATCAAACTTGCCCTTGATGTCCGTCGCGACCTGTTCGGAGATGGCGGGGCTCACATTGACATAGGTGGTGATGGCCGGGACGTTCATGCCCTGCGCGGCCATTTCCTTGACGATGGTCGGCATGGTCGCCTGGATCGCCGCAACGACCACGAAATCCACTTCCGCGTTTTTCATGGAGGTGACTGCCGCGGAAACGTCCGCCGCGCCCGCAGCGACCTGCTCTTCCACGTAAGGGATGCCCAGCTCGTCGCACTTTCTGGTGGCGCCGTCACGCATGTCCTTGCCCGCGTCATCGGAGGTGTAGATGATACCGATCTTTGTGGCGTTAAAGGTACCGACGCCGCGCGCGACCATGATCTGTCCCTCTGTCGTGTAGATCGGCTGCACGGGGAAGATGTTGTAGCCTTCCTCGTTGGTCGTCGCGTTTTCCGCATACAGCTGGCCGATACCCGTTGCAAAGTAAACGGAAGGAATGCCGTAGGCTTTGAGGTCTTCCACCGTGGCCGCCACGACCGGTGTGCCGAAATGTCCCACCATCGCAAAGACCTTTTCGTCTTCCACCATTTCCTGCAGATAAGCCTTACCCTTGACCGGATCGAACTCATCGTCCTTGTGCACAAAGGTGATCTTGCGGCCGCCGATGCCGCCCTGGTCGTTGATGTAATTGAGATAGCCCTGGATGCCTGCATTGAAGGGCACGCCCACCGGTGCGTATGCGCCGGAAACGGCTGCCGTGTTGGCGATCTTGATCTCCGTGTCCGTGACACCCTGCGTCCCGTCTTCTACCGGCGCGGATGCCTCCCCCTGCGTCTGTTCCGTGCTCTCTGCGGCTGCCGGCTGTTCCTGCGCGGAAGATGCTCCGCCGGACGCCTGTGTGCCGGTATCGCCCCCCGATGTGGTGTTCCCGCACGCCGCAAGCGCCATGACACTCATGGCAAGCAAAACGCTGACGACCTTCTTTTTCATTTTCTACCTCCTTTTGTGTTGTATGATGTAATGTGTTTTGTCATGTATCATACCCGGGACATTTGTTATTGTGTTCCGAGATATGCCTCCACCAGTCGTTCGTCCCTGATCAGCTCCGAAGCTTTTCCGCTGATGTGGATCTCGCCGAGCTCCAGCACATAGCCGTAATCCGCGATCTTCAATGTCTGCAGCGCATTCTGTTCCACGATGACAACGGTCGTGCCTTCCTTTTTGATCTCCTCGATGATGCCGAAGATCGACCGGACAATCAGCGGTGCCAGGCCAAGCGAGGGCTCATCGAGCAGCAGCACCTTGGGGTTGGACATCAGCGCACGCGCAATCGCAAGCATCTGCAGCTCGCCGCCCGAAAGCGTCCCCGCCAGCTGTTTGTAGCGTTCCTTCAGAATCGGAAAGTGACGGTACACACGGTCATAACACTGTTCGATGACCGCCTTGTCCCTGAGCGTGAACGCGCCGACCCTCAGGTTTTCCCCGACGGTCAGGTCCGGAAAGATCTGCCTGCCCTCCGGCGACTGCGCCAGACCGAGCGCCGCGATCTTCTCCGCGTCCATGTTGGTGATGTCTTTGCCGAAGAAGCGGATGGTGCCTGCGGCGGCGCTGACAAGTCCCGAAACGGTCTGCAGCGTCGTTGTCTTTCCCGCGCCGTTCGCGCCGAGCAGCGCCACGACGCTGCCCTCCGGCACCCGGATGTCAATGCCCTTCAGCGCCTCGATGGGACCGTATCTGACCTTCAATCCTTCTATTGATAAAGCGATCGTGTTCATCAGGCCTCATCCTCCTTCTCTCCGAGATACGCCTCCTGGACGTGCGGGTCACTCTGTATCTGAGACGGCGTGCCGCATGCCAGGAATTTGCCGAAGGAAATGGCGCAGATGCGGTCACAGATGTTCATCACGAGGCGCATGTCGTGCTCCACCAGCAGCACGGTGCATTCGTATTTTTCCCTGACCTGGTGAATGCTTTCTGCAAGCTGCTGTGTCTCCACATCATTGAGACCCGCGGCGGGCTCATCCAGAATGATGAGCTTCGGACCGCACATCAGCGTGCGTGCCATCTCCACCTTTTTTCTGACGCCGTAGGGCTGACCGCCCGCCACCTCGTTTTGCAGCGCGGCGATTCCCATGAACTCCAGCACCTCCTGCGCCTTTTCGCGCATCTTCTTTTCTTCCCTGCGCGCGCCCGGCAGACGCAGGGCCTGCGCCAGGCCGCTCGATTTGAAATCGATGTGCGCGCCTACCAGCACATTGTCGAGGACCGATAATTCGTTGACCAGCTCCACATTTTGAAATGTGCGTACCAGGCCCTTCCGGATGATGCTGTGCACCGGCTGTCCGACCAGATCCTCCACGCGGCCTTCCTTTGTGCGGAACAGCACGCGTCCCTCCGTCGGGCGGTAAAACTGGGTAATGCAGTTGAATACCGTTGTCTTTCCCGCGCCGTTGGGTCCGATCAGTCCGAAGATTTCCCTGTCCCTGATTTCAAAGGACAGATCATCCACGGCCTTGAGGCCGCCAAAGTTGATGGAAAGATGCTCTATGCGCAGCACCTCTTCCGTCGCCATCGAAAGGTTATTCTCACTCATGCCCTTCCTCCGTCCTGTTTTCCTCAACGCCTGCCGCTGTTTCCACTGCCCGCTCCGCAGAGCGCTTCCCGGTAAAAAGACTTTGCAACTTGTAAAACAGATTGATCACTCCGCCCGGATAGAACAGCACCACGAGGATGATCAGCACACCGGAGAGCACATAAGACAGACCGTTGATGTCACCGATCACCGGGATGTTTTTCAGAACAAGATCCGGCATCGCATACACGATCAGCGCACCGATAAATGTACCGAATACCGATCGCAGACCACCGATGACAATGAGCGCCATGATCACCAGCGACACCGGCAGCGTCCACGTGGACGGGTACACGAAGCGGATGAAATGCACATACAGCGCTCCGGACAGGGATGCGTATGCGGTGGCCAAAGAAAACGCGATCAGTCTGTACTTTAAGAGCGATACGCCCATGGCCTGCGCCGCCACCTGGCTGCCGCGCATTGCGTGAAGCGCCCGGCCGAGCTGTCCGTTTGCCAGGTTGTATGTCAGCATCATCAGCAGCACCATGATGACGACGAGCAGGATGAAGGTGCCCTTCTGGTCCAGCTCGAAGATGCCGAGCAGCTTCGGATACTTTGCCTGCTTGCCGGAAAAGCCGCCGGTCACGGGTTCCAGCTCGTCAAAGGTTTTGCGCAGCACCTCGGACACACACAGCGTGACGATGCCGAGATACAGACCCTCCATCCGCAGTGAGGCCAGCCCGATCAGGATACCGAAGACGAGCGGGATGACGACGGAAAGGAGGATGCCGAGCTCCCAGGGGAGCCCCAGATCACCGGTGACATAGGCGCTGATGTAGGCGCCCATTCCCATGAACCCCGCGGTGCCGAGGGAGATCAGTCCGGACCATCCGAGAAGCAGATTCAGGCCGAGACCCGCGATCGTGTATATGATGGTCCCGCCGATAATACCGAGCCAGGACGTCTTGATCACGCCCGCGTTTGTAAGCACCGGAAGCAGGCTCATCACGACACCGAAGAGCAGATAGCGCAGATAATAATTCATTGAAAACGTTTTTTTCTTTTCCATTTCCGCGCCCCCTTACACCTTCTTTGTGATCTTCTTGCCGATGAGTCCGACCGGCTTGAAGACGATAAATATAATCACAAGTACATACAGAATCTGCGTCCCCCAGACGGAGGAAACATAGTAGGCCAGCAGGTTGTTGGCGATCGCGATGATGTAAGCGCCGATCACCGGTCCGTAAAAGGTCTGGAAGCCGCCGAGCACGCAGGCGATGAACGCGTTGACCTGCACGGAATCCATGAGGTTGAGCGTGACCGAGGTGGACGGCGCGATCATGACGCCCGCCAGCGTCCCCAGCACCAGCGCAAGAGCCCAGGCAAAGAGCGTCACCCACTTTGTCGGCACGCCCATCAGCCGCGCCGTACGTTCGTTGGACGCGGTCGTGCGGATGGCCAGACCGAGCTTTGTCTTTTGCAACACCACAAACAGCAGCACCGTCAGGCCGATACCGAGAACGATGTTGAGCAGGCTGTTGTAGGAAAGGTTTGCGCCCAGGATGCTGAACTCGCCGGACTCTATGACCTTGGGCAGGCGCATCGGATCGACACCGAAAATCATCGGCGTGATGCCGAGGAAAATCATCATCATGCCCAGTGTGATGATCTCCTTGCCGGTCCCCGCCACCTTCTTTGTCCGACGGATGATGACGATATCCACGATGAAACCGATCAGGATGGCGCCGACGACACCGGCCAGAATGGAGAGCAGCAGCGCCGGTGTCTGCGCCATGCCGGAGGCTGTCGCCCCGGCATAGAGCACCTTCTGAAACATGACCGTCACGATATAGGCGCCGAACATGCCCATCACGCCCTGCGCAAAGTTGATCATCAGATTCGTGCGGAACACGATGATGATACCCAGCGTCGCCAGTGCATAAATGGCTCCTGTTTCCAGACTTCTCAATAAGAGCTGAAGCAAGATGCTCATGCCGCGTCCCCCCATTGGATGACATTGGCCGCCCAGCTGTAGCCGATCCCGGCCGCGATCATCGAAACGATTGTCTGATCCTTTACTTTTCCCTGCTCCAGGGCAAGCTTCAACGATAAGAACTGGTCGATCTGACCGACATGTCCGTAGTCCTCGAGATAGATGGACTGGTCTTCGCTTAAGCCCAGGTCCTTCAGCATGGCAAGGTGCCCCGAGCGCTTCATGTGCAGAATATCCAGGTAGCCGATGTCTTTTCTGGTCTTGCCGGATTTGCGCAGCGCTTCGTCAATGCAGTAGTACCAGTTCGGCATCGACGTGGTGTTGAGCAGCCCCTTCATCTTCTCGACATCCATGACGCGCAGCATGCCGAATTCATCGACGTTTTCCGCTGTCACAGGCTCGCGGATGCCGCCGACCTTGCTGCCGCAGGTATACACGATGGAGCCGTCGCTCATCAGATGCGTGCCGAGCAGGACATTTTTGTTGTAATTCTTTTTCATGATCATCGCCCCGCCGCCGCAGGAGAGATTGAACATAAAGGACACCGCATTGTCCGTAAAGTCGATGAAATCGCAGTTGCGGTATCCGCCCGCCAGCAGCACAGTGTTGCATTCATCATCCGCGATCAGCATGTCCTTTGCGAGCTTCATGGCGGCGACGGCCGTACAGCAGCGGTTCTGGACATCAATGCCCCAGGCCCGCTTCGCGCCGATCCTGTCCTGCACATAGCAGGCGGACGTGGTCAGGGGGTATTCCTTCCACTCCTCGCCGAAATAGATGATGGCATCGATCTCTTCCGGATCCACGCCCGTGTTCTTCAGGCAGTCCAGCGCAGCCAAAGCGCCCATTTCCTGCGTTCCGTCACAGGCCTCCTTCCCCGGGATGTATTTTTTTACGATACCGAGCTTTTCCACCACGGCTTCCTCGGACCATGTGCCGCCCGTGGCATCCGATATTTCCTTTGCTGTCATGACTGTTTCCGGCAGATAAATGCCGAGACCGACGATACCGACATTGGGCTTCTTCTCACTCACCTCAGACCTCCTCTTTGCATCGAGCGATGTTGATTGACGTTTTATGTGAATGTGGATTCACCTTTCACTGATTTGAGAATATCCTATCCGCCGGATTTTGTCAATCGTTTTTTTGCGCCGGCGGTCTGTTTTTCTTTTTATTCGATGATTTTACCTTATTTTATGCGGTTTTCCGGCATGCTTTTCTTTCTCTTTTTTTGTTTTTTTGCTTGACATGGCGCCGGGGATTCTCGTATGATATGTGATGACTGGTTCATGTTTTCATCAGAAACGGAGGGAGCATTCATGAAGGGTAAAACAATTCAGGAAATGACGGTGGGAGAAAGCGCTTCATTTGCCAAGACTGTCACGGAGACAGACATCTATCTGTTTGCCGCCATCAGCGGCGATTTCAATCCCGCGCACATCAATGAGGTCGAGGCGAGCAAGAGCATGTTCGGCAAACGCATTGCGCACGGGCTCCTCTCTTCCGGTTTCATTTCCGCAGCACTCGGCACGCAGTTACCGGGACCCGGCACCATATATCTGGGGCAGAATCTGAAATTTGTCCGTCCGGTCGGGATCGGAGACACGGTCACCGCCACCGTCACGGTCACGGAGCTGCTGCCCGAAAAGAACCGTGCCGTGCTGGAAACGGTTTGCGTCAATCAGAACGGGGAAGAAGTGATTACGGGCACGGCTACCGTGATGCCGCCGAAGGCCTGACAACTGTCTTTGCCCTGAGAAAACCCCGCAGGCGACTGCGGGGTTTTTGTTATTCCAGTTCGAGTAATACGCGCAGGATGCGCGTGAGAGAGCGGTCGAGGCGTTCCTCCGTGAGGACGCCGGTCTGCAGGGCTTCCATGATGCCCCGGTGGGCGGTGAGGAAATCCGAAGGACAGAGGATGATGTCCGCGCCCGCGAGGATCGCGTTGACGGCGGCGGCATCCGCCGTATAGCCTCCCGCGATGACACCCTGGTCAAAGCGGTCCGTCATCACGACGCCCTGAAACGCAAGCGTGCCGCGTAACTGTCCGGTGATCATGCTTTCCGAAAGGGAACAGGGAGAGTTATCTCCCGTCGCGCGCGGCGCCTGCACATTGCTGACGATGATGATTTCCGTTCCCGCTTCGATGGCAGTCTGAAACGGCAGAAAGGCGCCGTTCTCCAGTTCTTCCAGGGTTTCGCCGATGAAGTTGGAATCCGGGTCTCCGCCCGCATCCTCTGTGCCCGGCGCCGGGAAAACACCCGCCGCCGACAGGATGCGCTGCGTTTGCATCCCCTCCGTAAAGGCAAGGTACATGGCGGCGCTTTCTTCTCCGTCCAGACCGAAGCAGGCCTCCTCCATCGCGGTTTTGGCCGGATGCAGGACGGGCGCAAGATTCAGGTTGAAGCCCACGCGCTTCATATACATGCCGATCTGCTCTCCCGCGTAATGCGCCTCCTCCGTGTTATGCGTTGCCGCAATCGCGGAGGGCGAGGACATCAGCGGCTCCTGCAGGAAGGACGAAAGCGCGGAATCCGATCCGCCCCCTTCGTGAAAGGCAAGAAAGAGCGGATAGCGGCTGTTTTGCCCGATCGCGGACAGGAGATTCCGCAGGCCCTTTTCCGTGGAAAAATTCTGTTCGTCAAATACAAGGCCGGCAACAGGCCAGGTCTGCAGCGCGGCCGCAAGCTGCTCCGAATCTTCCTTCACGAGATCCGCGCCCGTGAGCTGTTCCGGCGTCACGATCATCATCGCCGCGGCCTTGTCCGAGGGCGACATCTCCGCGAGGATTTCTTCAATGCGCGCATGGATGCGCTTCTCCCTGTCCTCCGGTGTTTCGTCGACCTGTGTCTCCGCGGGCTCCGCTTCGGCGCGGAAGTATTTTGTATAGAGGAAATAGCCGCCCGCGCCAAGGCCGCCGAGGATGACGAGCAGCACAAGCAGCGCAATAAACGTGTAGAGCCGTTGCTGATGCATGCGTCGGCGGTGGCGTTCCTCGCGCTGTGCCTGTTCTTCTACCGCGCGCGTATCCTGCGGCTGCTCCGGCTTTGGCTTCTCCGCTTCAGACTTCTCCGGTTCCGGTTTCGGCTTCTCCGGTTTCTTTTCTTCTGTCTTCTGTTTTGTCTTCTTTTCTTCCATATTCGTTTAGAAAATGGTGCCTCTCTCCTTCTTTGTCCTTGTACGCAATCACCGCGCCGAGGTGCACGTTTTCGACGCTGCGGAAAATGTTTTTTTCGATGTACGGCGAGCGCTCCTTCAGCTTCGCGATGAGGCGCTTGATCTCCGTGCGCTTGTGGCCGATCTCCGGCAGCGCGTCTTCACTCTCCGGATCCAGGCCCTCCGTCAGCGGGCACGCACAGCGCAGGAATTTCAGCCCGTGGGCGTCGCGCCAGCGCTTGACGTCATGCTCCCGGATGAGATACATCGGCCGGATCAGCTCCATGCCGGGGAAGTTCGTGCTGTGGAGTTTTGGCATCATCGTCTGGATCTGCCCGCCGTAGAGCATTCCCATGAGGATGGTCTCGATCACGTCGTCATAGTGATGGCCGAGCGCGATCTTGTTACAGCCGAGGCTCCTCGCATGGTCATAAAGAAAACCGCGCCGCATTCTCGCGCAGAGGTAGCAGGGCGAGGACTGCGCTCCCTTTTGGACGGTCGTCGTCACATCAAAAATATCCGAGCGGAAGATCTGCAGCGGGATGCCGAGGAGCTCCGCATTCGCCTCGATCTGACGCGCGTTCTCCTCATTGTATCCGGGGTTCATCACAAGAAAAATGGTTTCAAAGTTTTTCTTCCCGTGCCGCATAAGCTCCTGGAAGAGCTTTGCCATGAGCGTGGAATCCTTGCCGCCGGAAATGCAGACGGCAATCCTGTCCCCGTCCCGGATCAGCTCATACTCGTTGATCGCACGGGTAAACTTCGTCCAGATCTCCTTGCGGTAGGTCTTGATGATGGAGCGCTCGATGTCCCTTACGGT
Organism: Lachnospiraceae bacterium; assembly: GCA_017443065.1. Taxonomy (GTDB): domain Bacteria; phylum Bacillota; class Clostridia; order Lachnospirales; family Lachnospiraceae; genus Butyrivibrio. The sequence goes on from JAFSPF010000025.1 coordinate 18,282, forward strand.
TTCGTTGGTTTCATTGTGCATTGGATTATTGTAGCACAACGCGAAGGGCGTGAGTAGGACGTAATATCGTTAGAACTTTAACACTATACCGATTACAGCGGAAATCGCGAGAAACACCACCGGATGCCATTTGAGATATTTCATGGCAAAGAAGAGTGCCACCGCCATCACGATTGCTTCCCATTTAAAGATTTCCGCAAAGCTGCCGGAGCCGCCGCTGATCAGCTCCCAGTTCAGCAGCGTCACGCGGATAACATTCAATCCCGCCGCGGTGATCATGGCGATGGAGGCCGGGCGCAGACCGTAGAAGGCGCGCTGCACGTATTTATTCTCGTCGAATTTGTTCAAAAACTTCGCGATGATGACGATGATGATGAGCGAAGGTGCGGCCAGCGCGAGGGAGGCCAAAACGCCGCCAAGCGGTCCCGCCGTCGTGAAGCCGGCATAGGTTGACATGTTGATGCCGATCGCGCCGGGCGTCGATTCCGAGATCGCGATCATGTCCGCGATGTCCGCGTGGGAAAACCAGTTTGTGGCATCACTCATCTGGTAAAGGAAGGGAAGCGTCGCCAACCCACCGCCGACGGCAAAGAGACCGGTCTTGAAAAATTCGAGCATCAGCTGCAACAGGACGGGCATATCAGTGACCCTCCTGTTTTTCTTTTGCCGCGGATGCTTCCTTCTGTTCCGCATCCGACCTTCCGAAAAAGATCCCGAAGACGCCCGCTGCAATCACGAGCAGCGCCGCCGGTGCGGAATAGGGAAAGAACTGCGTCCCCGCCATGATCAGGAAGATGACGAGGAAAACACAGAAGGCCAGCACATCCGGCACGGATTTTTTCCAGAGACGGATCACGGCCTGCAGGATCAGGACGCAGACGCAGACCCGGATTCCCGCAAAGGCATGCTGCACGATTTCCAGATGCGCGAAGTTCGTAAGAAAGGCCGCGATCACCAGGATGATGATGATCGGCCCGGTGAGGAAGCCGACGGTCGCCGCCAGCGCACCGGGAAGCTTCTTTTTGTTATAGCCGATGAAGGTGGAGACATTCAGCGCGATGATGCCCGGCGTACACTGCCCCACGGCAAAATAATCGCGCAGATGATCCATCGTCGTCCATCCGCGCTTTTGCACAAGGTCCTTTTCGAGCAGCGGCAGCATCGCGTAGCCGCCGCCGAAATTCACACAGCCGATCTTGAAAAATGCGAGGTATAAATCGAGTAGTTCTTTCATAAGAAGTATTGTACCACACTTTCCTCCTGTCCCGCCATTCACATATTCCCCAGCAGCTTGTCCTTCAGGATGCCGACGCATTCCCTGAGAATGTTGTGCGGATAATAGAAGACGCGCGACGGTGCGGCGATGCCGCTGACATTCCGTATCCCCTGTTTTTGCGCGATCGAAAGACTACGGAACAGGTGGAAATCATTCGTGATAATGCCGACGCTGTCGTTTTCCGCATCGATCAGGGAAAGGCAGTTGGTGATATTGCCGATCGTGTTTTTGGATTCGGTTTCCGTCAGAATGCGTGCGCTGTCGATTCCGTTTGCAACGAGGTACTCCCGCATCACCTCCGCCTCCGGCGCGTGCTCGTTTTCCCCCTGTCCGCCGGTCACGATGCACCGTGTGTCCGGATGCGCGTACAGGTAATCCAGCGCCGTATCCAGGCGGTGCTGCAGAATGATACTCGGTCCCGAGGGATAGACCTGCGCGCCCAGGACAATGATGACATCCGCCCCCTCCTCTCCCCTGTCGTGAAAATGCGAGAAGATGAAAGCGCTGCAGACAATGACATAAAGCAAACCGGCGGCACAGATGCCGATGCCCGCATACAGCAGTCCGCGCGGAATCCTTCTCCAGAGTCTCCGGGCAGTGAGCACAAACAGCAGGGCAAAAAACAGGGCGCCCGCCCACCAGACCATCCAGAAGCGGTTTCCGCTGCCGACGCCCCTTACCACCGCCCCGTATGCAAGGCAAACGATGCACAGGACGGCAAGGATGATTTGTAACGCCAGTTTCTTCATCCGTTCTATTGTACTACAATTCTACAGGTTGCCACCGGTTCTGAAAACACACGCTTAAAAATGAGATTGTCCTACCGCGCTAATTTATAAACCGCCCATTGGTTCAGACTGACACCCTCCCTCCTTGCTTCGATAGAAAGACGCTGGTGCAGGGTTTTGGGTAAACGCAGA
>JAFSPF010000026.1 GCA_017443065.1 Lachnospiraceae bacterium
AGGACACCAGCAGAAGGGCGGCAAGGGCAAGGGAACAGATCATTCTGTTTGCGTTCTTTTTCATGGGGAATCCCTCCTCAAATGCTATTATACAATAAAACCGTCTCTTTTGTATTTCCCCCCGATGTGTTATACTGTGAACGTTGCGTCCGGGTACAGAAGAACCGTCCCCCTGTACCCATGTGAAAAGAAGGAAAGGGGTTAACAACATGAAAGTACTTGTCATCAACTGCGGTTCATCGTCACTGAAGTACCAGCTGATTGATTCCGAAACGGAGAGCGTCATCGCGAAGGGTCTTTGCGAACGCATCGGCATCGACGGCGGCATCATTTCCTACGCGCCGGCCGGCGGCGAAAAGCAGGAGCAGCAGATCGAGATGCCGGATCACAAGAAGGCGATCGAGCTGGTCATCGGTTATCTGACGGATGCAAACACCGGTGTTGTCAAAGATCTGTCCGAGATCGGGGCGGTTGGCCACCGCATCGTGCACGGCGGCGAAAAGTTCACGAAGTCCGTCGTGATCAATGAGGAAGTGAAAAAGGCGATCGAAGAGGTTTCCGATCTTGCGCCGCTGCACAATCCGGCGAACCTGATCGGCGTCAATGCCTGCGAAGCGCTGATGCCGGGCGTGCCGATGGTGGCGGTCTTTGATACGGCCTTCCATCAGACGATGCCGGAAGAGTCTTATATGTACGCACTGCCTTATGAATATTATGAGAAATACCGCGTGCGCCGCTACGGCTTCCACGGCACCTCGCACGCCTATGTCTCGAACCGCGTCGCGGAGATCCTCGGCAAAAAGCCGGAGGACTTAAAGACGATCGTCTGCCATTTGGGCAACGGCGCCTCCGTCTCCGCGGTCAAAAACGGCAAGTGCATCGACACCTCGATGGGACTCACCCCGCTCGAAGGCCTTATCATGGGCACGCGCAGCGGAGACCTGGATGCCTCCATCGTCGAGTTTATCTGCAAGAAGGAAAATATCTCCGTCTCCGACATGCTGAACGTGCTGAACAAAAAGTCCGGCGTTCTCGGCCTTTCCGCGGGCCTCGGCTCAGACTTCCGTGATCTGGAGAAGGGCTACAACGAAGGCAACGCCGGGGGCAAGCGCGCGATCGAAGCCTTCGTGTACCGCGTGGTCAAATACATCGGCGCCTACGCCGCGGCGATGGACGGCGTGGACGTGATCTGCTTCACGGCGGGTGTCGGCGAAAACTCCGGCTTCGTCCGTAAGAAGATCGTGGAGCGCATCTCCTACCTCGGCATCAAGCTGGATGAGGACGCGAACGGCAAGCGCGGCGAAGAAATCGCAATCTCCACCGCGGATTCCAAAGTGAAGGTCTATGTCGTTCCGACCAACGAAGAGCTCGCGATTGCGAGAGACACGGTGGCGCTGGCGTAAGTAACTGTCATACGGTGAAAATGGGGGCAGGAAGAAGGCTGACATGACGCAGTATAACAGACTCACGCCGGAGCTGATCGAAGAATTAAAGGCTGTCGCTCCGGACCATATCCTGACAGGAGAAGACATCAACGAGGACTATGCGCGGGATGAAATGCCGATTTACGGAAGCCGGATGCCGGACGCCGTTCTTCAGGCCACGAGCATTGAGGAGATCGCGGGCGTCATGAAATTCTGCAATGAGCACAGGATCCCCGTCACCACCCGCGGTGCGGGCACGGGTCTTGTTGGCGGTTGCGTGCCCGTCTATGGCGGTGTCGTCATCGAAACCATCCGGATGAACCGCATTCTTTCCTATGATCTGGAGAACTTCAGCGTTACCATCGAACCGGGCGTGCTGTTGCAGCAGCTGGCGGAAGACGCGCTGACAAAAGGAATGATGTATCCGCCGGATCCCGGCGAAAAGCTGGCCACGGTCGGCGGCAACGTCGCCACCAATGCGGGCGGCATGCGTGCGGTGAAATACGGCACGACAAGAGACTATGTGCTGGCAATGAAGGTGGTTTTGCCAAACGGCGAGATCACGGAGTACGGCGCAAAGGTTTCCAAGACCAGCTCCGGCTACTCCTTGTTGCATCTGATGATCGGCAGCGAGGGTACGCTCGGCATCATCGTGGAGCTTACCTTAAAGCTCATCCCGGCGCCCAAAGCCACGCTTTCCCTGATTGTGCCCTTTGAAGACATCGACACGGCCATCGCCACGGTGCCTAAGGTGAAGATGTCCAATCTGGATCCGCAGGCGATCGAATTTATGGAGCGCGAGATTATGGACGTTTCCGAGCGCTATGTCGGCAGAGAAGTCTTTCCGAAACAGATGGGCGGTACGGAAATCGGCGCCTGTCTGCTGATCGCCTTTGACGGACAGAAAGAAGAGGAACTGTACGAGCGTGTGGAAAGCATCGCCGAAATCCTTACGGAGGCCGGCGCGGTGGATGTGCTGGTGGTGGACAATCCGCAAAAACTGCGCAATACCTGGGCGGCCCGTTCGGGATTTCTGGAAGGCATTGAGTCGGAAACCAAACTGCTGGACGAGTGTGATGTCGTGGTGCCGGTCGCGGAAATCGCCCGCTTTCTGAGGTTTGCCAGAAAGACCGGAGAGGAGTGCGGCCTGGAGATTAAGAGCTTCGGCCACGCGGGAGACGGAAATCTTCACATCTACCAATGCTCCAACGATCTGGAGAAAGACGAATTCATCCGGCGCGTGGACGTGTATTTTGAAAAGCTGTACAAAGAGGCCGTTTCCTGCGGAGGTCTTGTCAGCGGCGAGCACGGCATCGGCCGCGGCAAGGTCAAATACCTTGCGGAATCTGTCGGGGAGACCAACATGGAACTGATGCGCGGCATCAAGAGGGTGTTCGACCCGAATCTGATCCTGAATCCCGGAAAGGTGTGCTTCGAATAGGTAAAAACGCCTATAACAGACGGCAATTCATCCGTTGCCGTCTGTTATTTTTACCAAAAGATGAAAAAAATTTTCATATTACACGAACTATATTGACAGAAATCTTTCATCTTTTTACAATTTCCATGTAGGCGGATAATCATCCGCAGGTCAATGTCTCATCATTCATTCTAAGAGGGGAGGTTACACATGAAAAGGAAACTGTCAAGCATTTTGGCGTTGCTTATGGTATGCGTCATGGTTGGCTGCAGCGCCGGCGGCAGCGGAGACACCGGCGGCAGCGCGGTAACACAGGCTGCAGAAACGGGATCTTCCGCTGCACAGGATGCGGGCGATGCGTCAACAACGGCCGAACCCGCTGCGGAGGGCAAGGACACGATTATCCTGGCCACCAGCGGTGAGCCGTACCGCTTTTTTGCGCAGGGTTCCCAGAGCTGTGCGGGCGATGACAACCTGGTACTGTCCAATCTGTATGACTGTCTGCTCTTCCTCGAGCCGGACGGTTCGCTGACGGAAGGTCTCGCGGAGTCTTATGAGGTCTCCGAAGACGGTCTGACCTATACCTTCCATCTTCGCCAGGGCGTTACGTTCCACAACGGCATGCCGATGACGGCGGAGGATGTCAAGTTTACCTTTGACACCGGGTTCCAGGGGCCGATCGGCGCGGCACTGTTTGTCAATTTTGAAAGCTGCGAGATCATCGATGAGTACACGGTGGAAATGCACCTGACCGAGCCGTATGCGGCCTTCCCTTACGGCGTTGCATCGCGTCTTGGCGGCATTGCCTGCAAGGCCTATTATGATGAGGTCGGTGAAGAAGGTTATATGGCAGCCCCGATCGGCACAGGTCCCTATACATTTGTCGAATACGTCAGCGGTGACCATACGACAATGGCAGCCTATGAGGATTACTGGAGAGGCGCTCCGCCGATCAAGACGGTCATTATCCAGACCGTGGCGGATACGAACACACAGATTCTGGGTCTGCAAAACGGTGATTATGACATCGTGCGGAATCCTTCCATTGATGTCTGTACGCGCCTGGACAGTGATGAAAACGTCGAATGGAACTCGACCAATTCCACCGGCCGCATCACGATGAGCATGTCAGAGTGGACGGGTCCCGCATCCGATAAGAACTTCCGCAAGGCAGTGCAGGCCGGCATCAACAAGGATGATATCAATGACGCGGCATTCGCCGGTTATGCGGAAACGCTGGACATTGATATGTGCTCCAATTACGGCGGCTATGTGACGGTTGATGACGGGATTGAAGTCGTCGAATACGACCCGGAAAAAGCAAAAGAGTATCTCGCGGCCTCTTCCTACGCAGGCGAAGAGTTTGCGATCATGGTCAACAGCGGCTCCACGCTGGAAACCTGCGCAAAGGTCATTCAGGCGCAGCTCATGGAGATCGGCATCAACTGCCAGGTGCGTGCGGTCGACAATCCGACGTATCAGGACGGCTGGAATCTGCGCAATTACGAGGGCGCATATATCGTCAACAACTTAAGCTCCCTGGTGGATGCGGACGGTATCATCACCGGCCACCGTACGGACCGCTGGGAGGAAGGGCTGCATTACGCGCGTGATCCGGAGTTGTACGATCTGTTCATGAAAGGCCGTGCCGCGCAGGGCGATGCCCGTAAACCGTTTTATGTCGAAGGATGTAACATCATCACGGAGGAGGCGTATGATGTGCCGCTGTTAAACGACATTACTACCGTCGCTTACAGAAGTGAACTGAAAAATGTTCTGGCACACTGCCTTGGCAACTACAATTTCAGATTATATCACTATTAAATAACACAGACGCCGGGGCGGATGAAGCGGTAATCGTCCGCCCCGGTTTTTTTGAACGCCGGTGATGTCTCCGAAAGGGGGAGGACAGCAATGAACTGGGTAAAATATGCCGGAAAGCGTTTGCTGATGCTGATTCCGGTGATTATCTGTGTCACCTTTATCCTGTTTCTGATTTTATCCGCTGCACCGGGCAACCTGGCCAGACAACTGCTCGGCCAGGATGCAACCGAGGAACAGATCGAGGCCAAACAGGCGGAGATGGGACTGGATAAGCCGCTGCTCGTGCGTTACGGGCTGTATATGCGGGATGTCGTACGTCTGGATTTCGGGGAATCATGGATCAACGGGGAGTCGGTGTTGGAGCGGTTTCAAAACCGTCTGCCATATACGCTGATGCTGTCCACGCTGGCCATGATCTTTGCGGTGGCAATCGGTGTGCCGCTCGGTATCATGTCGGCGATCAGGCAATACTCCCTGCTGGACTACGGCACCACCTTTGTCGCGATTCTCCTGTTTTCTTTGCCGGCATTCTGGCTGGGCACCATGTGCCAGATCCTGTTTTGTCTGATACTGCGATGGCTGCCGACCTCGGGCATTACCGGATGGAAGAGTTATATCCTGCCGACGGTGATCCTCGGCGCGAATACGCTGGCATCGATGATACGCATGAGCCGCACCAGCATGCTGGATGTCATCCGGCAGGATTATATCCGTACGGCCAGAGCCAAGGGCGCGGCAATGCAGGTGGTGGTCAGAAAGCACGCACTTCGCAACTCGCTGATACCGATCGTGACACAGATGGGAATCACCTTTGCCGGAACGATCGGCGGTGCGGTCGTGACGGAAAACATCTTCACGATTCCCGGTATCGGTACGATGCTGTTAAATGCTGTAAAATCCAGGGATGTTCCCGTCGTGCTCGGGACAGTAATCTTCGTGACGATCATTGTGGGCATCATCAATCTGGCGGTTGACCTGATTTGTGCGCTGATCGATCCGCGAATCGATCTTGCATCTTAAAGGAGGGAGGTTCGATGTTCAAAAGAAAAAAGAAATCTCTTTCCGAATACAGCATGGGCGAACTCGTCATGTTCCGCTTCCGCAAGAATAAACTTGCGATGTTTGGCGTGTTTCTGCTGGCGGCCGTGTTTTTGGCAGTGCTGTTGGCGCCCGTGCTTTCCAGTTATGATAATGTCGTCCAGATGCATGTCAAGGACCGCTTTACGTCACCGAACGGAAGCTATATTTTCGGAACGGACGAGTTTGGCAGGGATCTGTTTGCACGTGTTCTGTACGGCGGCAGGATCTCCCTTCTCGCGAGTTTCGCCATTATCGGCATTGCATTGGTTATGGGTGCGCTGATTGGCGGGGCGGCCGGATATTTTGGCGGCAGGGTGGACAGTGTCCTGATGCGTGTGGTGGATATGCTGATGGCAGTGCCTTCCACGCTGTTGGCCATGGCAATCATTACCGCGCTCGGCAACGGCGTATGGAAGCTCGTGGTTGCGCTGGCGGTATCACAGATCGCCAGGTTTTCGCGTATTGTGCGTTCTGCGGTTCTGACCCTGCGTAATGTTGAGTTTATCGAAGCGGCGCAGTGTTACGGCTGCAGTTCCCTGCGCATCATTGTCAAACACATATTACCAAACGGCATCGGCCCGATCATCGTTTCCGCGACGCTCAACCTCGGACAGACGATTCTGAGTATTTCCTCCATGGGGTATCTCGGACTGGGCGTGGCTTCACCGACACCCGAATGGGGAACGATCATTTCCGAAAACAAGGCAAATATCCAGGCCTATCCCTATCTCGGTCTTATTCCCGGCATTTGCATCGCGTTGACTGTAATGGCCGTGAACTTTATCGGTGACGGTCTTCGTGACGCGTTTGATCCGCGGACAAAGAACTGAAAGGAAGAAACATATGGAGGAGTCGAAAGTAAGCCTTCTGGAGATTGACGCACTGACGGTGGAATATCGTACAGACGATGCGATTGTCCATGCGGTCAATGATCTCGATCTGAGGCTTGATAAGGGCGAGACACGCGGTCTGGTCGGCGAAACCGGCGCGGGCAAGACAACGCTTGCGCTGTCCGTGCTTCGTCTGTTACCGGAACGTGTCGGTCATATCGCGGGCGGCTCGATCCGCTATGAAGGCCGCGAACTGCTGCAGATGCCGGAGGCGGAGATGCTCGCACTGCGCGGCAAGCGCATCTCCATGATCTTTCAGGATCCGATGACAAGCCTGAATCCGACACATACGGTCGGGGATCAGATTCTGGAGGTGCTGAACCTGCACTTCCCGGAGATGACAAAGCAGCAAAAAGAAGCGAAGGTCGATGAGATGATGACACTGGTGGGCATCCCGCCGTCGCGCAAAACCGATTTTCCCCATCAGTTTTCCGGCGGGATGAAACAGCGCATCGTGATCGCGATGGCGCTTGTTGCGGAGCCGGAGCTCCTGTTGGCGGACGAACCGACAACCGCGCTCGATGTGACGATACAGGCACAGATTCTGGAACTGATACGTAATCTGAAAAACCAGTTCCATACGGCTGTGTTGCTGATCACGCATGATCTGGGTGTTGTTGCGGAGTTTTGCGATACGGTTTCCGTGGTTTATGCCGGTCGCGTGGTGGAATACGGAACGGTGGAAGCGGTATTCGAAAAGAAAAACAATCATCCGTATACGGCCGGGCTTTTCGGCTGTATTCCCGATCTCAAGGATGATCAGCCGAGACTTCATCCGATCGCGGGGCGGATGTCGGATCCGCGCGTGGTGCATGAGGGCTGCTGCTTCTGTGACCGCTGCGATCACGCAATGGAACGCTGTAAGACCGTGGCACCCGCCATGCATGTACACAAAGGGCACGGCATTGCCTGCCATCTCTTTGAAAACAGGGAGGATTTTTGAAATGTCCGCACCCATGGTGGAGACGATCAATCTGAAAAAATACTTTAAGACCGGCAGCGGCATGCTGCACGCGGTGGAAGACGTCAACCTGAAAATCGAAAAGGGGAAAACCCTCGGTGTCGTCGGTGAGTCCGGCTGCGGAAAATCCACACTCGGTCGTACCATTTTACGTCTGCAGCCGGCTACGGACGGGCAGGTACTGTACGAGGGGGAAGACGTCCTGAAATACAAAAAGAAGGATATGAAAAAACTGCATCTGAATATGCAGATGGTTTTTCAGGATCCCTTCAGCTCCCTTGACCCGCGGATGTCCATACACAATCTGATCGCAGAGCCGATCGAAGTATGTGATATTTTCAAAACCAAAAAAGAAATCAATGAGCATGTTGTAAGGATCATGGAGATGTGCGGACTCCCCGCAAACCTGGCCAATCTTTACCCGCATGAGCTGGACGGCGGCTTTCGTCAGCGTGTGGGTCTGGCGCGGGCCATGGCGGTCAGTCCGAAGTTTATTGTCTGTGACGAGCCGGTGAGTGCGCTGGATGTATCGATTCAGGCACAGATCCTGAATCTGCTGATGGATCTGCAGGATGAGCGGCAGTTGTCCTATATGTTTATCACGCATGATCTGTGTGTGGTCAAACATATCAGCAATGAGATCATGGTGATGTATATGGGGCAGACGGTGGAGTATGCAAAGACCGCAGAGTTGTTTGCGCATCCGCTGCATCCTTATACGCAGGCGCTTCTGGAGGCCGTGCCGACGCCGGATCTTTCCCGCAGAAACCGCGAACGTAATACCCTGAAAGGTGAGGTGTCAAATCCGATCAACCCCGCACCCGGATGCCGCTTCAAGCCGCGCTGCCGGTTCGCTGACAAGGAATGTGACGGTGAGTGTCCGCTGAAGGAGGTTTCGCCGGGGCACCTGGTGGCGTGCTGCAAGTGCGGTTGATCAGACAGAAAGGATGACAGGATGGACTGGAACAGCATACTGACAGAGGAACGCAATCCCGACACCCTCGATATTGATACGTTGACTACGTTGGATATGGTACGGCGAATCAACCGGGAAGACAAAAAAGTTGCGGAGTCGGTGGAGGAGCAGCTGGAGGAGATTGCAAAGGCGGTTGATATTATCGCCGGGCGGATGGAGAGCGGCGGGAGGCTGGTTTATATCGGCGCCGGCACATCCGGGCGTCTGGGCGTACTGGATGCCGCGGAATGTCCTCCGACGTTTTCCGCCGATCCCTCGCAGGTGGTCGGGCTGATTGCGGGCGGTGAAAGGGCCATGTTTACGGCAATTGAGGGCGCAGAAGACAGTGACAGCCTCGGTGAAGAGGATTTGAAGCGCATCGGCTTTTGCGACAGGGACGTTGCCGTGGGTATCGCGGCGTCCGGAAGAACGCCTTATGTGATCGGGGCGCTGAAATATGCGCGCAGCACGGGCGCACCGACGATCGGTGTCAGCTGTTGTCCGGGTTCGGAAATCACGCGCATTACGGATGTTTCCATTTCGCCGAGCCCCGGACCCGAGGTCATCACGGGTTCCACACGCATGAAGAGCGGAACGGCGCAGAAGATGGTGCTGAATATGCTTTCCACCTGTGCGATGATTCGTCTGGGAAAGGTATATGGCAATTTGATGGTCGATGTAAAGGCCTCAAACGAAAAGCTGATTCATCGCTGTGAGCGCATCGTCGCTGTTGCGACGGGCATGAGCGAGGAGCAGGCGGCGGAGTGTCTGTCCCGTTGCGGCTACCGATCCAAAACAGCAATTGTGATGCATTTAAAACAGGTTGATGCCGCAGAGGCAGACCGGCTGCTGATGGAAAACGGAGGCAGGATCGCGGCCGTGATGGCGGATCAGGATCTGCCGACATCCGCATAAAAAAGGAGGAGAAGGTGGCACATTGTAGCATGGAGTTCAGTTCGGAAGCATTGCAGATGGTGACCTCGCTTAAGGTGATATTGCCGGAGGATACCGATCCCAAAAAAGCGCGGGTGTTGTATCTTCTGCACGGTCTTTTTGATAATAACAGCGGCTGGGTGCGCTATACGTCGATTGAACGCTACGTCAGACCATACGGCATCGCTGTCGTGATTCCCGAGGTGCAGCGCAGTTATTATACGGATATGGTACACGGCCCCGCGTATTTTTCATATGTATCCAAAGAGCTTCCGCGTATTTGCAGGAAATTTTTCGGACTGGGCACAAAAAAAGAAAACAACTACCTGATGGGTCTTTCCATGGGCGGCTACGGTGCGCTGAAGTGTGCGTTTACGTACGCGACACATTATGAGGCCGTTTCCGTGCTTTCTTCGGTCACGGATATTGTCAGTAGGATCGAGGCTGCGGATGCCGCGCAGCGCGCAGAGTATCAGGCGATCTTTGGAATGAATCTGGCGGTAAAAAAGCGGGACGATCTGCTGCTGCTTTTAAAAGAAACGGACCCGGCATCGTTTCCGCGGCTCTTTATGTATTGCGGCGAGGAGGATGAACTGTATACGCAAAATACCGCGTTTTACAAAAACGCGAAACGTCGCGGCATGAATGTGACGTTTTCACATTGGAAGGGCGCGCATGACTGGAATTTCTGGGACGAGGCGGCGTGTCGGGCGGTGAAGGAAATGTTCGGAGGATGAGCATGGTTTTTTTTGCGGGAGTCGATGGCGGCGGGACGAAGACGAGGCTGCGCTGTGTGACGCGTGAAGGGAAGGTCGTCCGGGAGGAGGTGTTTGATTCCTTCAATTACAACAGCATCGGGGAAGCGTCTTTCCGTGCGCTGTTGTCGAAGATGACCGCTGTCCTTTGTCAGACTGGCGATTGTAAGGGGCTGCTGATCGGCTGTGCCGGTATCAGCAACCGGGAGATGATGCGCATCCTCCATGAGGAGATGGAGAAAGCCGCCATACCGCTCGCTGTCAGGACAGACGGCGCGATTGCACTGGAGGGGGCACTGGATGGTGCACCCGGTATCGCGCTGATCGCCGGTACGGGGAGCATTTGTCTGGGAAAGGCCCGGGACGGACATGAGGAAAGAAGCGGCGGGTGGGGACACCTGATCGGGGACGAGGGCAGCGGATACGCCCTGGGGCGCGACGCACTCATTGCCGTGACAAAGGAAATGGACGGCTATGGCCCTGCAACGATGCTGACGCAGCTTGTCGCGGACAAAGAAAAACTGACGGACCGTTCCGCCTTGATTTCTTATGCCTACGGCGGAGACAAGAGCCGCATTGCGGCGCTGTCCGTGCTGACGCAGGAGGCTGCCGAAAAAGGGGACGATGTGGCGCTTGCCATCCTCACGGCGAATGCAAGGGCACTATGTGCGACAGCGTTTTCGGTTGCGGATAAGCTGGAACTGCAGGAAGCGGACCTTGCGCTGTTGGGCGGATTGTTTGAACATGACACGCTGTTCCGGCGGGAGCTCATCCGCCTGACAAAGGAACTGAGACCGAAGATGCGCTGTATGGAACCGCTTCATGACGCTTTATACGGCGCCGTAAGCCTTTCCCTGCGGACATTTGCGTAAAAAGGAGTCATCGGTATGAAGCATCCGGTCATAACCCTTACGGAAAAGGAATCGCGTCTGGTGGCGGGTCTGATGTCCGGCACTTCCGTTGACGGTATCGACGCCGTACTCTGCCGCGTCAGCGGGCACGGATTTGCGACAAGGGTTGAGCAGATCTCATTTGTCAGCCTGCCGTTTTCCGCGCAGGTAAGAAAAGAGATTTTGCGTATGGCCGGAGGCGAAGCGGTCACGGCTCCGGATATTTGCCGCATCAATGCACTGCTTGGCGTACTGTACACGGAGGCGGTGGACGCCCTTGTCAAAAAAGCGGGGATCGGGAGAGACGAAATCGATCTGATCGGTTCGCACGGACAGACGTTTTGGCACATTCCGGAGGCGGAGCCGTACTGCGGAAGAAACGTGCGCGGCACCCTGCAGCTGGGAGACGTGTCCCTGCTCGCGGAGACCTTTTCCTGCCTGACCGTCAGCGATTTTCGCGTACGGGATATGGCGGCCGGCGGCCAGGGCGCACCGCTCGTGCCCTATAGCGAATACCTGCTGTACCGGAGCGAGACCGAAAACATAGCGCTGCAGAATATCGGCGGTATCGGTAATATCACCTGCCTGAAGCGCGGGTGTCTGCCGGAGGAGGTTTATGCCTTTGATACCGGCCCCGGCAATATGGTCATTGATGCCGCGACGGAGCGTCTTACGCAGGGAGCGGCGCATTACGATGACGGCGGTGCGCGCGCCGCAAAAGGACATGCGGATGCGTCGCTGCTTTCTATGCTGATGGAGGATCCTTATTTAAAGAAACGCCCGCCGAAATCGACCGGACGCGAGTACTATGGCAGCGAATATATGGACAGGATCTTTTCCGTGGCAGCGGAACGCAATATTGCGCCCGATGATCTGATCGCGACGGCAACAAGGTTCACTGCGGAGACGATTGCGTTCAGCGTAAAAGAATATTGTACCCCCGTACCTGACCGCGTGATTATCGGCGGAGGCGGCAGCAGGAATCTTACGCTGCTTCACATGATTCGTGACGCCCTCCCGGCATGTGAGGTGCTGACCAATGAGGAGATCGGATTTGATTCCGACGCAAAGGAAGCGGTTGCGTTTGCAATTATGGCAAATGAAGCGCTGTTCGCGGGTGCAAACAACCTGATGTCAGTGACAGGAGCCTCCCATCCGGTTGTGATGGGAAAGATCGGATTCTGAAAAAGCGGTGAAGACGATCCGGGAGAAATGCAGGCATGCTTTGCAGATGACGGGGGAGATTTTCAAACCCCTGATTCCGGGCGCCATCCTTGCGGGGCTTTGTGCGGGATTTGCCTCGCTGATCACGATTCTTGCGCCTGCTTATACCGAAACACCCCCCTTGTATCTGTTGTATCAGGTTTTGAATATCATCAATATTTCATTTTTGACCTATATGACCGCATGGGTCGGCTACAGTGCGGCGGATCGCTTCGGTGCGACGCCGATCCTTGGCGGAATGCTCGGTCTGATTACGATCCTTCCGGAAATCAATGATATTTCAAAAACGCTTCTGTTGTACAACGAGGACGTGCCGCAGCAGTCTGTCCTGAGCAGCGGCAGCGGCGGTGTGATCGCCGTTATTCTGGGGGTTTATATGCTGGCACACGTCGAGCGCTTTTTTCGTGCGCATATCGGGAAAACGGCAAATGCCATTCTGACGCCCCTGCTGACCATGCTCTTTTGCACGACCATATACCTGCTGGTCGTGATGCCTGCCGCGGGCTATGTTTCATCCGTACTCTGCCGCGGAATCGAGTTTTTTTGCATGAGCGATGTGGCGGCAGTGCGTATTGCGGCAGGCGGGCTCACCGCCGCCCTCTTTTTGCCCCTGGTGGCGCTCGGCATGCACCTCGGCCTTTCCGCCATCTATGTAACGCAGTTAAATGAGAGCGGAAGCATTTCGCTTTATCCCGCGCTTGCGATGGCAGGTGCCGGTCAGGTCGGCGCCGCCATCGCAATCTATCTGATCGCGAAAGAAAACGAACGCCTGCGCAATGTCATTCGAAGCGCCGTGATTCCGGGCATCTGCGGGATCGGACAACCCCTTATCTTCGGTGTGACACTGCCGCTGGGCAAGCCCTTCTTTTACGCCGGTGTCGGCGCGATCTTTGGAGGTGCCTATGTCACGGCCATGGAGGTGGCGTCGATCAACTGGGGTCCCTCCGGCGTGCTCGCTGTTTTTCTGATGACGGCCCCTTCCGGCGCCGTGTGGGGCATGCTGCATTACTTGATCGGTCTGCTGATCAGTTGTATCATGGGATTTGTGATCACGAAAATCACCCTGCGACCGGAGGATATCACGATATGAAAAATGCGGTTTTGATGCTCGAAGAAAGCAAACAAAAACTCAGCAATACCGAAAAAAATGCCGCGGAATATATCTTAAGTAATACAAAGGCCGCTTCGGAAATGAACATACAGGAGCTGGCACAGGCAACGTTTACCTCGGCCTCCACGCTTTACAGGATGTGCCGGAATATGGGATTTCAGGGCTATAAGGACTTTCGCCGTTCGCTGATTTATGCAATGTTTTTACGCGACCAGAACCAGAGCCGGGAGAGCGCGGAAATATTGCGATCGGACAGCATGGAGGATATCATTGACAAGGTGTCGGTACGCAACATCACTGCGATTGAGGATTCCAGGCATCTGATTGACCCGGTGACGCTGATGAAGTGTGTGGAGCTGGTGCAAAATGCGCATACTGTATTGCTGTTCGGTATCGGCGCTTCCTTTTGTGCCGCCAAGGATGCGCATTTAAAATTCCTGCGCATCAACAAGCCGTGTAACATCAATGAGGACTGGCATTCCCAGCTGCTGATGGCGCGCAATGCGCGCCCGGATGACATGGGGATTGTCATTTCCTATTCGGGCGAGACAAGGGAGATCGTGGAATGTATGGATGCCATGCGTGAAAACCACACACCGATCGTTGCAATCACGCGGTTTACCAAAACACCCGTGTCCAAGCGCGCGGATTATAAGCTCTACACGGCCGCAAACGAGGCGACATTCCGTTCCGGTGCAATGTCCTCAAGGATTTCACAACTGAATGTGATCGATATTCTGTATACCGCATATGTAAACAGCCGCTTTGATGAATCACAAAAGCAGTTTTCCAAAACGCATATCAATAAAACAACGTGAGGCAGGGGGCGTCAACCGGGATATTTTTCTTGACAAGCGGTCCACCGGAGGCGTATAATAATTGTCGCTGTGCAGTTAAGGTAAGAATATCGGAGGTAAGAACCATGGCTATTTGCCCGAAAAATAAATCATCCAAGGCGCGCAGGGACAAGAGGCGCAGCCCGAATTACAAAATGAAGGCACCGACACTCGTCAAGTGCAGCCACTGCGGCGCCTTAAGTGAGCCGCACAAGGTCTGCAAGGCCTGCGGGTATTATAACAAAAAGAGTGTCGTTGCGGTGGAAGATTAATCATATTCCGCTAACCTTAAAACGAAATTTTGATAACAGCACGCTTGTAATCCAGTACAGGCGTGCTGTTCCTCTTTTCTTCGGAAAAATGCATTTGTTTGCTTGAATCTTGGGATTAAATTAGGTACAATATCACTTGCGGCTTTCGTGCCGCAAGGGCTGAAAAGGGGAAAGAGGGAATGAGTGAACTGGTAAGGGTCGCTGTCGACGCCATGGGCGGAGACAACGCACCGGATGAGATCGTGAGGGGCACGGTCAAGGCGGTGAACGAATCGCCGAAGATTCAGGTGTTCCTGGTCGGACAGGAAGAACGGGTCGCCCCCGTCTTGGAAGAACTTTCCTATGACAAAGCAAGGCTGACGGTGGTGCATGCGCCGGAGGTGATCTCCACCTCGGAGCCGCCGGTCATGGCCATCCGCAACAAGCGCAATTCCTCGCTTGTGCAGGCCATGATAATGGTGCGCGAGGCAAAGGCGGACGCCTTTGTTTCCGCGGGATCGACGGGCGCGGTTCTTGTCGGCGGACAGACGGTGATCGGCCGCATCCGCGGGGTGCAGCGCGCACCGCTTGCGCCGCTCATCCCGACGGAGAAGGGTTCTTCCCTGCTGATTGACTGCGGCGCCAACGTGGATGCCAGGGCACAGCAGCTCGTGCAGTTCGCCAAGATCGGCAGCATTTACATGGAAAATATCTGCAAGATCAAGCACCCGCGCGTGGCGCTGGTGAACATCGGCGCGGAGGAGGAAAAGGGCAATCTCCTGGTGCGCGAAACCTTCCCTTTATTAAAGAACTGTCCGGACATCAACTTCACCGGAAACATTGAGGCCAGGGACATCCCGGCCGGAGAGGCGGATGTCATTGTCTGCGAAGCCTTTGTCGGCAACGTCATTTTGAAAATGTACGAGGGCGTTGCGCAGTCGATGATGCGCATCATCAAAAAAGGCATGCTGCAGACCACGGGCGGCAAGATCGGCGGAGCACTGGTAAAAAACAATTTGAAATCCGTCCTGAAGGAATATGATCCGAACCGCTACGGCGGCGCGCCGATGCTGGGCTTAAACGGCCTTGTCGTCAAGGCGCACGGCTCCAGCAACCGGGAAACCTTCTGCAACGCGGTTCTGCAGTGCGTGGAGTTCCATGAGGCGCGGGTTGGACAGCAGATTGTGGAGAAGTTAGGAGAGGAGTAAAGATATGGAAGAACTCGAGAAATTGAAAGAGATTACGGCGGGCGTTCTGAACCTTGACCCGAACGAGATCCGTCCGGAGATGACCTTCCTGGAGGATCTCGGCGCGGATTCGCTGGATGTCTTTCAGATCATCATGGATCTGGAGGATGCCTTCGGCGTCAAGATCGAGCAGGACAAGGTCGAAAAAATCTCCACCGTCGGGGAAGCGGCGGAGCTGATCAAGGCCGCTGTCGCAGGGGCTTAAGTGACGGCGGAATACGCGGACTTACAGGCGCGTATCGGTTACACGTTCCGGAACGAAGGGCTGTTGCTGGAGGCGCTGACACACTCCTCCTTCGCAAACGAGCATCAGGTCAACCGGCCGCCGGATTACGAACGGCTGGAGTTTCTGGGCGATGCGGTACTGGAGATGGTAACCAGTGCGCACCTGTATCATCTGCTTCCCGACATGAAAGAAGGCGATCTGACAAAGAAACGCGCCGCGCAGGTCTGCGAGGACGCGCTCTTTCAGCGTGCGGAGGCCTTTGATTTAAAAAAGCACATCCGCCTCGGCCGAGGAGAGGAAAAGACCGGCGGCAGGGAACGGGCCTCCATCATCGCCGATGTCACGGAGGCGCTGATCGGCGCGATTTACATCGACGGCGGACAGGAGGCGGCGGAGTCCTTCATCCGCACATTCATCCTTTGTGATATCGCCCCCGGGAAGGAACAGCTGGATTTCAAATCCGCCTTACAGGAAAAACTGCAGGAAAACGGTTCGATCGAGCTGCGTTATGAAATGCTGGCTTCGGAAGGACCGGAACACAGAAAAGAATTTCGCTACGGCGTGTTTCTGAACGGAAAGAAACTCGGTGAGGGAAGGGGGCACAGCAAGAAGAGTGCCCAGCAGCGCGCCGCACGCGAGGCACTGAACAAAATGGAAGAATAACATGTACTTAAAACAAATCGAAGTCCAGGGCTTCAAATCATTTGCAAACAAACTCCGTCTGGAGTTTCACAACGGCATCACCGGCATTGTCGGACCGAACGGCTCCGGAAAGAGTAACATCGCGGATGCCGTCCGCTGGGTTTTGGGCGAACAGCGCACGAAGCAGCTGCGCGGTTCCTCCATGCAGGATGTCATCTTTTCGGGAACGGAGCTGCGTAAGCCCCTGGGCTACGCATACGTGTCCATCACCTTGGACAATTCCGATCACGCGCTCGCGACCTCTTTCGACGAGGTGACGATCTCCCGCAGGCTGTACCGCTCGGGGGAATCGGAATACATGATCAACGGCGCGGGCTGCCGCTTAAAGGACATCAACGAGCTGTTCTATGATACCGGTATCGGCAAGGAAGGCTATTCCATCATCGGACAGGGACAGATCGATCAGATTCTTTCCTCAAAGCCCGAAGACCGCCGCAACCTCTTTGATGAGGCGGCCGGTATCGTCAAATACAAGCTGCGCAAGGACACCGCCATCAAAAAGTTAGAGGATGAGAAGGCGAATCTGGTCCGTCTTACGGACATCCTTTCCGAACTGGAAAAGCAGATGGAGCCTCTGGAAAAGCAGTCCGAGGTGGCGAAGATTTATCTGCGCGACAGGGAGCAGCTCAGGAAGCTGGATGTCAACATGTTCCTGATTGATTCCAACGAACAGCGCACGCTCCTGGCGCAGACCGAGGAGAAGTTTGAAATCGCCTCGAATGATTTGCAGCAGGCGGAGCGCGCCTCCGCGGATGCGCGTGCCGAATACGACGAGACGAGCGAAAAGATCCGTCAGGTGGATGAGGCGATCGCGCAGGCCATGGAACAGATGACGCAGTCTTCGGTGCTGAAGGAAAAGCTCGAAGGCCAGATTGCGCTTTTGAAGGAACAGATCCGTTCCGCGGAGGCGAATGATGCGCATTTCAAAACGCGGCAGGAAACGCTGAACGCGGAAATCGAAGAGATCAAAAAAGAATACGACGAACGCCTGAAGGCACGGGAGTCGATCGACGCGGAGCTGGCGGGCTTTGAGGAAAAGCACAGCGCCGTGATCAAAGCGCATGAGGAGATTCTCTCCAAAATGGAAGCGCTTTCGGAAACGATCGAGGCCTGCAACGCAAAGGTGCTGGAGGCGCTGGAACAGCGCGCGCAGGTGAAGAGCCGCATCGGTTCCCTCGCTACGATGAAGGAGCAGGCGCAGATCAAGAGCGCCGAACTGACGAGCCGTCTCTTAAGCGTCCGCACGGAGGGGGAGCGGCAGGAGGAGGAGCTGACAAAGCTGCGCGCCGTCTTCGAAAAGATCACGGAGGAAATCGAGGGCCTCAACAAAACGCAGAAGGAGGCGGAGGAGGAGCTTTCCGGCATCAAGGACAAGCTCTCCGGCTATGACGAACAGCTGCGGAAGGCGCAGGCGGATTACCATACGGAGCGCTCCAGGCTGGAGGCGCTGCAGAATCTTGCGGAACGCTACGAAGGCTACGGCGGCAGCGTCAAGAAGGTGATGGAGCAGCGCGAGAGCGTCAAGGGCATCGAGGGCGTTGTCGCGGACATCATCCGCACGAAAAAGGAATACGAGACCGCGATCGAAACGGCGCTCGGCGGCAGCATCCAGAACATCGTCACGGATAACGAGGAAACCGCGAAGCGTCTGATCCGGTTTTTGAAGGAAACCAAGGGCGGCAGGGCGACCTTCCTTCCCCTGACCGAAATCGAAAAGGTACGTCCCTTCGAACATGAGGAGGCCTTAAAGGAAAAGGGCGTGATCGGCCTGGCCGACACCCTGGTGGAGACGGACAAGCGTTATAAAAACGTTGCGGCAACGCTCCTCGGGCGGATTGTCGTGGCGGATACGGTGGATGCGGCGATTGCCTTAAACCGCAAGTTTGAGCACCGCCTGCGCGTCGTGACGCTGCAGGGAGAATTGCTTGCGCCCGGCGGCGCGATCTCCGGCGGCGCCTTCAAGAATCAGTCGAATCTGCTCGGCAGACGCCGGGAGATCGATGCCTTAAAGAAACGCGTAAAGGAACTGGAGCAGATGGCCCTGGAGGCGGAGCAGAGCATCGAGCGCACCAAGCAGCACAGGAATGATCTTCGCTTAACGATCGAAAACGCGAGGAAAACCCTGCAGGAGAAGTTTATCGAGCAGAACACCGCGCGCCTGAATGTCGTCCGCGAGGAGGAAAAGCAGAAGGAAGCGGAGGGCTCCCTGCGCGATCTGCAGCAGGAAAAGGAAGAACTGAACGAACAGCTTGCGGAGATCGAAAAGGGGCAGGCGGAAGCGGACGCGCAGCTGAAGGAAACGGAGGCCGCGGAGGCGCAGGGCCAGGAAGAGGCCGCAAAGGCACAGGAAGAGCTGAAGGGCCTGCAGGAACAGGAGCAGGAAGCGCAGCAGAAGGTCAACGATGAGGCCGTGGAGGCGGAGGCCATCCGCCAGAAGCGCTCCTTTGAACAGGAAAACATCGACCGCATCGAAGAGGAATTAAAGGCGCGGAACGGGAGTCTGCAGGAGGTGGAGGAATCCCTTGCGGAGAACGCCACGCACCTGACGCAGTTCAAGGAGGACATCGAAAAGGTCACGGGCACGATCGAGGCCAGCGCGGATTCCGGGGATGAGGCGAAGAGCGTCCTGGAAACAAAGCAGCAGGAAAAGGAAACGCTTTCCGCAAAGCAGAAAGAGTTTTTCGAGCAGAGCAATCAGCTGGCGGAGCAGATGGCTTCCCTCGGCCGTGAGGTCTCTCGTCTGGAGGCCATGAAAACACGCCATATGGAAGCGATCGAGGCACGCATCAATTACATGTGGGATGAGTATGAGATCACCCTCTCTGACGCGGAGCAGATGCGGGATCCGGAGATGACGGACGGCCCGCGAATGAAAAAAGAGATCGCCGCCTTAAAGGACGCGATCAAAAAACTGGGGGATGTCAACGTCTCCGCGATTGAGGATTACAGAAATCTTTCCGAGCGCTACAACTTCATGAAGGGCCAGCATGATGACCTGATTGAGGCGGAGGCGCAGCTGCGCGGCATCATTGAGGAGCTGGACCGCTCCATGCGCGAGCAGTTCACGGAGCAGTTCACGAAGATCAACGCCTCCTTCAATGAGGTCTTCCGCGAGATGTTCGGCGGCGGTAAGGGTGCGTTGGAGCTCGTGGAGGAAGAGGATGTGCTGACGGCGGGCATCCGCATCATCGCGCAGCCTCCGGGCAAGAAGCTGCAGAACATGATGCAGCTGTCCGGCGGCGAAAAGGCGCTGACGGCGATCGCGCTTCTCTTCGCGATCCAGAAGCTGAAGCCCTCGCCCTTCTGTCTCCTGGATGAGATCGAGGCGGCGCTGGATGAAAATAACGTTGTGCGCTTTGCGCAGTACCTGCACAAGCTCAGCAACACGCAGTTCATCGTGATCACGCACCGCCGCGGCACGATGGAATCCTCCGACCGCCTCTACGGCATCACGATGCAGGAGAAGGGCGTGTCGGCGCTCGTGAGCGTGAATCTGATAGAAAAGGATCTGACATAAATGGGCTTTTTCAAGCGGCTGAAAAACGGCCTCGGCAAGACCCGCGACAGCATGGTGCGCGGACTGGACAATGTCTTTCACGGGGCAAATGAGATTGATGACGAATTCTATGAGGAGATCGAGGAGATCCTCATCATGGGTGATGTGGGCGTTGCCGCAACCTCCCGCATCATGGACCGGCTGCGCGAGCAGGTGAAGGAGCAGAAGATCCGCAATGCCGCGGACTGCCGTGCGCTGCTGGTGGAGAACATCCGCGAGCAGATGGCCCCGGCGGAGGATGCCTATGATTTCGAAGAGCATCATACGGTGATCTTTGTGATCGGCGTGAACGGCGTCGGCAAGACCACAAGCGTGGGCAAACTCGCGGCGCTTTACAACCGCACCGGCAAAAAGGTGCTGGTGGCCGCGGCGGATACCTACCGCGCGGCGGCGACGGAGCAGCTCACCGAATGGACCAACCGCGCGGAGGTGCAGATCATCACCGGCCATGAGGGCGCGGATCCCGCAAGCGTCATCTATGACGCCGTCGGCGCGGCGAAGGCGCGCGGCACGGACATCCTGATCGTGGACACGGCGGGAAGGCTGCATAACAAAAAGAATCTCATGGAAGAGCTGAAGAAGATGAACCGCATTCTGGACGAGCGGCTTCCGGACTGGCACAGGGAGAATCTGATTGTCTTGGACGGCACGACCGGCCAGAACGCGCTCTCGCAGGCGAAGGAATTCGGTGAGGTCACGGACTTAACCGGCATCGTCCTGACCAAGCTCGACGGCACCGCCAAGGGCGGCATCGCCATCGCCATCGTCTCAGAACTCAACGTCCCCGTCAAATACATCGGTGTCGGCGAATCCCTGGAGGATCTCGAACGCTTCGACGCGGCCGATTTCATCAGCGCCCTCTTTGAGACGCACGATCCGTCAGGCACAGTCACATCCACTGTGCTTGCACAAGGGGATGCGGCATCTGACCCGGAGGAGTAAAATGACAGAATTCACACTTCAGCAATTTGAACAGGCGGCGGAGGCCGTATCGCAGGTGACGCTTGAAACAAAGCTGATCTACAGCGACTACTTAAGCGCGTACACGGGCGGCCGCGTGTATCTGAAGCCGGAGAACATGCAGCGTACCGGTGCGTACAAGCTGCGCGGTGCGTATTATAAGATCACGCGCATGACGGAGGAGGAGCGTGCACGCGGCCTGATCACGGCATCCGCCGGCAATCACGCACAGGGTGTTGCCTATGCCGCGAAGAGCTACGGCGTCAAAGCCGTGATTGTCATGCCGGCGAATACGCCCTTAATCAAAATCGAGCGCACGAAAAGCTACGGCGCGGAGGTGATCCTGCACGGCGATGTCTATGACGAAGCCTATGACTACGCGCATACACTTGCGGAGGAGAAGGGCTATACCTTTGTGCACCCCTTTGATGATCCGGATGTTGCCATCGGACAGGGCACGATCGCCATGGAGATTGTCAAGGAAAAGCCGACCGTGGATGTAATCCTTGCGCCGGTCGGCGGCGGAGGTCTCCTGCTCGGCGTTTCCGCACTGGCCAAGCTCATCAATCCGCGCATCGAAGTCTATGGCGTGGAGCCGGAGGGCGCGGCCTGTCTCAAGGCTTCGCTCGAAGCGGGCAAGGTGGTGACGCTGGATCATGTCAACACGATCGCGGACGGTACCGCCGTCAAGACGCCGGGCACCACAATCTTTCCCTATCTCAAAGAACGCGTTGACGGCGTGGTCACGGTGCCGGATGAAGACCTGGTGGTTTGCTTCCTGGACATGGTGGAGAATCACAAGATGATCGTGGAAAACTCCGGTCTCTTAAGCATTGCGGCCTTAAAGAAGATGGACCTGAAGGACAAGACGATTGTCTGCATCCTCTCCGGCGGCAACATGGACGTCATCACGATGTCCTCCGTGGTGCAGCAGGGACTGATCCGCAGGAACCGCATCTTCACGGTGTCGGTGCTTTTGCCGGACAGGCCGGGCGAGCTGCACCGCATCTCCGGCGTGCTCGCCGACGTCAAGGCCAATGCCATCAAGGTGGAGCATGACCAGTTCGTTTCCATCAACCGCAATGCCGCGGTGGAGATCCGCATCACAATGGAAGCCTTCGGCACGGATCACAAGGAAGAGATTTTGCAGGCACTGCGGGAAGCGAATTATGATCCGCAGGTGATCCGCACAACCCTTTAATCCATGGCGGAAGAAAAAGAACAACAGGAACAGAAGAAAAAGAAAAAACAAAAGCGATCGCATTTGGTGCCGCTTGTGTTGCTGACCTTTGTCGCGGTCTTTGCGCTCGGTGCGGCGCTTGTGTTTTATATGCGCACACGGCAGCTCACGGAAGAAAACGCCGAACTGCAGCGGCGGATCGAAGAGGAATATGTTCCGCGCACGCAGATCGACGGGATGCTTACGGAAGCGGAGCAGGCAGGCATGGAGGCCGGTATCGCACAGGGCAGGGAAGAGCTTCTGGAATACTTTTATGAGCACATGTCCTCCGGCGAGCTCGGTCCCATGGATACGCTGCGCTCCTTAAAGCCGGAGCAGATCATCGTGGGCTATGCAGGGAAATATCTGTTTCACGATCTTGCGGAGGGCGCCGCGCGCAATCCCTTTGACAAGACCGAGCTGATTCTCGATGACCGGGACCGCGTCATCTACGTGGGAGATGATCCTTCCGTGGAGGGGCTTTTCGGCATTGATGTTTCCTCCTTTCAGGGACAGATTGACTGGGCGAGAGTGAAGGCCGACGGCGTGAAGTTTGCCATGATCCGCATGGGTTTCCGCGGCTGGGGGAAGAACGGCTCTTATAATGACGATGAATTCTTTGAGCAAAATGTCAACGGTGCGTATGCAAACGGGATCGAGGTCGGCGTTTACTGGGTGACGCACGCGATCGATACCGGCGAGGCGGCGGAGGAGGCGGAATACGTCTTAAACAAAATCGCGCCCCTGCGGGATAAAATCACGCTGCCGGTGGTGCTGGATTTCGAATCACCGGAAACGGAAGAGAACCGGATCTATGATCTCACGCAGGAGGAATGGACGGAAAACGCCCTTGTCTTTCTGGAACGCATTGAAGCGGCGGGATATCAGCCGATGTTCTATGGCAATCTCACGAACTTCGTGGTGCACATGGATGACACACGCATCCTGAAATATCCCATCTGGATCGCATGGTACAGTGTGCCGCTCTATTTTCCTTACGAATTTCAGATCTGGCAGTACAGCTACCAGGGGCGCGTCGACGGCATCAACGGGGACGTGGATTTGAATATTATGATCCGGAAGTGAACTGACGTGTCCCGCCTCGGCTTTATTGAAAGATCATCCCCGTTTTGATAAAATAGCATACGGAAACAGACCCCGCAGAAAACAGCAGAGGTGATATGATGGGACTTGCGAAGAGCGAACGGCACACGGTACAGGAAATACGGGATCTTCCGGAAGGCGTGCGGATGGAGTTGATTGACGGCTTCTTTTATGACATGGCGTCGCCCACCAGCACACATCAGCGGATTGTTTTATCGCTTTGCAGGAAGATTGCAGACTATCTGGAGCAAAAGAAGGCAAACTGTGAGGTTTTTGTTGCACCCTTTGCCGTTTTTTTGCATGATGATGATTACACGTACCTGGAGCCGGATATCAGCGTGATCTGTGATAAGGACAAGGTCAAAGAAGACGGATGCCACGGTGCGCCGGACTGGGTGATTGAGGTGGTGTCAGATTCCACGCGCAAGCGGGATTATCTGATCAAGCTCTCGGAATATGACAGCGCAGGCGTCCGGGAATACTGGATTGCAGATCCGACGCGGAACCGTGTCGTCTGCTATCTGTTAAACAGCGAAACGGAAAAATTCGAGCTGGCGGAGCATTCGTTTTCCGACACCGTGACACCGTGGCTGTATCCGGATCTTACCATTGATTTCAGTCAAATGACATAAAACATGACTCCCAAATTCGAAATCCCGCGTCCGGAGGACGCCAGAAAGCTGATTCCTTATTTCACGATGCGCCCCTGCAAGGCCTGCGAGAGCGGCTGGATCGATTATTTCATCTGGGCGGATTACTATCGCGTGCGTTATTATGAGGTGAAGGATGAGGCGCTGCTCATCATCATGAAAAACGACCGCGAATACTTTGCGGCGCTGCCCTACTGCGCGGAGGAAAAGATCGCGCAGTATTTCGAAATACTGAAAGGATTCTTCAACGATGTTCTGGAGCAGCCCTTCAAGATTTATCTCGCGGACGAAGAGGGCGTGAACGCGCTCGGCCTGAAGGAAAACGCGGAATACATCGTGCGTGAGGAAGAGGATTTCCGTGATTATCTCTATGACGCGGAGGAGCTGCGCACCCTGCCCGGCAGGAAATTTCAGAAGAAACGCAATCTCATCAACAAGTTCCTCAAGGATCACGAGGGCCGCTGGGAATACCGCGATCTGACCTGCGAAAACCGCGCGGAGGTGATGGCCTTTCTGGACAGCTGGTTTCCCAATCACGCAGAGGAGGATGCGGACGGCGCGACGACGCTGCAGTTTGAACGCGACGGCCTGACGAGCGTGCTGCAGGACTGCTGTCACATGACCTACCGCATCGGCGGCATCACGATCGACGGGAAGCTGAAGGCCTTTTCCCTCGGCACCTACAACGCGCGCGAGGAGATGGCCTGCATCAGCGTGGAGAAGGCGGATCCGGAGATCCCGGGGCTGTACCAGCTGATCAACCGCGAGTTTCTCACGCACGCCTTTCCCGAAGCGAAGCTCGTCAACCGCGAGGATGACATGGGACTGCCCGGCGTACGGCAGGCAAAGCTGAGCTACAACCCCGTTGCCTTCGAAAAAAAGTTCATGGTCTCGCAGAAAACATTCCGCGGCGAAGCGGTGGAAATCTTCGACCCTTATGAGGACGAGGTCGCGCACTTCGGGGAGACAGGATGAAATACAGGACGAAGCACTTGCTGCTGAGTCCGTAAGAACACGTGGATTTGGCCAAGGGTCGCATCCGACCATCGCGGAACGCGATTTGGAATGGAGGATGCGATTCATGGGCGCGACTGAAAGGAGCGGACATGAACGCCGTTGACCTTCACACGCACAGCACCTGCTCCGACGGCACATACACGCCGGAAGAGCTCATGGACTACGCGGCGGAAAAGGAGCTGAAGGCGATCGCCCTGACGGACCATGATACCGTGGCCGGCATCGCCCCCGCGCGGCGGCACATCGAAGAAAAGCGGCTGCCGCTGGAGCTCATCCCCGGCATCGAGCTCTCCACGATCTACGATCTGCCGGACGAGGAACGAGAGCAGGAAGTCCATGTGGTCGGTCTCTTCGTTGACACGGAAAACAGGGACTTCATTGATACGATCGAAAACAACGCCAGGAGCCGCGTCGGACGCAACGCGGAAATCTGCGAAAAGCTGACGGCGGCGGGGCTGCCCGTGACCTATGAAGAACTGGAGGAGGCCAATCCCGGCGCGGTGCTGACCAGGGCGCATATCGCAAAGCTTCTGCTTGCAAAGGGTCTCATCAATACCCGGCAGGAGGCCTTTGACCGCTATATCGGCGATGACGGCCCCTGCTTCGTGCCGCGCAAAAAAGTGTCGCCCTTCGAAGCGGTGGAGCTGATTCTTTCCGCAAAGGGCGTGCCGGTGCTGGCACACCCGATGCTGTATAAGCTGAGCCGCGCGCAGCTGACGAGGCTCGCGAAGGAAATGCAGGATGCCGGCATGATCGGCATCGAAGCGATTTATTCAACCTACACACAGGAGGAAGAACGCACCGTCCGTCAGATCGCAAAGGAGCTTTCGCTTCTTGTCAGCGGCGGGAGCGATTTTCACGGAGCGAACAAACCGGGTCTCGATCTCAGAACCGGCTACGGCTCGCTCTTCGTACCGGAAACCGTGTTATGGGAGTTAAGAGGAAACATCCCGTCACTAAGCTCGAAAGAACCTCGCTAAGTGACAGGATGTACATTCGCACGTAAGCGACCGAAAAACGGCCGCTAAGTGCTCATAGCAAGGAGGAAAAAAACATGATTCGCGTGTACAGAACGAAGGACTACGACGCCATGAGCAGGGCGGCATCGGGCATCATCGCCGCACAGATCACGCTCAAACCAAACAGTGTTCTGGGGCTTGCCACCGGCACGACCCCGATCGGCACCTACAACAACCTGCGCAAGCTCTGCGACAAAAAGGCGATCAGCTTTGCGGAGGTGCACACCTTCAATCTGGACGAGTACGTCGGCTTGGAGGGAACGGATCCGAACAGCTATCGCTATTTCATGAACAATTACCTCTTCAATCACGTGGATATCGATCTGTTCAACACGCATATTGAGGACGGCACGACGAAATCCCCGGCGCGGGAATGCAAGCGCTATGACAAGCTGATCCGCCAGATGGGCGGCGTGGATTTGCAGTTGCTGGGCATCGGCAACAACGGCCATATCGGCTTCTGCGAGCCTGCGGAGAGCTTTTCGAAGGGAACGCATGTGGAGCAGCTGACGCAGTCCACGATCGAGGCGAACAGCCGTTTGTTTGAGAACATTACCGACGTCCCGACCTCCGCCTTGACGATGGGCATCGGCACGATCATGTCCGCAAGGAAAATCCTGCTGATCGCTTCGGGCAAGGCCAAGGCCGAGGCCATCCGCGCGACGCTCTACGGTCCCGTGACGCCGAAGGTGCCGGCCTCCGTGTTGCAGCTGCATCAGGATGTGACTGTGATTGCCGACAAAGCCGCGCTGGCACTGTGCGAGAGCGAAGATGACAGATGGGTCATTGAGTAAATCATATCATTATTAAAAAAATATTATCCATAGATTTTTTGATATAAATTGTGGTACACTTATCTGTTCCGAAAAAACAGCCGAAATACACCGTGACTGTTTGAAACAGAGCTGTATGTTTTGTTCGGAGGCAGAAGGGATGAGAGGGTTGATTCGTAAGGGATGGACCGTGCTCCTCGGCGCGGCACTTTTGACCTGTGCATTTGGCGCACACACCGTACATGCGGAAGATCTGACAGGGGGCAATACACCACAGGGACAAGAGCAGACGGGATCGGAAGCGGCGCAGCAGCAGCCTGCGGCGGTCTTTAGTCCTGCGCAGCCCACAGACCCGCAACCGTCTGATCCTGCGCAGCCGACGGACCCTGCGCAGCCGGCGGACCCGTCTGCGGCCTTGCAGACGACAGACCCCGCAGACCCGAACGGACAGGATCCCGCACAGACGACAGACCCCGCAGACCCGGCACAGCAGCCGGCGGACCCGTCTGCGGCCTTGCGGACGACAGACCCCGCAGACCCGAACGGGCAGGACCCCGCGCAGCAGGATCCGCAGCCCGCGCCGGATACCTTCATCACGGCGGAGGTTTATGCGCGTCTCGGCGGGGAGCTGCCCGCCGTGATTCAGACCAACGGTGATTCCGCGGAATACAGCGGGATGCTGTTCACCGTCCGGATCAATCTGAGCGAACTGGAACGCAGGCTTTCTGCGGCCGGCCTTCCCGCAAACTATGTGGACGGACAGGGCAGGATTTATTACAGCCATGAGGCGTCCGGTCTTTCCGGCCCGTATGTGTTCTGGAATGACTACGTCCTTCCCTGCGTGGATGCGTCGCAGCAGAGTCTTTTTTCAAAGGAAGGCATGCAGGCGTACCTGACGGCGGAAGAGGGAAGATTTGTCGGGTATGTCCTGAAGCGCGAAAAATACGCGAATGATCATTATCATCTCGACGGCATCATTGAGCCGTCCGTGACCGGCGTGCAGGGACCGCCGCCTGCGCAGCCAAAGCCCGTCACCGCGGAAAACTATCCGAAGCTTCTGATCACAACAAACGTATGGAACGCGGCAAGGAACAATCCCTCGCCATCCCATGCGGATCTTGCCGTACGCGGCGAAGTATTCACATATGAATTGAAGACAACACTCCCGGATGCGGACACTGCCGCGTGGGTGAACCGCTTTGTCATCGAAGATACGCTGGTGGAGGAGCTGACCTTTGCCGGTGCCGCCACGGTTCTCGTGAACGGGCAGCAGGTTGCGCTTCCCGCACAGGCGGTGGAACAGAGCGGGCAGTCCCTGGTCGTGGATCTGCCGAAGGAATTTCTTGCGTCAAACGCGGGCAATGAAATCTGTGTCAGCTTCGGAGTGAAAATCAGGGACGGCGTCTCTCTTGCGAGATTTGCGAGCGCAGCGAACGGCGGACGCGCGAAGGTTCCCAATTCCTGTTCCTATCATGTCTGGCTGCATGAGGAGGAGAGCGGCCCGAGGCGCCTGCCCTCGGAAAGAGATCCGGACGTGAGCGAGTTCTCCGGCGTGGCGACAGTAACACCGCCGGCGACGGACATCCGCCTGGAAGAGACGGTGAACGGCCGCAGGACGGACGGCGGTGCGGTGATGCTGGGTTCGCGTTATGAAGAGGTAACGTACACCATCAGGGCTTATGTGCTGGAGCGCGCGGATATGCGCAGCCTTTCGATCAGCAACACGATCGCCGGCGTGATGGAATTCCGGGGCGGCGTAGAGGTGATGATCGGCGGTATCCTGACAGAGGGCCTGGTGCAGATTTTTGATAAGACACTGGTGGTTTCCGTGCCGGAAAAATATCTGACGGACGAGGCGCTGAAACAGCCGATCACGGTTTCCTTCCGCGCGGCAATCATTTCCGGCTCCGATCTGACCGCCTACATTGACACTGCGGCAAACGGCGTGCGCATCCCGAACAATACCGTTGTCCAGACGGCGACAGGGGCGGCACCCCTTCCCTCCAATACCGTGCAGATCGCCACGGGGGATCCGGAGATCGAGGTGGCGGTCAACAGTACGCAGAGCACCGTTTTGAAGGACAGCAAGGAGACGTTTACTTACGAGATTAAGACGCGTGTCCCGGAGCGCGCAAGGATTTCGCGCTTTGTCATCACGGATGATCTTCCCGACGCGATGCAGTTTGAGGGAGATGTCAGCGTGACCGTCGGCGGCTACACCATACCGGGCAAGGCCGTGATCAACGGCCGGAAGCTTACGGTCACGATCGACGGCGACCTGCTGAAAAACAATATGGGCAAAGCCGTGATCATCCGCTTCGGCGCAAAGCTGAAGGAAGGCGCGGATGCTTCGCAGGGGATTGCGAACACGGCCGCATATCAGATTGATAACGAAGCACCGAAACAGTTCCGCGGACAGACGACCGTTTATGCGGCAAAGGCAGCGGTAACGGAGGAAACGGAAGAAGCGGAAGAAGCGGAAGAAACAGAAGAAACCCTGCAGGCGGAAGCGGCGGGCGTCCTCGGCATGCGCAGGAGCGGACAGGGCGAGAACGTGCTGAACGCCAGGGGCGCAAAAACCGGAGATCCCGTTTCCGATCTGCACGCGCGGGAAAGCGTGATGGGCATGGCGGTGTTTGGCCTGTTCTGTCTGCTGTGTCTGAATGCACCGAAAAAAGAGGAGGAAGCGTAAGGCTTCCTCCTCTGCTCCTTGATTGGAGTGCTTACAGATGTTACGCATCCCGCCTCTAATAAAACAGAACAGATGTTTGAATTGTCAACGCGGCGCGTCGACAATTCATTATTCTGTATCTTTCTCCTGTTGCTGGAGATAGAATATTGCTTTTTGCGTTTCGATCTCCGCGCGGATAGCTTCTTCTGAAGGCAAATAAAGCCTGTACTTGGTAGCAAATAGCTGTTCATTTCCATGCAATACAGAGTAGCGAGCAATATCGGTATCAGTTTCTGAGCAGAGGAGGATACCAAGCGTAGGGTTATCGCCTTCTGTCCTCTTTAACTCGTCATACATTCTGACATACATATCAAGCTGACCGACATCTTGATGCGTAATCTGTTCAGTTTTCAGGTCAATCAATACGAAGCATTTTAAGATGTAATTGTAAAAAACAAGATCCACATAATAGTCCTTGTTTTCAGTACGAATAAGCTGTTGCCGCGCAACGAAGGCAAAGCCTTTACCGAGTTCCATCATGAATGTTTGCAGATTGGACAGGATCGCGGCTTCAAGTTTGGATTCCTTTAGAACAGCGTTTTGCGGTAATCCAAGAAATTCGGCGATTATGGGATTGCGAATAAACTCATGCTTATCCAACTGCAATGGAGATGTCAGCTTTTCCATCTCCTCAATAACCGGCTTCTTGTTTTGCGAAGCGATAAGCCTGAAGTAATACTGAGAGGAAATGTTTCTGTGAAGCGTTCTGGACGTCCACGTTTGCTCAAAAGCCTCTTTTGCATACCAGTCTCTGGCGTCTTTGTCTTCAACGCGAAGAAGAGAGCGGTAATGCGTCCAGGACAATATTTGTCGAGATTGTCGACTCGCTGCGTCGACAATCTCAGGAAAGAGCTTATAAAAACGAAGAAAGTGGTAAAGGTTTGTACGATCAAACCCATTTCCATATTTTTCGGTGAGCCGTTTTGACAGGCTCTTAATCACCTCTAACCCATACTCGGCACGGCCGTCGACGTCCAGTTCTTCATCATGAATGCGGCGTCCTAACAACCAGTTACGATAAACAATGGAATAGTTGATTGCGCTGTAGGCATTTCTTTGAGCAAGCTCAATAATCCTTGATGCGTCTGAAATAATATCGTCTGAACGCTTGTATTCAAATGTCGGGAGCTTGATGGTTAATTCATCCATTGTGATTATTCCTCCGAATCTTTCTTCTTCCGGCTCTTATTAACATTATACTGATTTTTACACTCATGGCTACAGAACTTTGCGTTGGCGTGGTGACCTTAATCGACGAACTGTACTAAAAGCCATAAGCGCACATACTACCGCAAAACCCCCCATTTGTAGGGTGTGAATTCACTTTTCCTGTGCTAAACTTTCATCAGAGAGCGGATAATTCCCGTAAACAGGCGTGTTTCGGGGAAGTTTAAAAGGACAGGAATAATGTGTACCCCGTGTCAAGGACACATTTCAAAAGCAGAACAGTTCCTTTTAAGGGTCATGAATCATCCTTGACCGGAACGGGATAAAAGACCGGAAGCGGGTATATTCCGGTCAGACAATAGGAGTAAAACTCATTGGG
>JAFSPF010000027.1 GCA_017443065.1 Lachnospiraceae bacterium
CCCCTCGAAGAGGGGCACAAAAAGAACCGTCCCCTCTGTGTCCCCCTCTGTCATTCTCCTCGGTCACTCGCACGGCGGCCGCACCATCCTCCGCCTTCTCTCGCGCATGGCGGGCGACGCGGAAGCGGGCATTGCGCCGGAGGACTTCGGCTTCACCGTACCGAAGGCCATCCTCACGGACAGCGCCGGCATCGTTCCGGAGCGCACGGAAGAGCAGAAGAAACGCACGCAGCGTTACAAGACATACAAAAATATTTTGAACAAAACCGGCATCGCCAAAGTGGCGCCCGGCACGATCGACGCATTGCAGAAAAAATTCGGCTCTGCGGATTACGCCGCGGCTTCGCCCGTGATGCGGCAGTCGATGGTGAAGGTCGTCAATACGGATCTGCAGGCGGAGATGCCCCGCATCAAAATCCCCGTCCTTTTGATCTGGGGAGACGCCGACACGGCGACACCGCTTTCCGACGGCAGGCGCATGGAGGAGCTGATGCCGGAGGCGGGACTGGCCGTGATCGCCGGCGCCGGACACTACAGTTTTCTGGACAATCCGGTGCTGTATAACCGGATTATTGGAAGCTTTTTGGGGATCGTGTGAGGTAGCATATGGGTATTGATGCCATTATCGGAGGTTTTATCATACTGCTTCTGTCGGGTGCACTGGTCTGCGTCACGGGCGCGGTGTTTGAGCTGCGTCATTTTGCGCATGTGCTGCAGCTTTCCTCCTATCAGTTTCAGGGATATTTCCGTTCTCTCCGCCAGAACTTCCTCAGGGAATGCCTTCTGCCGCTGCTGCTCCTGCTGACAGCCGTACTGTACGCGGGGTCGGCGCGGATGGGTATGCCGGAAGATGATGCGCTGTTTTTTTTCGGGTTCGTGACGGCGATACTGGCGATCATGAGTATCATTCATTACCGGCCCAAAAAGGCAAAGAAAAAATTCGTTGTTACCCCGCGCGTCAAGCGGCTGTTTCTCACAACCGGCATTCTGATCCTGTTGTGGATGGCGGCCTTTATGATTCTGAGAACCGGTTTCGGACCGCAAGGGCTTTCTTTTTATCTGACGTTCCGAAACGGAGCGGGAGAGCTGCTGCAGTTTCTGCTGTATCATATCTTCCATTTTTATGTCTGGGTTCCCGTGATGATCTGCGCACCGCTCCTGGTGCCGCTCGCGAATCTGATTAACAAACCGGCGGAGCAAAGCATCAACAACGGCTTCATCCGCGACGCGCAGCGCATCCTGAAGGAACAGCCGAAGATGCGCATCATCGGCGTGACGGGCTCCTTCGGAAAGACGAGCGTGAAGTATTATCTGACGACGCTCCTTTCCGAACAGTACAATGTGCTGATGACACCGGAGAGCTACAACACGCCGATGGGGATCGTGCGTACGATCCGCGAGCAGATGAAGCCGCTGCATGAAATCTTTGTCTGCGAAATGGGTGCGCGTCACGTGCATGACATCAGGGAGATCACGGATTTCGTGCATCCGGACGACGGTATCCTCACCGCGATCGGCGAACAGCATCTGGAGACCTTCCACTCCCTGGAGAATATCATCAGCACCAAGTACGAACTGCTGGACGCGGCGGAAGAGAAGCGCGGCCTCAAATTCGTCAACGGCGACGACACAAACATCCGCGCCCACATGAAATATCCGGACGCGATCACCTACGGCTTAAACGAAGGCAATGACTTCCGCGCGATCGACATCGCAGTGACACCCGCGGGCACCAGCTTCAAGGTGCAGCTGTCGCCGCGCGTTGCGGAGCGGCTGCGTGAAGAGCAGGGGTATATCATGAAATCGCCCGGAGCGACGGCGGCCGCGAAGCAGACGGGTGCGGGGGCGGAAGACCTGTCATCCCCCGGCGTGGAATTCCACACCACCCTCGTCGGCGCGCATAACGTGCAGAATATCATGGGCGCGATCGCCGTCGCCACCCTCTACGGCATTCCTGCCTCCAAACTGAAACGCGCCGTGCGCCGCATCGAAGGCGTGCCGCACCGACTGGAGCTCAAACGTCACGGCAATGTGACCATCCTCGATGACGCATACAATTCTAATCCGACCGGTGCCGCGACTGCCCTGGAGACGCTTGCGTTCTTCCAAGAGCAGGTGAAAATCCTCGTGACACCGGGCATGGTGGAGCTCGGGGAAAAGGAAGAAGAATACAACGAGGCCTTCGGTGCCCATGCCGCCAGGGTCTGTGATTACATCATCTTTGTCGGAAACGCGCAGCGCACCGCAGCACTGGTACGTGGCGCGAAGAGTGCCGGCTTTGACGAGGCACGTCTCTTCGTGAAAGAAACCTTCGATGCGGCAAGTGTGCTGATGTATGAAATCGATGCCGGAAAAGAAAAGGTGATTCTCCTCGAGAACGATTTGCCGGATAATTATTGAATATGCAGGAAGAAAAGAAAGAAGAAGAAAAAAAAGAAGACGCCGGGAAGGAATCATCCGCAGATGCCGTATCACAGGCGGCGCCGGAGAGCGGAGACGCCGGAGAAGCACAGGAGGACGAACAGCCGCGCAAACGACACATCCTGCGCGATCTGCTGATCACGCTGGCTGTGCTTGCGGTTGCTTTTGCGGCGCTTGTGCTGACGCACCGCATCGTTTTTTTTCGGGACGGCGTATATCTCTGGCTGACGGAACGCGTCGAATTGGATCTGCAGGAGGAGGAAATTCCGAAGCTGGATTACCTCACGCATTTGCGTCAGGCCGATCTTCGTAAGAGCAAATGCTTCCGGGAGATTGCGCACTGGGCGGAGAGGAATCCGCAGGTGGAGGTTTCCTATACGGTGGATTACCCGCCCTATCTTTCCTATGACCCGACGATCCGCACCGCCGATCTGACGAAGCTCTCCCATGATGATGCATGGTCGGCCGCAGAGGACTATGTGGCCTATGAACGGAATACGGAAACCGTGCTTCTCGATCTTTCCGGATGGACGGCGGAACAGTTAAAGGAATTTCAAGCCGCCTTTCCTTCGCTCACACTCAGGGGCACCCTTCCCATCGAACGCTGGACCGTGGAGGAGGTGGAAGAACTCTGCGCCGCTTTCCCGGAAGTGACGCCCGAGGGCACGGTCACCATAGCGGGCGCCACCTTCGGTCTGGAGGAAGAGATGCCGGACCTGTCCCGCATGAAAACGGACGGCTTTGACGAGCTGGAGGAGATTCTGCCCCGGATGCCGCATCTGACCGGCATTGATTTCGGACGGGAAGAGGAAGGCTATGAAAAGCTCGCGCAGGTATCGGATTTCATGGAAGCGCATCCGGACCTGAAGGTCAGATACATCTTCACCGCCTTTGAAAAGAAGATCAACATCCACACGCCGGTGCTGGATTTCAATCACATCAAGATGGACGACGACGGCGAAGAGGTGCGCGAAATCCTCAAACACATGCCGAAGGTCACATATCTGGACATGGATTTCTGCGGTGTGGACGATGAGCATATGGCGGCCATCCGGGATGACTTCCCGGAGGTGGAGGTGGTGTGGCGTGTCTGGTTCGGCCCGGGCTACACCGTGCGCACGGACGCCACAAAGATCCTGGCCTCCGCCTACGGGAGCGGCACGCTGACGAATCAGAACGCGGAACCGCTGAAATACTGCACGAAAATCAAATACATGGACATTGGTCATAACAAAGGGCTGACAAGGTGTGAATTCCTGTCCTATATGCCGGATCTGGAGGTGCTGATCATCGCGATCTGCTCCCTCGAGGACATCACGCCGATGGCGGATTGCAAGCATCTGGAATTCCTGGAGATCTTCACGAACCGGGTGCCGGATCTTTCGCCCCTGAAGGATTTAAAAGAGCTGAAGCATCTGAACATCGGCTGGAATTACCGCATCAAGGACCTGACGCCGATCTACGGTCTGACGCAGCTGGAACGCCTCTGGATCGGCAGACATACGAGCATCCCCAAGGACCAGGTCGAGGAGTTCCGAAAGCTCGCACCGGATTGCGAGGTCAATGACTGGGTGAGCGATTCCCACACCAACTGGCGCTGGGGCACGGAACGCTACGCGCTGCTGCAGGAGCAGCTCGGCTATCTCACGCAGGATTACCAGTTTCCCCGCAACGATCCGCTCTACAAACCGCACCCCGAAACGGATTTCGACATGGAGCATGTGGAGGAGGACTGATGCCCTCCTCCGCTCTTTTTGATCTGTTTTTACTGCTTTGCAGCCTCTTCGTCGATGTCCGTCACTTCCGCATTGCCCTGCAGGTCCTCATAGATCGTGACAACCGCAAGCCTGGTTTCCGGATTCGCGGTGACCGTTGTGATCTCGCAGAGGATGCGGTGGTTGGTGCCGTTCACGATCTGGTGGCCGAGGTAGGCGACGGGGTTATAGGTCGCGCCCAGCTTATCCTGCGTGGCCTTTTCCACGAGCGCCCGGATCTCATCCGTGATTTCTTCGGAATCCTCCGTGCTCCATCCGCCGACGATGGCTGTTTCCGTTGCGGGCTGCTCTGAAGATGTATTTGACGCTGCCGCGGCCGTGGAGGTGCCGCAGGCGGTGAGAGCGAGTACCGTGGTTCCAAGGAGAATGGCTGTGATTTGTTTTTTCATGATGCACTTCCTTTCTTTACCTGTGGTTGTTTTGGTTGTTTGAGCGGTGTTTTTGTCCTGCTCACCTTATATACAACCATAGGGGCAGTCGGGAGACAAAAAACTTTCTGTTGCATGACCCCGCTCCGTCCCCTTATACTGATAGGGTAGCAAAACACGGTTCTCATTCCATACAAAGGGGGTATTCTATGAGGAACTGGAAAAGAATGTTATTACCGCTGATGTTATGTGCCGCGCTCGTCATGGGGACGATGACGTCGGCCGCGGCAACATCGGGCCCGAGGGAGCAGTGTTACAACGCGGACGATTTAAAATCGTTGAACAAAACCAAGGTGGCCGGCGGAGAGGGGACCCTGTACGGTTTATTCTCCTCGACACGTGACGAGGCGGGCGCGGATCAGGCAATCAAGGAAATCGGCATCATGCGCCTGGATCCCGGTGATTCCATCGGTCTGCACACGCACGGCGTAAACGAGGACACCTACATCATCCTGTACGGCACAGGCCTGTTCACGGACGGCGTCACCGAAACACAGGTGTCTGCGGGTGATGTCACGCTCGCACGCCCCGGACAGGGACACGGTCTTACCAACAACAGCGATGATGTGCTCGTCTTTCTGGATGTCATCGCACAGAACAACAATGCGCCGATGCACCTGGGCTGGAACGACGGCGAAACCTGCCAGTGCTTCCGGCACAAGACAGGGATGCATCAGTGGAACCGCCAGGATGTTGCCGGCGGCAAGGGAACCCTTTACGGCTCGTTTGCCTTTGACAGAAACGAAGCGACCGACTGGATGGCGATCAAGGAGATCGGCTGGATGACCTTACAGCCCGGTGATTCCATCGGATTGCACAAGCATACCGTAAACGAGGATGCTTACATCATCATCAGCGGTACAGGCACCTTCTCCGACGGTGTAAAGGAAACGCAGGTGACGACCGGAAGCATCACCATTGCCCGCGCAGGCCAGAGTCATGCGCTGGCGAATACGGGGACAGAACCGTTGGTCTTCCTGGACATCATTGCCCAGAATGACCCGCTCAATATCACGGAAGAGATCAGGGCCGCCGCCGCTGCGGCGCAGGCTCTGCTCGATGCGCAGAAGAACCAGACCACGGATAAATAATATCAGAGTTTCTTAATATCAGATCATCCTCCCGGACGAACCCCGGGAACGTGCGGAGGAGGGGGCGGTTTACAGTAAGGCTATCAGTGCGTCCGCCTCTTCCTCTGTTGTCGCCCAGCAGGTGGCAATACGCATGACGACATGATCTTCGTCCGGCCGTTCCCAGAAGCTCATCTCGATCTTCTCCGTCAGCCGCGCTTCCTGCGCGCGGTCAAGCAGGAGAAACAGCTGGTTGGTCGGGGAATCGATGGCAAAGGCATAGCCCTTCTCCGAAAGCGCATCACGGATGCGGTCCGCGACAGCGATTGCATGCCTGCCGCAGAATTCATACAGGCCGTCCGTGAACAGCACATCGAACTGCAGTCCCGTGACGAAGCCTTTGGCGAGCAAGGCCCCGTGTTGCTTGATAATGGTGAAGAAATGCGGCACCGTGTCCTTTTTCGGAAAGACGACCGCCTCACCGAAGAGCGCTCCGCATTTCGTGCCGCCGATATAAAAGGCATCGCAGAGACGGGCCAGATCGGCGAGCGTGACATCATTTGCCGGACAGCCCAGCGCATAGGCCAGTCTCGCGCCGTCCACATAGAGCAGCGCGCCGGCCGCATGCGTGACCCTGCTGATTTCCTCCAGTTCCTTCAGACTGTAAAGCGTCCCGTATTCTGTGGGCTGGGAAAGATAGACCATGCCGGGCATAACCATATGGTCTCTGTTTTCATCTTCCGCAAAGGTCCGGAATGCACCCCGGACGGTTTCCGCAGAAAGCTTCCCCTCCTGCTGCGGCAGTGTCATGACCTTGTGTCCGCCGAGCTCCACCGCGCCGGCCTCATGCAGGGATACATGTCCTGTTTCCGCGGCAAGGACACCCTGATAGGATTGCAGGCAGGCACCGATGATGAGCGCGTTTGTCTGCGTGCCGCCCGCAAGAAAGAACACATCCGCCTCCGGTGCCGCACAGGCGGCGCGGATTTTTTCTCTTGCGGAAGCCGAGATTTCATCCGTTCCGTAGCCCGCATGCGGCTGCAGATTGATTTCCGAAAGGCGCTTCAGGATATCCGGATGCGCGCCCTGCTGATAGTCAGATGCAAATGCGAGTTTTTTTGTGTTTGTCATTGCTCTTCTCTGCTCCATTCTGTTTCGTTCATGATCATACTTCGGTATTAGGACGCCAGCACCTTCATCCGTCCGGTAATCAGTTCCTTCAGCGCTCCGGAAAGATCCGGCGGGAGGTAAGACGCGTCGCACAGATCAAGAAAGGTCCCCTGCAAAGAAACAATTTTTTGCATCAGGTGACGGGCGGTTTTTTCCTGCAGAGAGCAGGCCGAGGCAAAGGAGAGGAAATCATTTGCTGTCAGGTTTCTTTTTTTTCCGTGCAGGGTGAGTGCGGTTTCGTCTTTGTCTTCCGGCAGCAGAAGGTTGACGGGCAGCAGATCGTAGGCCGGAGATAAGATAAAGTCCCTGTTACCGGGCTTTGTTTCGATCAGGGAAAAGTTTTTGAGGTGCATATCGGAGTTGCCGGTGACGAAACAGAAGACCAGGCGGAAATAGAGTTCCGCAAGATCAAGTCCGGGCCGGGAGGAAAAGCGTTCAATCACCCTGGCACAACGCTCATAGGAACTGCGGTATTTGTCCCGCGTCGGCCGCCCCTCCAATTGACAAAAGTCTTCCATTGCATACAGCTGCGATGAGAAATCGCGATCGACGCGTCTGGTGATATACATATATGCACCGGATGCATTTTGCAAAAGGGCATGCGGAACGGTAGGGATGCCTGCCGCGTCGGCGAGCTGCATGACCAGATGCTCCGCTTCCGGCAACCGGGGGTATCTTTCTGTCTGCGGTTTCAGAATATAACCGGCCGGATGGTTGCGGATCGTGAGTCTTGCCTTCTTTTCCCGCGACAAATGCAATGAGATTTTCTTTTGTACACCCGGCACCGTTATGCCGTCATGTACAGATTGCTCCGCAAGCGTTTCAAAGGCACTGTCAGTCAGATCGATCTGAGGCAGAGCAGACGTGTGAAAAAAAGAGCGGATGCAGGAAGTATGCCAGGTGCTGTCCGCAGCAGATGCAGGAGTCCCTCCGGATAGGGGTTTTCCGCAGCATAAACAATTCATGTGATTTTCTCCGGACGTATGGAAACATCACCGACGCAATCCAGGCATGTACGAAGCAGCAATTCGAACCGGTCGTTCCGGTCGAGCTTCCAATTACGGATTGCGACTTCCAACAGCCAGCCTTCCGGGATGAGCCCGTCAAAAAAGGGGAAGAGGACAGCCGCGTGATACGGTTCTTCCCGCAGCGGAAGCGTCAGGCTGACAGCAGACGCATCCGGCCTGTTCCGGTAATCTGCGTCGTAGGAGAAAGTATATCCCTCGTCCCCCTCCGCAAGTATCCCGGCGAAGCGGTGTTGTACGTAAACGTATGCAGTACGAAAGGGCAGATTCATCTGGGCTTCTTTCCGGGCACTGCCTCCATGCCAAACATGGAGAGCGCCTGATTGACCTTGTCGAGACGGACGGTTTCTTTTCCCTGCTCAAGCTCGCGCACAAAACGCAGTCCCAGACCGGAACGCAGCGCAAACTCCGGCTGTGTAAGACCGGCTTCCCTTCTTTTTTGTTTGATGAATACGGCGATCGGGTTCATGATGAAATAATACACCCTTTCGGGTGCAAAGTCAATATTTTTATAGATATTACACCCGTAAAGGTGTAATATTGGCGTATGGAATATTATTATACCCTAAAAGGTATCATCAGCCGTCCTCCTCCACATGCATGTTCCGGGGATTGTCCGGGAGGATGATCTGATATTAAGAAACGAGGATCCTGTCTAAGGAAACGGCTTCCGGTTCCTGTATCTCCACCTGATCCTCCATTGCGGCAATCAGCCAGCTTTCCTTTGCATCTTCGGCATTCGCAAGGGCTGCCGCCGCGGTTTTGCCAGAGGTCATACAACCGGGTAATTCGGGAAAGTACAGTACATAGGAATCGTCTTCCACATCTTTTACAATCACCATCTTGTACGGAAGACTCATATAATATGTCAGATCTTTTGCCATCTTACTTTCCCTCTCTTTCAACGATTCTCTTGACAGTTTTTACATATACCTCAGCAATGGGCTCGTGTGTGGGGATCGTCACGGGATTGCATCCCGGCTTCCGAAAAGTGCAATGACTGCTACCACCTTTCGGATAGCTTCCGGTATATCCAAATGATTCCATCACCTTTTGTATTTCTGTAAACCGAAGATCATGGTCAATCGTTTTAATCCGCTGAATCAGTTTATCCCATTTTGACATATTTTCCTCCCCATGGCAATGAAGCAGTGAGTATTGAACATGAGGAGTGGCGAGTGATTTTGTGCCATTTTGCCGAGCGAATTTGTGGTGATTTGTCGAGCGATTTTGTGGTAAGTGGTCAGAAAGAGAGGCATCATAGTACAAGAACATTTGTTTTATGAAAGAAAACTTAATGTGGAAAGAAACAGCGAATCCTGTAAGAATGAGGAAGAAAAGCTGTCTTTATGATTGACGCGTGATTTACACAATGCGGAGGTAAAGACGGATGATGCGAAAAATAAGGATATGGAGCATAATTTTGTTGCTGGGAGTTCTCTTGACGGCGTGTTCCGGAAGAGGGAGTGAAGCTTCCGCGCAGGA
This sequence comes from Lachnospiraceae bacterium, assembly GCA_017443065.1. GTDB lineage: Bacteria > Bacillota > Clostridia > Lachnospirales > Lachnospiraceae > Butyrivibrio. The sequence continues at coordinate 9,375 of JAFSPF010000027.1, forward strand.
GGGTACATCGGCGGCGGAGGAGGAAAGCAGCACGCCGGGTACGGGAACATCTGAAAAAGAAGAGGAAGAAGCAATGATACCGGCCATCATGGTGAACGGCACATTATACTTTGATACCGGCTATAACAGCTCCGTCGGACGATGCGGTGTTTTGGACGGGGAGATCAGCGGAACGGTCCCTGCAACACAGCTTCCGGCGGAAGATAACCAGACAAACTTTGAAGGTGCCGACGGCTGGCAGATGGGCTTTGAGGCAGGAACGATTGATGTTTACATGAACAGCCGGTTCCGGATCTTCGCTGCGGAAGGCACCTTCGCGGAAGGCGAGATCCCTGCCGGCGTCGGGAACATGATGGGCGTGATTACCTCCATCCGCGGCGACGGTTACTTCGGATTCCGTCCGACCTCCGTTCCGGAGGCATTTTCCCACATGGGAACAGAGGAAGAGTATCTTGTCCCTGTCAGCGCAATGGAAGACGATCCGGCTTTTCCTAAAAAAGAAGGCGAGGTCAACTGGTCCCTGGTCGAGGGCGGGGTCGTTCTGGTTTACTGTGACTCCCTGGTGCAGGAGGTTTCCCCTCCCGTCATCGAAAACGTCTATCATGTATTCCGCATGGGGTCTTCGCCTGCGTCAAACTAGATCAATTTGTCCGGTTCGCGGTGCTGGATATGGAAAGAATGGAAACAGGAAGTCATGTTTACGGAAGACGACGAACTCTATACGGCACTGATGGCGCATTTGAATACCTACGGGTTTGAGGAGGCGGTGTATTAGCAGTTCATGTCATCCCTCTTCGGGGAAGAGTGTCTTCAAATAATCTGATTTTGCAAGAAGAATGCGTGACACTTCGACATGTTGTTTACCGATTCTATAAAAAGCAAGGTATGCCTTGTAACGGATGTATCGAATCCCGGTAAATACATCGTCAAAGAAGAGCTGTGATCCGGTTTTCGGGTGGTTCTGTATCCGGGAAACTTCAGCCAGGAGGCCGTCGATATAGTTGTCTGCAATATCAAAAGAATCAGATGCCTGAAAAACGTCTGTCCAAATGCTGTCCAGATCTTTCAGAGCATCAGCAGAATAACGTAATGCAAACTTCACGTTACGTTCTCCCCGGAGGACAATTTTTCTCTTTTTTTACGGAAATGCGCACGGACATCCTTTTCGGAGAACCACCCCTCTTCCTCCCCGGAAAGGAACCCTTTATTCAGTTCCGTCAATAGTTTCACCATGGCTTTTGCCCTGGCAAACTCCTCATCATCCTCAATCCGGTGAATGCTGTATTCGCCACGCCCGTTTTTGGTGAGGTAAACAGGCGCACCCTCGCGCACCTGATCCAATACCTGTCCGTAATTCCTTAAATCAGAAACCGGTGCAATTGTCGGCATTACGTCCTCCTTTGATGTAAAATTATTCGACAAATATATCTTAATATAATACTACAATTGTGTCAATCTGATGAAAATGGGAAAGAAGGACTCTATTTGATTTCCTGCTCAAGATTAGCAAATTCTTTTGTCGAAAAGAATTCCCCAAGTGTTATTTCAAGCCCGTCGCACAGTTTCTTGATTGTCACCACGCCGGGATTCTTGCTTTCCCCGTTCAGAATACTCTTGATTGTCGCCTGGGGAACCGCGGAAACATAGCTGAGACCGTTCGGCGTCAGATCATTTTCTTTGCATAATTGCAGAATACGTGCCGCAACTGTCTGCTGCGTGTTCATAAAAGTTCTCCAAAAAACAGGACGCGCTTTAGTGAGATATCACTAATAAGAATAAAAGATTTGTGAATTCCAAGTCAGTGATATATCACTAAGCAATAATTCAGCCGATACATAACCTATATGTGTGATTGGTTCGGCTTGCGGGGGCAAAACTAA
>JAFSPF010000028.1 GCA_017443065.1 Lachnospiraceae bacterium
AATTTTCAAGAAGTGGTAAAATAAAGTCCATGAGAGTATCCCTCCTTTTTTGGTTTTTGTTTGGTTCAAAACAATTATACCCGAGGGGAGATACTCTCTTTCTTTTATTCTTCATTCAACTGACAAAAACTTTACTCCGTTGACGCAAAAATATGATAAGATAGTAAAACAGCCGTCCGGGCACCCGGCGGCGGTACAAAACAATCACAAATAATGCAAGGGGGTAAGGCATGAACGAAAGCATCTCAAGCCGCAATCTGGCAGTCTTCGAAAAAGCATTCTTAAAGGATAAGGCGCATCTTGTCGCGATGAACGCGGTGACCAAGAACAACGTCATGGATGCCGCGCGCAATCCGTACTGCGACACGGTCAATCTTCCCGGCTTCAGCGTGGAGATCGAGGCGGGCAAGGTCTGTGACCAGCAGCATTCCGGACGCTGCTGGATGTTCGCCTCCTTAAACCTGATGCGTCTGGAGATCATGAAACAGTTCAATCTGGAGAACATGGAGCTCTCCCAGGCCTATCCCTTCTTTTATGACAAGCTGGAGCGGGCGAATCATTTCCTGGAAAACATCATTGAGACGAGGACGGAGGAAACGGACAGCCGCGTGGTGCAGTTTCTGCTCTCCGATCCGATCGGCGACGGCGGCCAGTGGGACATGTTCCGCTGCCTCGTGGACAAATATGGCGTCGTCCCGCAGGACGTGATGCCGGATACCGCGGCCTGCAAGGACTCCCATGAAATGAACGACATGCTTTGCAAAAAGCTGCGCGAATACGCCTGCGTGCTCCGCAGGATGCATGCGAAGGGAAAAAAACTTACGGACATGCGCAAGGCGAAGGAAGAAATGATGGAGACGATCTACCGGATCCTCACGATCTGCCTCGGCACGCCGCCCAAGGTCTTCACCTGGGAGGTGCGCAACAAGGACAAGAAGTTCAAGCGAGTCGCAGACATCACGCCGCAGGACTTCTTCAAAAAATACGTCGGCTGGAATCTCGATGACTATGTCACCGTCATCAACGCGCCCACCGCGGACAAGGAATACGGAAAGACCTATACCGTGAAACACCTGGGCAACGTGCGCGGCGGCAAATATCCGGTGAAGTACTTAAATCTTCCCATCGAACAGTTAAAGAAGCTCGCGATCGCGCAGCTGAAGGACGGGCAGGCCGTTTGGTTCGGCGCGGATGTCGGGCAGTTCTCCGACCGCAAGGGCGGCTTTCTTGCGCTGGATGCCTACCGCTTCGATCTCCTCTTTGACACGGACTTCCCCATGACCAAGGCCGAACGCCTGGATCACCACGAATCCATGATGACGCACGCGATGGCAATCACCGGCGTCAACCTCGACAGCAAGGGGCAGCCTGTGCAGTGGAAGGTCGAAAACAGCTGGGGCAAGGAACGCGGCAAGGACGGCTATTATCTGATGAGCGATGCCTGGTTTGAGGAATATGTTTACCAGATTCTTCTGAACCGCAATTACTTCAACAAGACGCAGATGAAGCAGTTTGAGGCGGAGCCCGAGGTCCTGAAGCCCTGGGATCCCTTCGGCGCGCTTGCGATGTCTCTGTAAGGCATTTTCGCGGAGGTGGTATGAAAGAACAGTTCCAATGGACGGGCAATCACATGCCGAAAAGCGATGACGGATTCCTTTCCGTCATGGCCTTATCCGAGGTGGCAAAGGCCGGGGCCTTCCACCGCTCCTTTCCGCAATATGAGGTCACACCGCTGGCAGCCTTAAAGCAGCGCGCGGCCTCCTTCGGTCTGAAGGGGCTTTATGTCAAGGACGAAAGCTACCGCTTCGGCCTTAACGCCTTCAAGGTCCTGGGCGGCTCCTTCGCGATGGCGCGCTATATCGCGGAGGAAACGGGTAAGGATGTCAGCGAAACGGATTACGCTTATCTCACCGACGGGCAGTTAAAGAAGGACTTCGGACAGGCCACCTTCTTTACCGCGACCGACGGCAACCACGGGCGCGGTGTCGCCTGGGCGGCCAACAAACTCGGACAGAAGGCCGTCGTGCACATGCCGAAGGGCAGCACGAAATCCCGCTTTGACAACATCGCTGCGGAGGGCGCCACAGTTACCATCGAGGAAGTCAATTACGACGACTGCGTGCGCATGGCGGCTCGTGAAGCCGCGGAAACGCCGCACGGCATTGTCGTACAGGACACGGCATGGGAGGGCTATGAAAAGATCCCCTCCTGGATCATGCAGGGCTACGGCACCATGGCGGAGGAAGCCTGCGAACAGCTGATTTCCCTGGGGGTGAAGCGTCCGACGCATGTCTTTGTGCAGGCGGGCGTGGGCTCCCTGGCGAGCGCCGTCGTCGGCTATTTCGTGAACCGTTTTCCGGAGCAGCCGCCGAAATTCATCATCATGGAGGCCTCCGCCGCGGCCTGTCTCTACAAGGCCGCCGTCGAGGGCAGCGGCAATCCCGCGATCGTCACCGGGGACCTTGAGACCATCATGGCAGGCCTTGCCTGCGGCGAGCCCAACACGATCGGCTGGGACATCCTGCGCAACCATGCGGACTGCTTCGTCTCCTGCGAGGACCTCATTGCCGCACGCGGCATGCGGATGCTCTCCGCTCCCGTGAAGGGCGATCCGCAGGTCATCAGCGGCGAATCCGGCGCCGTCGGCATGGGGCTGATCGCCGCGATCATGCAGGAGGAAGCGTACGCGGACCTGCGCAAAGAACTCGCGCTCGGCGCGGACGCCGAGGTGCTGATGTTCTCGACGGAGGGGGATACGGATCCGGAGCGTTACGCGCAGATTGTTTGGGATGGGGCTATCGCGTCATGATTTGTAACTGTGTGAGAGGAGGAATAATATAACATGTCACTCGATTATGAAAAGATCAAGAAGGCCGCGGCGGATTACGGGAAGGATATGACGGCGTTTTTGCGCCGGATGATTTCGATTCCGTCGGAGAGCGCGGAGGAAAAGGAGGTCGCCCACTGCATCAAGGAGGAAATGGAGAAGTTAGGCTTTGACAAGGTGGAGATCGACGGCCTGGGGAACGTCCTGGGCTGGGTCGGCGAGGGCGACAAGATCATGGCGATCGACGGCCACATCGATACCGTCGGCATCGGCAACCGCGAGAACTGGACGCATGACCCTTACGAGGGCTATGAGGATGAGGAGGTCATCTACGGCCGGGGCGGTTCCGACCAGGAGGGCGGCGTTGCGGCCGCGGTCTATGCCGCAAAGATCATGAAGGACCTTGATCTCATCCCGAAGGGCTACAAGGTGCTCCTCACCTGCACCGTCATGGAGGAGGACTGCGACGGCCTGTGCTGGCAATACATTTATAACAAGGACAAGATCGTGCCGGAGTTTGTGATCTCCACGGAGCCCACGGACGGCGGCATCTACCGCGGGCAGCGCGGCCGCATGGAAATCCGCGTGGACGTGAAGGGCGTCTCCTGCCACGGCTCGGCACCCGAGCGCGGCGACAACGCCATCATGAAGATGGCGGACATCATTCAGGATGTGCGCGCCTTGAACAACAACGGCGCGGACGACTCCACGATGATCCGCGGTCTCGTGAAGATGCTCGATCCGAAATACAATCCGGAGCATTATGAGGACGCAAGATTCCTCGGCCGCGGCACCTGCACCGTGTCACAGATTTACTTCACCTCTCCCTCCCGCTGCGCGGTCGCGGATTCCTGCGCAATCTCCATCGACCGCCGCATGACGGCCGGCGAGACCTGGGAAGGCTGCCTTGAGGAAATCCGCAATCTCCCTGCGGTGAAGAAATACGGCGATGACGTGAAGGTCTCCATGTATATGTACGACCGCCCGTCCTGGACCGGTGAGATCTATGAGACCGAGAGCTACTTCCCCACCTGGATCAACAAGGAAAGCGCTGCGCATGTGCAGATGCTGATCGACGCGCATCACGCGCTGTACGGTGAAGAACGCATCGGTGCGCCCTCTTCCATGTCCACCCGCACGGGCAGACCGCTCACGGACAAATGGACCTTCTCCACGAACGGCGTTTCCATCCAGGGCCGCTACGGCATCCCCTGCGTGGGCTTCGGCCCCGGCGCGGAATCGCAGGCGCATGCGCCCAACGAAATCACCTGGAAGCAGGACCTCGTCACCTGCGCCGCGATGTACGTCACGGCGCTGAACCTCTATGATGAGAGCAAAAAGACCGATGACGTGACGCAGTACAGAGCGGGGAAGACATCGAATCAAATTGTTTAATAAAAAGGTGCTCATAGCAAAGGAGACTCAACATGTCCAAATTACAACAATACCTCGACAAACTTGCAACCCTCGACTTCAGGAACATGTACGAAGGCGACTTCTTCCTGACCTGGGAAAAGACGGACGATGAGATCGCCGCGACCTTTGCCGTGGCGGACGCGCTGCGCGCCCTGCGCGAAGAAAACATCTCGACAAGGATCTTTGACTCCGGCCTCGGGATCTCGCTCTTCCGCGACAACTCCACCCGCACGCGCTTCTCCTTCGCAAGCGCCTGCAATCTCTTAGGTCTGGAGGTGCAGGACCTGGACGAGGGCAAGAGCCAGATCGCGCACGGCGAAACGGTGCGCGAGACCGCGAACATGATCTCCTTCATGGCGGATGTCATCGGCATCCGGGATGACATGTACATCGGCAAGGGCAACAAATACATGCATGATGTTGTCGATGCGGTCACGGAAGGACATAAGGACGGCGTTCTGGAGCAGAAGCCCACGCTCGTCAATTTACAATGCGACATCGACCACCCGACGCAGTGCATGGCGGACATGCTGCACATCATCCATGAATTCGGCGGCGTCGAAAACTTAAAGGGCAAGAAGGTCGCGATGACCTGGGCCTACTCTCCTTCCTACGGCAAGCCGCTCTCCGTGCCGCAGGGTGTCTCCGGCCTCTTTACGCGCTTCGGCATGGACGTCGTCCTGGCGCACCCGGAGGGCTATGACATCATGCCGGAGGTGGAGGAGGTGGCAAAGAAGAACGCGGCCGCAAACGGCGGCAGCTTCACGAAGGTGACCTCCATGGACGAGGCCTTCAAAGACGCGGACATCGTGTATCCGAAGTCCTGGGCGCCCTTTGCCGCCATGGAAAAGCGCACGGACCTCTACGGCAAGGGGGACGATGCCGGCATCAAGGCGCTGGAAAAAGAATTGCTCGCGCAGAACGCACAGCATAAGGACTGGGCCTGCACGGAAGAAAAGATGAAGCTGACAAAGGAGGGCAAGGCGCTGTATCTGCACTGCCTGCCGGCGGACATCACCGGCATCTCCTGCGAGGAGGGTGAGGTGGACGCCTCCGTCTTTGACCGCTACCGCGTCCCGCTCTACAAGCAGGCCTCCTTCAAGCCCTACATCATCGCGGCGATGATCTTCCTCGCGAAGATCAAAGACCCCGTGGCCACGCTCGCGGCCCTGAAAGCAAAAGCAACGCAACGTCACATGCAATAACGCACTGCCCTCCCTTTCCGGGGAGGGTGACCGAGAAGCAGACGGGTGAGGTGTCCCTATGTCTAACACAATCGTGATCGCCCTCGGCGGCAACGCCCTGGGCGCCAACCTCCCGGAGCAGATGGAGGCCGTCAAAAAAACATCGAAGGCAATCGCCGACCTGATCGGGGAAGGCGACCGCGTGGTGATCGCGCACGGCAACGGCCCGCAGGTCGGCATGATCCAGAATGCCTTCACGGAGCTGGTGCGCTCAGACCCCGCAAAATACATCCCCGTCCCGCTCTCCGTCTGCGTGGCGATGAGCCAGGGCTATATCGGCTATGATCTGCAGAACTTCCTGCGGGAGGAACTGCGCGACCGCGGGATTTCGCTGGACGTCGCGACCGTGCTGACGCAGGTGGAGGTGGACCCTGCGGACCCCGCCTTCGCACATCCCACCAAGCCGATCGGCGCCTTCATGACAAAGGAAGAGGCCGATGCCCTTGTGAAGGAGCGGGATTACACGGTCACGGAGGATGCGGGCCGCGGCTACCGGCGCGTCGTCGCCTCTCCCGCCCCGAAGGCCATCGTGGAGATCGACACGATCCGCTCCCTCGTCGAGAGCGATCATGTCGTCGTCGCCTGCGGCGGCGGCGGGAGTCCCGTCTTCAAAACGGAGGGACATCACCTGAAGGGCGCGGCCGCCGTGATCGACAAGGACTTTGCGGCCTGCACGCTGGCAAAGCAGCTGGATGCCGACATGCTGATCATCTTAACGGCCGTGGAGAAGGTCGCGATTCATTTCGGCACACCGGAGCAAAGGGATCTCGATACCCTGACGCCCGAAGAGGCAAAAAAATACATCGCGGACGGCGAATTCGCCCCCGGCTCCATGCTGCCCAAGGTGCAGGCGGCGCTGGATTTTGCGGAATCAAAGCCGGAGCGCACCGCCCTGATCACGCTGCTGGAAAAAGCAAAGGACGGCATCGCCGGCAAAACCGGCACGAGGATTATGACGTAAGAATCAGCGCTCCTCCCGGAAGAAGGCGCGTCCCAGGCTTTCCGGCGGCTGGTTCTCCGGCTTGTTGCGCTTGCTGGTGATGATGAGGACGAGAATCGTCACGATGTAAGGGAAGACCCGGACGAGCTCCTTTGTCGCACGGGTTAAGCCCGGAAGATAAATATCCAGGACAAACAGCCCTCCGAAGAGGAGCGATCCCCAGATCGCGTTTGTCGGCTTCCAGAGCGCGAGGATGACGACAGCGATCGCCAGCCACCCGCGGTCACCGAAGCTTCCGTTTGTCCAGGTGCCGTTTAAGTATTCCATGACAAAATACAAACCGCCGAGACCCGCGATCGTGGCACCCGTCACGGTCGCGACGTATTTATAGCGCGTGACGCTGATGCCCGCCGTGTCCGCCGTCGAGGGATCCTCCCCGACCGCGATCAGGTGCAGGCCCTTTCGCGTGTGTTTGATCACGTACGTCACAATGACCGCGATCAGGAGACCGAGGTAGGTCATAAAGCCGTGCGAAAAGAGCACCTCCCCGATCACCGGAATCCCCGAAAGCCCGGGCACGGGCGCACGGTACACCTCCGCCGTCGTGCGCACGGAGATCTGCCCGACACCGCCCGCCAGCTTCGAGATCGAGCCGCCGAAGAAGTTGCCGAAGCCGACGCCGAAGGTGGTGAGCGCAAGGCCGACAACGTTCTGGTTTGCCCGCAGGGTGACCGTGAGGAAGCAGTACAGGAGGCCGCCGAGCGCGGAAACGACAAGGGCGCAGAGCAGGGAAACCAGCATCCCGATGACGCCGTTCGGGCTGTCGCTTGCGTTCTCATAGAAAAAGGCGCCCATGAGGCCGGAGATCCCGCCCATATACATGATGCCGGGAATTCCCAGGTTCAGGTTGCCGGATTTTTCCGTCAGGATCTCCCCCGTCGCACCGAAGAGGATGACGATCGCCTGTCCGATCGCGGCATTCAAAAAAGCAATGATGGCTGTCATCCTTTTCCTCCTCCTTTCCGCCCGATGCGGTAATTGATAAAGAACTCACTCCCGATCAGGAAGAACAAAATGATGCCGGTGATGATCTCCGAGGCGTTTTCGTTTAGGCCGAACTGCGTCGCGATCTGGATGGCGCCCTGCTGCATGAAGCCGAGGAAGGCGCTGACCAGCGCCATCGCAAGGGCATTGAAATGACTCATCCAGGCGACGATGATGGCCGTAAAGCCCCGGCCTCCCGTGATGCCGGTGGAGATCGTGTGGGAGGCGCCGCAGACGATGATGGCGCCAGCCAGGCCGCAGATGCCGCCGGAGATCATCATCGTGCGCAGAATCACCTTTTTCACGTTGATACCGGCATAGCGCGCCGTATCGCGGCTTTCCCCGACCACGGCGATCTCGTATCCCTGCTTGGAATAACGCAGATACACCGCCATCAGCACCGTGACGAGGAGCACCAGAAGCACGATCATCGTGTCGTTTGCCCCGAACAGCTTCGGAAACCATCCGGCCTTGGAGGCCTGGTTGATCACGCCGACGGAGTTGGAGCCCTTCGGCGATTCCCAGAGAATGATCGCGAAGTTGGTGAGCTGGATGGCAACATAATTCAGCATCAGGGTAAACAGCGTCTCGTTCGTATTGAAATAAGCCTTGAAAAACGCGGGGATCAGCCCCCAGAGAAGGCCGCTTACGGTACTGACAATGAGGATCAGCGGAATCAGCACCGCGCCCGGGAGACTTCCGCCGCCGTAGATCATGAGCCCCGCCGCGGCAATCCCGCCGACGAGGATCTGTCCCTCCGCGCCGATGTTCCAGAAGCGCATCTTAAAGGCGGGCGTTAAGCCGACCGCGACGATGAGGAGCAGCATCATGGAACGGATCGTGTTCCAGAGGCGGTTTTTTGAGCCCACCGCGCCGTCGATCAGGGCCGCATAGACCTCCACCGGATTGTCTCCGGTGATCGCCATGATGACCAGTCCGCAGACAATGAGGGAGAGCAGCACCGCGACCAGGCGGATGAGAACGGCTTTTCCGCGGGAGATCCCGTCCCGCTTTGTCAGATGAAAGCCGCCCGTCATGCCGGTTCCTCCGCAGGCGTCTCCGGCGTTCCCGTCACGCCCGTCATCAGCAGACCGATCTCTTCCTTTGTGACCTTCCGCGCGTCCACGATCCCGCTGACCCTTCCGCCGGCAAGCACGAGGATCCGGTCACAGAGGCCGATCAGGACATCCAGATCCTCCCCGACGCAGATCACGGCGGCACCGTTTGCCTTCTGCTCATTTAAGAGATGATAGATCGTGTAGGAGGAATTGATATCCAGGCCGCGCACGGGATAGGCCACCATCAGCACCGTCGGCTGCGCCATGATCTCCCGGCCCACAAGAACCTTCTGCACGTTGCCGCCGGAGAGTCTTCTGACGGGAGTGCCGAGACCCGGTGTCACGACCTCCAGCCGCTCCACGATGCTTCCCGCCAGCTGCTGCGGGATTTTTCTGTTGGTGAAAAAGCTTTTTCCGCTGCGATAGGTGCGCAACGCGATGTTATCGGAGATGCCCATGGCACCCACGAGCCCCATGCCGAGACGGTCCTCCGGCACGAAGGACAGGATCACGCCCAGACGGCGGATCTCATTCACGTCCTTTCCGGTCAGGACTTCCTCCCCGCCCTCCGGCGGGTAATATACGACCGTGCCGTGTTCCGACGGCTGCAGCCCGGCCATGGCCTCCAGCAGCTCCTTCTGGCCGTTGCCGGAAATGCCGGCGATACCGAGAATCTCCCCGCCGTTTGCGGTGAAGCTGATATCGCTGAGCGCATTGCGTCCGTCCGGGGACAGCACGGTCAGATCCTTGCAGGCAATCCTTGCGGCGGGCGAAACGGGCTCCTTTCTTCCGAAGTCCAGATCCACCTTTTCGCCGACCATCATCTCGGTCAGGGATTCCACCGTGGCGTCCTTTGTCTCCACCGTGCCGATATACCTTCCCTTCCGCAAAACGGCGACACGGTCGGAGATTTCCAGCACCTCGTTCAGCTTATGCGTGATGATGATGACGGATTTTCCGGCAGCCTTCATGTTGCGCATGACATCAAAGAGCTTTTCCGTCTCCTGCGGTGTCAGCACCGCCGTCGGCTCATCCAGGATGAGTATCTCCGCGCCGCGGTAGAGGACCTTGACGATCTCCACCGTCTGCTTCTGGGAAACGGACATGTTGTAGATTTTGGCTTTGGGATCCAGATCGAATCCGTATTCCGACACGACCCTGCGGACATCCTCCTCCACTTTGGCCATGTGAAGACGCGCCTCGCCTTCCATGCCGAGGATGATGTTTTCCGCGGCCGTCATGATTTTGATCAGCTTGAAATGCTGGTGTACCATGCCGATGCCGAGGGCAAAGGCATCCTGCGGCGAGCGGATTGTGACGGGTTTGCCCTTGATCAGCACCTCCCCTTCGTCCGGAAAATAGATGCCGGAGAGGATGTTCATCAGCGTCGTCTTGCCGCTGCCGTTTTCGCCGAGGACGGAGAGAATCTCTCCCCTTTTGAGAGAGAGATTCACCCCGTCGTTGGCACACACACCACCGAAGTATTTTGTGATATTCTTACATTCTAAGATCAGATCATCCGCCACTTAATCTACCTGTGCGTCGATGCCGTCAATGATCAGGTCAAAGGCGGGCGCGCTGGCCAGCTCCGATTCATGGAAGTAACCGTCGGAGACATAATCCGCATATTTCGCGTAATCCCCGCCTTCCGCGATCAGCTCCTCCAGGGTCTTTCCGCCGACCGTGAAGGTGGAGGTATCAAAGACGTTCAGCGTGCCGGCGGTCAGCTTCGCTTCGATCTCCGCAACCTTCTCCGCGGTGCCTTCCGCCACGATCGCCTCATTCAGCTCCGTGATGAGGTTGACGCCCTCGGGATAGCCCTGCGCCCAGTCCGTCGCGATCGGCGTCCCCTCGAGCACGCTCTTCACGGCGTAGGTGTAATACACGGACCAGTCCATCGTGGCGCTTGTCAGCGCGGAATCCGGTGCCGCCGAAATCATGGAGATGTTATAGCCGACACAGGGAACGCCGCTCTCCTGTGCGCCGGTCGGCGTGCCGACCGTATCCGAGTGCTGGGACAAGAGCACGCAACCGTCTGCGACCATCTGCTTCGCCATTTCCTTTTCGAGCGACAGATCGCCCCAGCTGTTGGTGTAGCGGACCGTCATCGTGACGGAGGGGCATACGCTCTTTGCGCCGAGATAGAAGGAGGTAAAGCCAGAAATCACCTCCGCGAAGGGGAATGCGCCGACATAGCCGATCTTCGCATCCTCCTCCATGATCTCTCCGTTTGCGATCATCTCATTGATCTTCATGCCTGCCACCACGCCGGAGACGTAGCGGGACTGATAGATGGCCGTGAAATAATTGTGGAAATTCTCCAGGCCGCTGAGCGCCGCCTGATATCCGGTGGCATGGCAGAACTGCACCTCCGGATGCTCCTCCGCCGCCTGCATCAGATAGGTCTCATGACCGAAGCTGTTGGCGAAGATGATGTTGCAGCCCTGGTCCACCAGGTCCGTGGCCGCGTCATAGCAGGCCTCGGTGTCCGCGATGTTGGTCTTGACGAGAAGCTGCTCATCCGTCAGACCGAGCGCCGCCTTCATCCCCTCCAGTCCGTTCAGATGCGCCGCCGTGTAGCCTTCGTTTTCATCGCCGATCACGATCGCGCCGACCTTGATGTCCTGCGCGGACATCACAAACTGCTCCCCGGACACTTCCGTTGCCGCACCGCCGGATGCAGCCGTGGCCGGCTGATCCGCCGTCTGTGCCGTGCCGCCCGCATTTTCCGTGGCAGAGCAGCCCGCAAGCGCGGACACGCAAAGAACGGCAGCCGTCAACAGGCCTGTCAGTCTTCTTTTCATTATGGAACCTCCCCCTCATAGAAAACAAGATATTGATACTCTATAATCCTAACGAACTACATACAGTATTGTCAATGAATATTATTTAGGTAACATTCTATCGTTATTTCCTTAAGATTGATGTATAATATAGAAAAGGAGGTGCGAATTCATGCGCTATGAACAGTACAGGAAGCTCTCCAAAGTCACGCTCGGCAAGGCAAAGGCGGATCTCGTCTTCAAAAACTGCCGCCTGGTGGATGTCTTCACGGGTGAAATCGTCAAATCTTCCATCGCCGTCAAGGACGGCCTGATCGTCGGGGTCTCCAAAAGCTACCGCGGAAAAAAAGAAATCGATCTGAAGGGCAAGTACGTGGCGCCCGGCTTTATCGATGCGCATCTGCATCTGGAAAGCTGCATGGTCAGCCCCAATGAGACCGTGACGACCGCAGCCCGCCAGGGCACGACAACCTTCATCGTGGACCCGCATGAGGCGGCCAACGTCTCCGGCGCGGACGGCATTGATTATGTGCTGGACCAGACGGAAAAGAGCCCGGCCAACGTGTTCGTGATGCTGCCCTCCTGCGTGCCGGCCACGGATATTGATGACAACGGCTGCCTCTTTTCCGCCAATGACATGTACACCTACGTCAGCAATCCCCGCGTCCTGGGGCTTGCCGAATGCATGGATGATTTTGCCGTCATCAACGCGGACCCGAGGATGTTTGCCAAGATGGCGCTCTTTGCCCACCGCACGATCGACGGGCACGCACCCTATCTGCCGAACAAGGAGCTCTCCGCCTACCGCATGGCCGGCGTCGAAACCGATCACGAGGCGACGAGCTTCGAATATGCCCTGGAGGAGGTGCGGCGCGGTATCCATGTGCATATCCGCGAAGGCAGCGCCGCGCACAATCTGGACGCCATTGTCAAGGGCATCGTGAAGACCGGCATCGATACGGAACACTTCTCCTTCTGCACGGATGACAAGCATATCGAGGACATCCTGCGAGAGGGGCATATCTCCTACAACGTGCGCCGCGCGATCGAGCTGGGCATCCCGCCCGTCGAGGCGATCAAAATGGCCACGATCAACACCGCAAAGCTCTACGGCTTAAAACACTTGGGTGCCATCTCCCCGGGCTGTCAGGCGGATCTCGTCATCATGGACGATCTGAAAAAGGTGCGCATCACCGATGTGTATTTCCGGGGCGAACGCATTCCGCAGCGCGGCAAAATCCCCGTGCGCAAATGCCCCGCGCATCTGAAGCACACGGTCAACATTCATAAAGTACATGCAAAGGACTTTGTCCTGCCGATCACTAAAAGCAAGACCCATGTGATTTCAATCAACCACGGGCAGATCACAACTTTAGACATCGAGGTTGCCCTGAAAAAATGCAAAAACTTCACGCCGGACAAGGTTTATTCCAAGATCGCGGCGATCGAACGCCACAAAAACTTAAGCAAATTGGGTGTTGCCGTCGCAAAGGGCTACGGCATCACGGGCGGCGCGATCGCCTCCACCGTCTCGCATGATTCGCACAACATCATCGTGATCGGTGACAATGATGCGGACATGGCCATCGCCGTCAACGAGCTGCACCGCGTACAGGGCGGCTTTACGCTGGTCGCAAACGGCAAGGTCTTTGACACGCTGCCGCTGCCGGTGATGGGTCTGATGAGTGATGCCGGCTTTGAATCCGTGGACAGACACCTGAAGCGGATGAAGAAAAAAGCGCTGGAAATGGGCGTGCATCAGGATGTGGATCCCTTCGTGACCCTCTCCTTCCTGGCCCTGCCGGTGATCCCGGAGCTGCGCATCACGCCGCGCGGCCTGTACAAAATGGACGAAAAGGGACTGCGCAAAATCGACTGACAAAGGAGGCCGCATTGAAACAGAAAGAGCATAAAGTCGGAAAGCCGGAGCTCCGCGTCGATGCCTATGACAAGGTGACGGGGCGCACAAAGTATTATGAGGACCGGATGCCGCCGGGGGCGCTGTACGCAAAGATCCTGCATTCGGACATTGCGCACGGCTTCGTGAAAAAGATCGATACCGCCGCGGCAAAAAAGATCCCCGGTGTGGTCAAAATCCTCACCTGCTTTGACGCGGAAAAACACCCGCCCTTCCCCACCGCGGGACATCCCTGGTCCATGGACCCCTCGCACCGGGACGTCGCGGACCGGCATATGCTCAACACCCATGTGCGCCTCTACGGGGATGAGATCGCCGTCGTCATCGCAAAGGATGAGGTGAGCGCCGTACAGGGCGTGCGTGCGCTGAAGGTGACTTATGAAGAGCTCCCCTTTGTGCTGGACGCGCAGGAGGCGATGAAAGAAGGCGCGCCCGTCCTGCACGAAGCATTTCCGGACAACATCCTCGGACACGGGGAGCGGCGCATCGGTGATTACCGGAAAGCCATAAAAGAAAAAGGTCTGATTAAAGTGGAGGGCTGGTACGAGACGCCGATGGTGCAGCACTGCCACATCGAAAACCACGGCTGCTTCGCCTATGCGGAAAACGGCCGCATGGTGGTGGTCTCCTCCACGCAGATCCCGCATATCGTGCGGCGCATCGTGGGACAGGCCCTGGACCGCCCCTGGGGCGATATCCGCGTGATCAAGCCCTATATCGGCGGCGGCTTCGGCAATAAGCAGGACATCCTCTATGAGCCGCTCTGCGCCTGGTGTTCCGCGGAGGTCGGCGGCAGATGCGTCCGCATCGATACCTCCCGCGAAGAGACCTTCGTGAGCAACCGCGTGCGGCACGCGATGCGCTTCCACATCATCTCCTGGCTCAAAAAGGACGGAAAACTTCATGCCCGCAAGGTGGAGGTCTTTTCCGATCAGGGCGCCTATGCCTCCCACGGACACGGCGTCACGATGAAGGGCATGAACTCCTTTGCGCAGCACTACCCCTGCGATCACATGGAGCTGGACAGCTACACGGTCTTCACCAACCGCCCCGCGGCCGGCGCCATGCGCGGCTACGGCATGCCGCAGGCTTCCTTCGCGGATGAGGCCAACGCGGACGACTGCGCGAAAGCCCTCGGGATGGACCCGGTGGAATTCCGCCGCCTGAATCTCATGCCGGTCGGCTTCACGGACGATTTCTCCGGCAATGTGAATTACTTCGACAGCTACGGCCAGTGTATGACGGCCGCGATGAAAAAAATCGGCTACGCCAAAAAGCGCAAAGCCTATGCGAAGCAGACGGGCAATATCCGTCGCGGCATCGGCTGCGCCACCTTCTGGTACAACACGGCGGTCTACCCGATCTCCCTGGAGACGAGCGCCAACCGCATGCAGCTCAACCTCGACGGCACGGTGACCTTCCAGTGCGGGGAAACGGAGATCGGCCAGGGCGCGGACACGGCCTTTGCGCAGATGGTGGCGGAGGCGGTGGGCCTGGCCTCTTACAGGGACGTGCATGTGGAAAGCTGCCAGGACACGGACCTGACACCGACGGGCCTCGGCGCTTACGCCTCCCGCGAAACCTATGTCGCGGGCTTTGCCATCCGCCAGACCGCGGACCTGTTGCGGGAAAAGATTCTCGGGCATGCGGCAAGGCTGACCCGCCAGACCGTGGCGGGGCTTGATCTCATCGACGGTGAGATCGTGCGTATGTCGGATGAAAAGGTTCTGATGTCCCTGAAGGAACTTGCCATGACCGTGCAGTATGACCCCGTGCTCTCGGAGCATATCACGGCGGAATCCACCTTTACCATCCGCAACAACGCCTATTCCTTCGGCTGCACCTTCGCGGAGGTGGAGGTGGACCTTGCGCTCTGCAAGGTGAAGATCTTAAACATGGTCAACGCGCATGACTGCGGCAATGTCATCAACCCCGCGCTCGCGGAGGCGCAGGTGCACGGCGGCATGTCCATGGCGATCGGCTTCGGTCTTTCGGAACAGCTCCTCTTTGACGAAAAGACCGGCAAGCCCCTGAACAATAATCTGCTGGATTATAAGCTCTCGACCTTTACGGATCATCCGCGGCTCGACGCGCTCTTCATCGAAAACCCGGAGCCAACCTCGCCTTACGGCACCAAGTCGCTCGGGGAGCCGCCGACCTGCTCCGGTGCGCCGGCGCTGCGCAACGCGATCCTGCAGGCGACGGGGGTGGCCATGAACGAAGCGCCCCTGAATCCGCACCGGATGTTTGCGGCATTTACGGAAGCGGGACTGATCGGCTAAGCTGTGGCAAACGATACAGGCTCTGCCTGACACAAGAGGATACGAAATGTACGACATCAAAACCATTTACGAAGCGGAAAGCGTGGAGGATGCTGTGAGGCTCCGCCTGCAGCACCCGGAGGCGCAGATCATCGCGGGCGGCTCCGACGTCCTCGTGCAGGTGCGCGAGGGAAAGCGCGCGGGAAAGGAGCTGATCTCCATCTACGGGATCGACGCCCTGCGCGGCGTGACGCTGGATGAGGAAAAGAACCTGCGCATCGGTTCCCTGACCTCCTTTTCGCATATCACGAACGATCCGCTGATCATCAAACACTGCAATACACTCGGCGAAGCGGTGGACCAGGTGGGAAGCCCCCAGATCCGCGCGATCGGCACGATCGGCGGCAACACCTGCAACGGCGTGACCTCGGCGGATTCCGCTTCCACCCTGCATGCCTTTGAGGCGGTCGTGGAGCTCACCGGCAAAAACGGCACGCGCCTCCTTCCGATTCATGACTTTTACTTGGGCCCGGGTAAGGTGGACATCCGCATCGAAGAGGGCGAGATCCAGACGGCGCTGCTGATTCCGAAGGAAAGCTATGAAAAGACTTACGGCTGTTATCTCAAGTACGGCATGCGCAATGCGATGGAAATCGCAACGCTCGGCTGCTCTGTCAATGTGCGCCTGACGGCGGACAAGAAGAAAATCGAGCGCTGCCGCATCGCCTTCGGTGTGGCAGGGCCGGTGCCAATGCGCGCGCCCTCCGCGGAGGAAAAAGCAAGGGGTGCCGCCTTAAAGGAGGCAACCGTCCGCGCCGTATCAAAGGCCATCCTTGAAGACATCAAACCGCGCGATTCCTGGCGCGCCTCAAAGGCCCTCCGCGAGCATATCGCGCAGGAGCTGACCGCACGCGCCCTGACGGAAGCGGTGAAACGAGCGGGAGGAAAATGGGCATGAAATCACAGCAGACACAATATAAGCTTGTACGGTTTACGCTCAACGGGGAGGCGGTCGAAGCGATGGTGGATGTCCGAAGCTCTCTCACCGACATGCTGCGCAATGACTTTCACTGCACCAGCGTCAAAAAAGGCTGTGAGGTTGGGGAATGCGGCGCCTGTAACGTGCTCATCGACGGCGAGGCCTTCAACTCCTGCATCTATCTCGCGATCTGGGCGGAGGGCAGAAGCATCCGCACGCTGGAAGGTCTCACAAAGGAAGACGGGACGCTTTCCGACATCCAGCAGGCCTTTGTGGAGGAAACCGCCGTACAGTGCGGCTTCTGCACGCCGGGCTTTCTCATGACCGCCGTGGAGATCCTGGAATCCGGCAGACTCTATGATGACGAGGAACTGCGCAGACGCCTCGCCGGGCACCTCTGCCGCTGCACCGGCTACGAGAACATTTTCCGTGCGGTGAAGAAGACCATGTACAAACGCCTCGGAAAACCGCTCACAAAAAAATGATATAATCTCTGCATAAAACCATTTTAATACTTGTCCACGGGAGGACTCATGAAAAAAAGCATAAAAACCAAAGAGGATATCATCACCGCATTACGCCCTGTTTTTGCAAACAGAGGATCACGCCGTGCTATTTTATTTGGTTCCTTTGCGAAGGATGAACAGACAAACCAAAGCGATATCGATATTCTTGTTGACAGCGGTCTTCACGGATGGGATTTCTTTGGGTTGTTAGAGGAGGTGTGCGAAGCCGTTGACCGGAACGTGGATCTGATTGACACACAAGATCTGCAAAAGGATTCTCCCATGGAAAGCGAAATAAAAAAAACGGGGGTTTTGATCTATGAACAGTAAAGACCTTGAAGTATTAAAGAAAATTCAAACACATGCAAACAGAATCATTCTGCATAGCAAAGAGTGTAAGGTTTATGAAGACTTTGCCGGATCAGATCTGATTTCAGATGCTTGCATTTTCAACATTATGCAAATCGGAGAACTGGCAAAAAACGAATTGTCTGATGAAATAAAACAAAGAATCTCCTCTATTCCCTGGAATAACATTTATGGAATGAGAAACAGAATTGTTCATGGATACAGTCATGTTGATATGCATATCATCTGGGATACCGTAAGAGAAAACATTCCGGAACTAAGCAGGGAACTCGAACGGTTTATCAAGCAGAAAACCCCCTGATGACATCCGGGCGTATATGACAAAACATTTACAAAAAAAAGAACCGTGCGTCGGATGTGTTCTCATGGCCTCCGGCGCGTCCGTACGTTTCGGGGAAGAGAACAAGCTGCTGGCGGAGTTACACAGGCAGCCGATGGTCACGCATATTCTTTCAACTCTGGACAACGTACGACAGTCTTTGCTAT
Organism: Lachnospiraceae bacterium; assembly: GCA_017443065.1. Classification (GTDB taxonomy): domain Bacteria; phylum Bacillota; class Clostridia; order Lachnospirales; family Lachnospiraceae; genus Butyrivibrio. The sequence continues at coordinate 17,832 of JAFSPF010000028.1, forward strand.
CTGAAACTCTGCACATCGTCGTCGTCTGTGAAGCCCCCCGCGTCGAGCGCCTCGCACAGGACGCCGGCTTCGATACCCTCTGCGCCCCGCATCCGCTGCAAAGCGACACGGTGCGCGACGGACTGTCGTATCTCCTCTCCTGCCACGGTGCACTCGACGGCTGCATGTTCGTCGCGGCGGACCAGCCCTTCCTCACGGCGGAGAGCATCCTCCGGCTGCTGGCGCAGTTTGCGGCGGAGCCATCACATCCCTGCCGGCTGGCATACCGTGACGACCGCATCACCCCCGGCAATCCCGTGATCTTCCCCGCCGCGATGTTCGACGCCCTCCTCTCCCTCACGGGCGATCACGGCGGCGGCACCCTCCTCAAAGACAAAAAGCCCGCGTTCGTCTTCGTCCCTGACAAACGCGAGCTTCTGGATATCGACACTCCTGCAGATTTCGATCTGTTTTAAATCAATCTGCGAGACGGTTTTTCTATTCTTTCTATTCTTTCTATCCTGGATTCCCGAAACACATAACTATGGAATCCGCCCTACTTTGACGACTCCAGCGATGCCAGTAATGGTGTAACGCCGAGATCGCGATATAACTGTTCCTGCTTCATCAGTACTTCGCCCTGTATGGGGGCTTTCCCGGG
>JAFSPF010000029.1 GCA_017443065.1 Lachnospiraceae bacterium
GAGGTGGTCATCAAGGTCCTGCATGCCGGTGTCGGTCAGATCAGCGAATCCGATGTCACGCTGGCGGCCACCTCAGACGCCATCATCATCGGCTTCGATGTCAAGCCGGACGCGCAGGCGAAGAGCCTTGCGGAGCAGGAGAACGTGGAGATCAAGCTCTACCGCGTCATTTACCAGGCGATTGACGATATCGAAGCGGCCATGAAAGGCATGCTCGCGCCGATCTACGAGGAACGCGTTACCGGCCACGCGGAGGTCCGCCAGATCTTCAAGGCCAGCGCCATCGGCAATATCGCCGGCAGCTTTGTCATGGACGGCGTGATCCGCCGCGGCTGCAAGGTCCGCATCCGTCGCGGGGAAGAGCAGCTGTTTGAGGGTGACTTAAAGTCCCTCAAGCGCTTCAAGGATGATGTCAAGGAGGTTAAGGACGGATACGAATGCGGTCTGGTCTTTGACGGCTACGACGAGATGCAGGTCGGCGACACGATCGAGGCCTACGAGATGGTTGAGGTGCCCAGGGAATGAAACGCGGCAGCATCAAGTCCAACCGCATCAACGGTGAAGTGATGCGGGTGATCGCGGAGGCGATCCGTCAGTCCAAGGACCCGCGGATTGCGCCTCTCACAAGCGTGACGAATGTCCTGGTTGCCCCGGACCTAAAGACCTGCAAGGTCTGGATCAGCGTATTGGGCGCGGAGGAAGAGTGCCGGCGGACCATGGAGGGCCTTGCGCATGCTTCCGGCTATATCCGCTCCGTGATTGCTGAGAAGCTGAACATGCGCCGCACGCCGGAACTGACCTTTTTGGAGGATGATTCCGCCGCGTACGCCATCGAGATTTCCAAAAAGATTGATACCGTCATAGAGGAAGACAACCGCGCACGCATTGCGCGGGGGGAGCCGGAAGAGGAAACGGATGCTTAAGGTTGATGAACTGATTACGGATGAGATCAAAACCGTCGGGATCAGCGGACATATTCTTCCGGACGGAGACTGCATCGGCAGCTGCATGGGGCTGTATCTGTATCTGAAAAAGAATTACCCCGCAGTTCGTACGGATGTGTTCCTGGAGGAGGAGCCGCCGGAGCTGAAGATCATCAAGGACATTGATGTGGTCCGGCATGACTTCAAAACCGATGTGGAGCGCTATGATCTTTTCTTCCTGCTGGATGTGGAAAAGACCCGCACGGGCGGTGCGGAAGCGCTGTTTGACAAGGCGAAAACCAGAATCAATATCGATCACCATGTTTCCAACCCCGGCTGCGGCGACATCAATTACATCCGGACGAGTGCGTCCAGTGTCTGCGAGATGATGTGTGAGGTTCTGGATTTTGAGCGGATGGATACCGATATCGCGAGGACCATCTACACCGGGATCGTGACGGACACGGGCATGTTTCATTACTCCTGTACGACGCCCCTGACCATGCGGCTTGCCGCAAAACTGATGGAGTTTTCTTTTTCCGCGAGTGATCTCGTGGAGCATGTGGAGCTGGAGCGGCGGTTTTCGCAGAACAAGGCGCTCGGGTTCCTTCTTACGAGAAGCAGTCTGCAGTTTGACGGCCGCTGCATCACATCTTATATCGAATATTCCGAAATGCAGGAGCAGGGCTTTTGCGTTCAGGATCTGGACGGCGCGGTTTCCCAGCTGAACCTGACCACGGGGGTGCTCTGCTCCCTTCTTGCGCACGGGGATGCGGACGGCAGGGCCAAAATCTCCCTCCGGTCCAAATCGGATCACATCAATGTGGCGAAAATTGCGGAAGCCTTTTCCGGCGGCGGCCATATCCGCGCCTCCGGCTGCTCTTATCAGGGCAGTGCAAAAGACGCCGTGAAGGCCGTGCTGCCGCATGTGGAAGAGCTGCTGAAGACGCTTCCGGAGTAATTACGGTATGGAAGACAGATTCTATCAACAGGAGACATCCGCAACGCCCGCGTCCGGCGGTTTCATGCAGTATTCCGAAGAAGACAGCGTATATGAAGACGCAGCCTATGCATCTTATTTCCGCAGACCGGAACCGGAAACAGAGGGCGGCAGCAAAAAGAAGCGTGTTTTTGTCATGGTTCTTTCCGCCATTCTCTGTATTACGATCCTGGTCTCCGGTATTCTTTATGCGATCCGCAGGATTCCCTCCGGTGCCGGCGCAAACACGCCAGACATTGGCGCCTCCGGAAACGCAACGCCGGAGGTAACGACCGAAATCGCGCGCGAAATATCTGCGGGCCGCTCTTTGACGGTGGAACGGAGCCTTCTTGTTTTTCGTACACAGGACGAAACGGGCTGGCGGACCGTGACGGAAATTGCCTATGACATGCTTCTTGCCCCGAACGGGCCGGGGTCCCTGACAAAGGTTCTGGCGGCGGAAAGCGAGAAGACCGAAACATTTTTCCGGGATGAAAGTGAGATCCGCAAACGTCTGAATGACATGGAGACGCCCGCGGGGGAAGCAGGCGGCGTGTATCGGCAGGAGTCGGATCTCCGGATCGACCGCGCCGATGAAGCGATGGTCAGCTTTGTCCGGACAGACCGGATCCTTCAGGAGCCGCATGCGCCGGACAGCATCTCCTATTCCGCCGTGAACCTTGATACCGTAAGCGGAGAAGCGGTGGAAGCGGATCAGATCATAAAGGACAGGCAGGCTTTGTATGATGCGGTGATGGCAGAGCTTCGCCGTGATACCGGCATCGATACGGTGCTGTCCGTGCATCCGGAGATCGCAGACGAAATACGTTCCGCACTGGAAAACGCGCCTGTTTTTACGCTGGATACGGAGGGCATGCATCTTTTCTTTTCCTCCTCCCTCGGGAAGGGGCTCATCGGCGCACGGGAGGTATATCTCCCTTTTGCGGGCAATGACGGTGTTTTTTCGGAAAACAGTTATACCCTTTCCGAAAAGGAGCCGATACCGTTTGGTCTGAACAGGGCACCGATGAAGGAAGAGATCTATGATCTGGAAACCTATGCTGAACGGACTGCTCAATATTCATAAAGAAGCCGGCTGGACTTCACAGGATGTGGTGTCCAGGCTGCGCGGAATCCTGAAGCAAAAAAAGATCGGTCATACCGGCACCCTGGATCCCGATGCGACGGGCGTTTTGGTCTGCGCGCTCGGAACAGCCACAAAGCTGACGGAGCTGCTGACGGATCATGAAAAGGAATACATTGCCGTCTGTCAGCTGGGGGTGGAGACGGACACGCAGGATCTGAGCGGAGCCGTTCTGAAGGAGACCCCCTTTACGGCGGTGACAGGCGACGCCTCCCCGCAGGCTGCCGGGGAGGAAAGCGTTCTTTCCACGGGGATGCTGCGGGAATGCCTGAAACGCTTTCAGGGCAGCTATGAGCAGACGCCGCCCATGTATTCCGCCGTCAAGGTGGACGGAAAGCGTTTATATACGCTGGCCAGACAGGGCGTCACCGTGGAGCGCAAAAGCCGCAGCGTACAGATTCATTCGATTTCCCTGCTGGACACCGCCGCATGGGAAAGAGAGCATCTGTTCACGATGGAGGTGCGCTGCTCCAAAGGAACCTATATCCGCACGCTTTGCGCGGACATCGGGGAGGCGCTACATGTCGGCGGCGCGATGGCGCATCTGACAAGGACGCGCGTCGGAAATTTCACGCTGGACAGGGCGCTGACGCTTGCAAGGGTGGAGGAACTCTTCTCGGAGCAGCGTCTGGAGCAGGAGCTTCTGCCGCCGGATGCGGTCTTTAAGGATCTGGAGCGCGTGACGGTATCGGAGCAGGCGCGGAAGGCACTGATCAACGGAAATGCCTTACCGCTTCCGGCCCTTTCCGTTCCGGAGGATCTGCCGGAGGAGCTTCCCTTTCCGGACGGCGGACGCTTCCGTGTCTATGACAGCGTGGGATGCTTTTTTGGGATTTACCGCTATGATGCCAGAAAGGAATGCTTCGTGACGGAATACTTTTTCGGCGGCGGAAACGGGTAAAGACGAATGGAACTCATTTGCAACAGTACACAATTTCAGCTTGAAAAACCCTCCGCCGTCGCCATCGGCAAGTTCGACGGGATGCACCTCGGGCATCAGTTCCTGCTCCGCAAGCTTTCCGATACGGCAAAGGAACTGACAAAGGTGGTGTTTACCTTTGATCCCTCCCCGGCCGTGTTTTTCTCGGGAGAGGCCCTTCCTTCGCTGTTCACCCGAGAGGAAAAACGCGAGGTCTTCCGTACGATGGGCATCGACGTGCTGATCGAGTTTCCCCTGAACAAAGAAACCGCATCCACGCCGCCGGAAGCCTTCTTGAAGGAAATCCTGCATGAAAGACTGCGGGCGAAGCGGATCGTCGCGGGAGAGGATCTGTCCTTCGGACGTCACGGCGCGGGAGATTTCACGCTGCTGAATCTGCTGGCAAAGACATACGGCTATGAGACGGAGCTGGTGGAAAAAATCAGGTACCGGGGGGAGGAGATCAGCTCCTCCAGAATCCGCGAGGCCGTTCTTTCCTCCCGGATGGAAGAAGCGGCTGCCATGCTCGGCACACCCTACCGCCTCGAAGGAAGCGTGATCCACGGACGGCATTTAGGTCACACCCTCGGCTTTCCGACGATCAATCTGCGGCCGCCTGCGGACAAGCTTCTGCCGCCCTTCGGCGTGTACCGTTCCCTGGTGCATGTGGAGGAAAACACCTACCGTGCCCTGACCAATATCGGCGTCAAACCGACGGTGGGGGCAGGAGAGAAGGCCGGCGCGGAATCCTATCTCTATGATTACGAGGGAGACCTTTACGGAAAGCGGGCGGTGGTGGAGCTGATCTCCTTCCTCAGGCCGGAACAGCGCTTTGCCTCCCTTGACGCATTGAAGGCGCAGCTGCAGTCGGACATTGCGCGGGGAAGGCAGGATTTCTCCTTTACAATGCAGGAAAATCATGATAGAATCTAAAAGTTGTTGACGGGAGCGTTTGGTTCTCCCGTTTTTTATGAAAAGACCTTTACGCGGTCGCAGGCACCTCCAGCCGCGTTCTTCGTAAGGGCCTTCAGTTGCGCGGCATGTAGAATACCGCATGTGCCGCAGAGATCTGAAAAGGAGGTTTTTTTATGATCTCAAAAGACAAGAAAACGGAAGTCATCGGTAAGTTTGCCCGTAAGGACGGCGACACCGGATCCCCGGAAGTCCAGATCGCGATTCTTACGGAGCGCATCAAGGAACTCAACGAGCATCTCAACACACATCCCAAGGATCATCATTCCAGACGCGGCCTCTTAAAGATGGTCGGACGCCGCAGGAGTCTGCTCGCGTATCTGAGAGACAAGGATATCGAGGGATACCGTAAGCTGATCGCGGAGTTAGGATTGAGAAAGTAAGAAGAAGAAGGGAAAGGAAGAGAGAAAAATGCACAAAATCTATGAAATGGAACTGGCGGGGCGCACGCTCCGTGTGGAGATCGGCAAGGTCGGCAAACAGGCCAGCGGCTGCGCCTTCATGCAGTACGGTGTAACAACCGTGATCTGTACGGCAACCGCCTCCAAGAAGCCGCGGGACGGAATTGACTTTTTCCCGCTGTCCGTGGAGTATGAGGAAAAGTTTTACGCCGTGGGCAAATTCCCGGGCGGATTCAACAAAAGAGAGGGACGTCCCTCGGAGAACGCGGTTCTGACGAGCCGTGTGATCGACCGTCCGATGCGTCCGCTCTTCCCGAAGGACTATCGCAACGATGTTTCGATCGATGATATCGTGCTCGCGGTGGATCCCGCCTGCAGACCGGAGCTGGTCGCCATGATCGGTTCCTCCATCGCAGCATCCATCTCCGACATCCCCTTTGCCGGCCCCTGTGCGATGACACAGATCGGCATGGAGAACGGGGAATTTGTGGTGAACCCGGGACAGGAGCTCTGGACAAACGGAGATCTGCGCCTGACGGTCGCCTCTGTCGGCGAGAAGGTCATCATGATCGAGGCGGGCGCCAATGAAGTACCGGAGGACAAGATGCTGGAGGCCATCTACCTGGCCCATGAGACCAACAAAAAGGTGATCGAATTCATCAACGGGATCGTGGCGGAGGTCGGCAAGCCGAAGCACGAATACACAAGCTGCCTGCCCCCGCAGGAGCTGGTGGATGAGATTCACCGCATCATTCCGGAATCCGAGATGGAAACCGCCGTCTTTGCGGATGAAAAGGAAGTGCGTGATAAGAACATCGCGGCGCTGACGGAAAAGGTGAATGCGGCGCTGGCGGAAAAGGAAGAGTGGCTGCCGCTGGTGGACAAGGCGATCTACCAGTACGAAAAGAAGACCGTCCGCAAGATGATCTTAAAGGACGGCAAGCGCCCGGACGGCAGAAAGATGAACGAGATCCGTCCGCTGGCAGCGGAAGTAGATACCGTTCCGCGCGTGCACGGTGCCGGCATGTTTACCCGCGGACAGACGCAGATCTGCGATATCTGCACCCTGGCACCGCTTTCCGACATGCAGAAGGTGGATGGCCTGAACGTCTATGCGCCGAACAAGCGCTATCTGCATCAGTACAATTTCCCGTCCTATTCCGTGGGCGAGACCCGTATCTCCAGAGGCCCCGGACGCCGTGAAATCGGTCACGGCGCGCTGGCGGAGACGGCGCTTCTGCCGGTGCTTCCGCCGGAGAGCGAATTCCCCTATGCAATCCGCTGCGTATCGGAAACCTTTGAGAGCAACGGCTCCACCTCCCAGGCTTCGGTCTGCGCCTCCACGCTGTCCCTGATGGCGGCGGGCGTCCCGATCAAAAAGCATGTCGCCGGCATCAGCTGCGGTCTGGTGACGGGGGACACGGATGATGATTACATCGTCCTGACGGACATCCAGGGACTGGAGGATTTCTTCGGTGATATGGATTTCAAGGTGGCCGGTACCCATGACGGTATCACCGCCATCCAGATGGACATCAAGATTCACGGACTGACCCGGCCGATCGTGGAGCAGGCAATCCGTCAGTGCAAGGAAGCGCGCACGCACATCATTGACAATGTGCTGGTACCCGCGATCGCAAAGCCGCGTGATGAGGTATCTCCTTACGCGCCGAAGATCGAATTCCTGCAGATTGATCCGGAGAAGATCGGTGATGTCGTCGGCCAGCGCGGCAAGACGATCAACGAGATCATTGCCCGCACCGGCGTACAGATTGATATTGAGGACGACGGCAGCGTCTCCGTGGCCGGTCAGGACAAGGAAGCGATCGGCAAGGCGATCGAGATGATCAAGATCATCGTGACGGAGTTCGAGAAGGGACAGGTCCTCGACGGCAAGGTCGTCAGCATCAAGGAGTTCGGTGCCTTCATCGAATTCGCGCCCGGCAAGGAGGGGATGGTGCACATCAGTAAGATCTCCAAGGGCCGGATCGACCGCGTGGAGGATGTGCTGACCCTGGGCGACAAGGTCCGCGTCGTCTGCCTCGGCAAGGACCGGATGGGAAGGATTTCCTTCTCCATGAAGGACGTGGCACAGAACTGATCCGGAAGAAACAAGAAAGCCCCCGCCGCGGCGGGGGCTTTTTTTATTCCGTAGCTTCATTCAAAATACCGGTAATTGAAGGGGCCGTTCTCCCAGAGCAGGCGCGGCTCATACAGCATGATCACGACATCGTACTGCGACATGATATCCGGCGTGATATCGGGAACAAGGGCCGTGTGCATATAGCGCACCGAGCGGAACTGCATCAGGAGATAGGGATACAGCGCCCGGTAAAAGGAGTTGCTGATCAGCAGCACATCGATCTCATTATTGGCAAGATGATTGAAACAGGTTTTTCCGTAAAGATCGCCGCCGCCCAGGACATTGTCATAGGTCAGACGGGAGGTGTAATCCTTCACATCCAGGGCATCAAAGTGATAAAAGGCCTCCTCCAGGCGGCCCGGCACATCGATGCCGGCCTCATGGATCATTGTATCGAATTTCGGCACAAAGACGGAAAAATCATCCGCGCCGCCCGCAAAATCAAGACTGGTCATCTGGGCATAGGAGCCCATATGCCACTCCGGCCAGGTGCGGATTTCGTAGTTGTTCAGATCGCTGATCCGCGGATCCATTTCACAGTCCAGATGGGAGGCCAGCCAGGGCTCCAGCTTCTGGTAGCAATAAAATCCGCAGTTCGTGTTCCAGTGATGATCCGTGCGGTAGAACATGTCATAATGATCAATGCCGTCCTCGTGCATCGTATCCCTGAGATCGAGCACCTCCACGCCGCGTTCCCGTACGTACGCGGTAAAGCGGTCGGCATTGTCGTTGCAGAAGTCCTCCACGCCCGGCGGCAGCTGCGGGTCGTACTTGCCGATGGAAAAGGGCGTTATGATGCAGATCATCGGGATTCCCTGCCCGTCCAGAAACCGCTTCACATAGGACACATAGTCTGCAAGCATGGACAGGGTTTCGTCCGACTGTCTGGCGACGATTTCCGTCAGATGACCGTTGTTCAGCTTGTAGATATTGTTCATCATGTACTGGCCGAGCTCGTTGCGGACTTCCCCGTTCAGCTCCAGCATTTGCTGTTTTCCGAAGAAGGTTGTGGCGATTTCCGCCTCCACCTGCTCGCTTTCCTCGAAGGCGGCGATATCATTATTATATTCGCCCTCACGCTCGTTGATTTTGTAATCCGCGTAACGGAACGCCGTGATGGCGCCGAGCACCACGACCAGCAGCAGAAAGACGGTAATTTGCAGATAGATTTGTATTCGCTTCGGTCCTTTCATCATCTTCTGATTCCTCCCCGCTAAAAGTTAAAGTAGATAAACGGATTGTGCATCCCCTCCAGCAGATAGGACACCGACCACAGGAAGAGGAAGCCGTAGACAAGAGGGGCCAGAACCGCCTTGCCGTAGGCGGTCATCCTGTTCCCCGAAAGCTTTTTGCCAAGGATCGACACGAGCGGTGTCGTAAAAAACAGCGCCGCCAGAATGAAGAAGCCGTACTGACGCAGATGAAACTCCAAGAAAAAGGGCGTCAGGGAAGCGTTGGTCGCCTGATAGAAGCCGAAGAGCCCGCGCAGGTAATTCATTCCCGTACCGACCGATTCGGAATTGAACATCACCCATCCGCACATGACAAAGAACAGCGTCAGAATCCGCCAGATCACACGAATGACCAGGGCCCGACGGTCCGGTTGGATAAGGAAGCGTTCGATCAGAAGAAGAAAGAAATACCATAAGCCCCAGACCAGGAAGGTCCAGTTGGCGCCGTGCCAGATGCCGGTCAGCGACCATACGACGAAAAGGTTCAAGACCTGCCTGCCCTTTCCGGTTCTGGAGCCGCCGAGCGGAATGTAAACATAATCCCGGAACCAGGTGCCGAGGGAGATATGCCAGCGGCGCCAGAATTCCGTGGCGCTTGCGGAAATATAGGGGTATTTGAAGTTCTCCTCGAAACGGAAGCCGAAGAGCCGGCCCAGTCCGATCGCCATATCGGAATAACCGGAAAAATCATAATAAATCTGCAGGGAATAGCAGATCGCTCCCAGCCACAATTCCGCAAAGTTTGTCGCGCCGCGCCCGTTGGACAGCTTGAAGATTTCCGCCGTGATGACGGCGAGGTTATTGGCAAGGATCACCTTTTTGGAAAAGCCGATAAAGAAACGCTGCGCCCCCTTCGCAAACATGGCGGGGGTCACCCTGCGGTTCGCGATCTGTTCCTCCACGGTTTTGTAACGAACGATGGGCCCCGCAATCAGTTGCGGGAAAAAGGAAATATAGAGCGCCAGATACAGCGGGTTTTTCTGTACCGGCGTATCCCCCCGGTAAACATCGATCACATAGGACAGCGCCTGGAAGGTGAAAAAGGAGATGCCGATCGGGAGGGCAATCTCAAAGACCTTTGTGGTCCCCGTCAGACGGTTGATGTTGACGGAGATAAAGGACAGATATTTGAACACAAACAACAGGCCGATATTGGCGATGACAGCAAGGGTCATCAACGCCTTTTTGCCGGAACCCGTCTCTGAAGATCTGTCTATACCGAGCGCCAGAAAATAATTAATCGCGATGGAGCCGATCATCACAAAGACGAAATAAGGCTCCCCGTATCCGTAAAACACCAGGCTTGCGAAAAGCAGGATGTAATTGCGGAGACGCGAAAGCGGCCCCCTCGCCAGATAATACAGCACAAGGACGGCCGGCAAAAAGAAAAATGTAAATACCAGACTGGAAAAAACCATGTTTATATATTATCATAGGAAATTGCACAGGTCAAAACAGGGGGCAAACCACAGATGAAGGATCAGCGGATACAAGAGGAAATCAAAAAAAGACGGACCTTTGCGATTATTTCGCATCCGGATGCCGGGAAAACCACACTGACGGAAAAATTCCTGCTGTACGGCGGCGCGATCAACCTGGCCGGCAGCGTCAAGGGAAAGGCCACGGCCAGACATGCGGTCAGTGACTGGATGGAGATCGAAAAGCAGCGCGGTATTTCCGTGACCAGCTCCGCCCTGCAGTTTTCGTATCATGACCATACCGTCAATATTTTAGACACCCCGGGGCATCAGGACTTTTCGGAGGACACGTACCGGACGCTGATGGCGGCGGACTGTGCCGTGATGGTGATTGACGCGTCCAAGGGCGTGGAGGCGCAGACGAAAAAGCTCTTTAAGGTCTGTACCATGCGGCATATTCCCATTTTCACCTTTATCAACAAAATGGACCGCGATGCCCTGGACACCTTTGCGCTGATGGAGGATATTGAAAACCATCTCGGGATCGAAACCTGTCCCGTGAATATTCCGATCGGCTCCGGAAAAGACTTTAAGGGGATCTTTGACAGGGATACGGAAGAAATCGTGATGTATTCCGAAACCTTAAAGGGCACAAAGGAGGGCGTGGAGACCAGACTGAAGCTTTCCGACGAAGGGACAAGGGACGTGATCGGCGAGGAGGCCCTGTCGCATTTTCTGGAGGAAAAGGAGCTTCTGGACGGTGCGGGCGCCGCCTTTGATCTGGATGCGGTCCGTGCCGGGGTGCTGACCCCCGTCTTTTTCGGGAGCGCCCTGCAGAATTTCGGCGTCGGGATTTTTTTGAATGCCTTTCTGGAAATGGCGCTTCCCCCGTCCGGCAGAACCTCGGAGGGAGAGGTGATTGACCCCCTGGAGAATGACTTCAGCGCCTTTGTCTTCAAGATCCAGGCCAATATGAACAAGGCGCACCGGGACCGCGTGGCCTTTCTGCGTGTCTGCTCCGGCCGCTTTGACGCGGAGGAGGAGGTCAGACATGTTTCAAGCGGCCGCACCATGCGCCTGTCCCAGCCGCAGCAGCTGATGGCGGATGAAAGAAAGATCCTGACGGAAGCCTATGCCGGCGATATTATCGGCGTATTTGACCCCGGCCTCTTTGCCATCGGGGATACGATCTGTGCGCCCTCCATGCAGGTGCGTTATGAGGGCATCCCCACCTTCGCGCCGGAGCATTTTGCGCGTGTCAGGCAGGTGGACACCATGAAGCGCAAGCAGTTCGTGAAGGGAGTAACGCAGATCGCACAGGAGGGCGCCATCCAGATCTTCCGGGAGCTGGATGCGGGGCTGGAGGAAATCATCGTCGGCGTGGTGGGCGTGCTGCAGTTCGACGTGCTGAAATTCCGTCTGGAAAACGAATACAATGTGGAAATTATCCTGGAGCCTTTGCCCTATGCCCATGTCCGCTGGGTGGATTCCGCGGATACCGACATGTCGAAGCTCACGGGAACCAGTGACATGAAAAAGGTCACCGATCTCGGCGGAAAACCCTTGCTACTCTTTGTGAACGAATGGAGCGTGCAGATGACCGCGGAGCGGAATCCGGGCCTTCAGCTCTCCGAATTCCGCAGGAATTAAGCGGGGACGCGGCCGTCGTGCTGCCGCGGGTATTGCGTGCATAAACGCATATTTTGTAGTATAATGTAACTTGTTCAGCACCCTCGGAAGGATATGACATATTTGAACGGGGAGCCTGCTCTGAATCATTCATACGTCAAAAGGGGGACGCGCTTTATGGCTGATCGACTCGGAAATGTGAGAATCGCAACGGATGTCATCGCAAGGATTGCCGGAATGGCCGCACTGGATGTGGAAGGCGTCAGTGCCGTCCAGGGCAACCTCTCGCGCGAAGACTTAAGCCGCGTGGGAAAAAATGCGCTGGGAAAGGGCGTCCGGGTGGCTTTGAGCGGCCGGAAGGCCGTCATCGATCTTTCCCTTGTGATGGGATATGGCTACAATATTCCCGTGGTCTGCAAGGAAGTCCAGGATAAGGTGGGCATGAGCGTCAACAACATGACGGATCTCAGCGTCACGGATGTCAATGTCTCCGTTGCAGGCATTGCCATGCAGGACGCATGACCAGACACGAGCTCAGGGAACAGCTTTTCCGGCTCCTGTTCCGTGCCGATTTTTTTCCGGAAACAGAGCTCCCGGCGCAGGCGGAACTCTATCTGGAGGACGAGGAGCAGCAGGAAATGTCTCCTTCGGAACGCATCTATGTGCAGACGCGTTATGAGGAGATCTGTTCCCGTCTGGAAGAAATCGATACCGAAATCAATGAAAAGACGACAGGCTGGGTGACGGACCGGATGGGGAAGGCGGAGCTGACGATTCTCCGTCTTGCGGTTTATGAAATCCGATATGACGATCAGATCCCGGATGCGGTCGCCATCAACGAGGCGGTGGAGCTGGCCAAGACCTACGGACCGGAGGATGCCTCCTCTTTTGTGAACGGCGTACTGGCACGCTTTGTCGGGTGATCCCATGGCTGAGATCTTCACCGTATCACAGGTCAACCGTTATATCCGTGATCTGTTACGACGCGATGCACTGCTCCGGACGCTGACCGTAAAGGGGGAGGTCAGTAACTGCACCTACCATGCCAGCGGACATATCTATTTCACACTGAAGGACAGGGACGGACAGTTGTCCTGCGTCATGTTTGCGCAGGACAGGATGGGTCTTTCCTTCCGTCTGGAAAACGGCGCAAAGGTCCGCGTGACGGGACGCGTGGATGTCTGGCCGCAGGGCGGCAGATACCAGTTTTACGCGTACGGCATCGAGCAGGAGGGCGCCGGAGAGCTTTACGAGCGTTTTCTGAAGCTGAAGGCGCAGTTAGAGGAAGAGGGCCTTTTTTCGGAAGAATACAAACGTCCCCTGCCGCGATACATTCGCAGGCTCGGGATTGTGACGGCGGCGACGGGTGCCGCCGTCAGGGATATTATCCAGATCGCAACACGTCGCAATCCCTATCTGCAGATTGTGCTGTATCCCTCCCTTGTGCAGGGGGAAGGGGCACCGCAGAGTCTGATTAAGGGATTGCGGATGCTGGAGGCGCACGGCGTGGATGTCATCATCCTCGGGCGGGGCGGCGGCTCCATGGAGGACCTCTGGGCCTTCAATGACGAAGCGCTTGCCCGCGCGGTGTTTGACTGCGGCGTTCCCGTTGTCTCCGCCGTCGGACATGAGACGGATTTTACGATCACGGATTTCGTGGCGGATCTCAGGGCACCGACGCCCTCCGCCGCGGCGGAGCTGACGGTGTTCGAATATGCCTCCTTCCGGGAGGAACTCATGACGGCCCGGGACGCGCTGTATTCCCTGATGGCCGGACGCCTTTCGGACGCAAGAAGCAGGCTGGAGCTTCAAAAAGAGCGGCTGACCCACCGCAGCCCGGAGGCGCGGATCCGCGACCTGAAAATGCGGCAGCTGCGCTGCGAAGAAATTCTCACGGAGCGTATGCGCATGATCCTGTCACGGACAAGGCAGCGCATTCCGGAAAGCAGAAGAGTTCTTTCCGGCAGCATGCAGGCAAGACTGAACGAAAACAGACAGCGCCTGGCGATTGCGGCGGAAAAACTGAACGGCAGAAGCCCGCTCACGCGTCTGAAGGCCGGCTACGGTTATGTTACCGGAGCGGACGGAAAACGGGTGACGGAGGCAGGGTCGCTGAAAAAAGAAGACGAACTCCGGATTTATTTTGCGGACGGAAGAGCGGACGCGGTGGTAAAGGATGTTTCGGGGCACCGGTTTACGGCCGGGAAGGGGTGAGTGTTTATGGCGGCAAAACAGGAAAAGCTTTCCATTGAGGAGGCCTTTGAGAAAATCGACCTGACGATCGAACAGCTGGAGGATGAGGACATCTCTCTGGAGGACGCGTTTCAGGAGTTTCAGAAGGGGATGGAGCTGGTTCGTTACTGCGACGAAGCCATCGATAAGATCGAAAAGAAGGTACAGAAGCTGACGGAAGAGGGGGAGACGGAAGACTTTGTCTGACACGGATCGTTTTTTACGGGAACAGGAGCGCCTGACAAAGCGGATCGAGCAGGTGCTGCAGCGTTTTCTGCCGCCGGAGGAGGGGATCGCGGATACGATGCCCTCGGAGGAGGACATCCGTATGCCGCTGATCGTGGCGGAGGCGATGAACTATTCGCTGATGAGCGGCGGAAAGCGGATCCGCCCGCTGTTCATGCAGCTGTCCTTTGACCTGTTTGGCGGCAGGAACGAAGAGATGCTGCAGCCCTTCCTGGCCGCCATCGAAATGATTCATACCTATTCCCTGATCCATGACGATCTTCCCGCAATGGACAACGACACGATGCGCCGCGGCAAAAAAACCTGCCATGTGGTTTACGGGGAGGCCTTTGCCATCCTGGCGGGGGACGGTCTGTTGAACCGCGCCTACGAGACGGCGCTGCTGGCCTCGGAGGCCTGTCACGATCCGAATGATTTTGTGCGCCTGGTGCTGGCGCTGCGCGTGCTCTCCACAAAGGCCGGCATCCGCGGCATGGTGGGAGGACAGGCGCTGGATGTCGCATCGGAGGGGAAGCTCATTGCCGACCGGGAGGAGACCCTGTATTTCATTCAGGAGAATAAAACGGCGGCGCTGTTTGAGGCGTCCCTCATGTGCGGCGCCATCCTCGCGGGGGCAGGCGTGGAGGCCGTCGATATGATGGAGCGCATCGGCTCCCGCATCGGCCGCGCCTTTCAGATCCGGGATGATATCCTGGATGTCACCGGGGAGGGGAAAACCCTCGGAAAGACCCCGGGGAAGGATGCCCGGGAGCAAAAGCTGACCCATGTCTCCGTGTACGGGATGGCGCGGGCGCGCGAGGATCTTCTCCGGCTGACGGAGGAATCGATTGCGGATCTTTCGGCCGTCGGCGCAAGGGAGGATGATCTGATTGTTCATCTGACCAGACAGCTTGCGGAACGCATGAATTAAGGCGAAAAGGAACGGTCATGCTCTTAGATAAGATCAACAACACCGGAGATATCCGGAACATTCCCGAAGAGGAGCTGGATGCGCTTGCGGAGGAGATCCGCTCTTTCCTGATTACGCATCTGAGCAAAACCGGCGGTCATCTGGCCTCCAACTTAGGCGTTGTGGAGCTGACGATCGCGCTGCACCGCGTCCTGGATTTTCCCGCGGACAAGCTGCTCTGGGATGTCGGTCATCAGTGTTATACGCATAAGATTCTGACGGGCCGCAAGGACGGCTTTGACAGGCTCAGACAAAAGGGCGGCATCAGCGGCTTTCCCAAAAAATCGGAATCCGAAACGGATGTGTTTGAGACGGGACACGCCTCCAATGCGGCCTCCGCCGCGCTCGGTATGGTGAATGCCAGGCTCCTTTCCGGAGGCAGCGAGACGATCGTCGTCGTGCTCGGGGACGGTGCGCTGTCCGGCGGCGAGGCGTACGAGGCGCTCAACAACGCCGCGAAGCTCAATACCAACTTTATCATCATCCTGAACGACAACAATATGTCCATCAGCAAGCCGGTCGGCGGCGTCAGCAGATATTTGGACGGCATCCGCACGGCGCAGCGCTATCTGGATCTCAAGGCGGATATCTATGAATCGCTGAACCGGGGCGACCGGAGAAAGAAAGTGATTACCGGCATCCGGCGCGCAAAAAACTCCTTCAAGCAGCTCTTTGTTCCCGGGATGTTCTTTGAAAACATCGGGATCACCTATCTCGGTCCCGTGGACGGTCATGACATCGGTGCGCTGACGCGAATGATTTCCGAGGCGAAGAAGGTGCCGAAGGCCGTCGTGCTGCATGTGCAGACCGGGAAGGGAAAGGGATATCCGCCGGCGGAGCATCATCCCGCCCGCTTCCACGGACCGGATCCGTATCATATCGAAAACGGCGTACCGCTCAGGCGCAAAAAACCGGCCTATCAGGATATTTTTTCCACGGTCATGTGCAAGCTCGGGGAGCGCGACGAAAAAATCTGCGCGATCACGGCGGCCATGGCGGAGGGCACGGGATTAAAGCGATTCCGCAACCGTTTCCCCGACCGCTTCTTTGATGTCGGGATTGCGGAGCAGCATGCCGTGACCTTTGCCGCGGGCCTTGCGATCGGCGGCTACAAGCCCGTGCTTGCGGTGTATTCGACCTTTTTGCAGCGTGCCTATGACCAGGTGATGGAGGATGTCTGCCTGCAGAATCTGTCGGTGGTCTTTGCGATAGACCGTGCCGGCATTGTGGGGGCGGACGGCGAAACGCACCAGGGCATTTTTGATCTTTCCTATCTGACCACGATCCCCGGCCTGCAGGTGCTTGCGCCGAAAAACAAGTGGGAGCTTTCCGACATGATGAAATACGCGGTGGCCGCGGGCAGGCCCGTCGCGGTACGTTATCCGCGCGGCGAAGCCTATGACGGACTGGCGGAATTCCGGGCGCCGGTCGTGTACGGAAAGGCGGAGACGCTGTTTGAAGAATCCGGGATTTTCCTCCTCGCCGTCGGAAGCATGGTCCGGACGGCGGAGAAGGTGCGTGCGTCCCTGAAGGCGAAGGGCCTTTCCTGCAGCCTTTGCAACGCGCGCTTTGTCAAGCCCTTTGATACGGAGGTTCTGCAAAAGGCCGCCGAATCCCACCGTCTCATCGTGACGATGGAGGAAAACGTGAAAACCGGCGGCTTCGGCGAGCAGGTGGCCGCGTATTTGAAGGAGCGGTCCGACCATGCACCCGCCGTGAAAATCATTGCGCTGCCGGACAGGTTCCTTCCGCACGGAAGCCCGGACGAGCTGAAGCTTGATACCCTGCTGGATGCGGAAAGCATCACAAAGGCCGTGACGGATGCGTGGGAAACGCTTCCCGGGTCCGGCGGAGCCCCGCGGGCATGAGCCGGGTCCGGCTGGATGTGCTGCTGACGGAGCAGGGCAAAGCCCCTTCCCGGGAGCAGGCAAAGACGATGATCCTGGAGGGTCTCGTGTTTGTCAACGGCGTGCGCGAGGACAAGGCGGGAACCTCCTTTGATCCGGAAAAAATCAGGACGCTGGAGGTCCGTGGCGTGCCGCTTCCTTATGTCAGCCGCGGCGCGCTCAAGCTGCAGAAGGCCCTGACCCGGTGGCAACCGGATGTGAAGGGGCTTGTCTGCCTTGATATCGGCGCATCGACCGGCGGCTTCACGGATCTGCTCCTGCAGGAGGGGGCGGCCAAGGTTTATGCGGTGGATTCCGGTTACGGACAGCTGCATTATAAGCTGCGGAATGATGCGCGCGTCGTCTGCATGGAAAAGACCAATTTCCGTCATGTACGACCGGAGGATTTTCCGGAGGCGTTTGATTTTGCCTGCGCGGACGTATCCTTCATTTCCCTTTCGCTGATTCTGCCGGCAGCATTCCCGCTGCTGAAGGATGAGGCGAGGATGGTCTGTCTGGTAAAGCCGCAGTTTGAGGCGGGACGGGAACAGGTCGGGAAGAAAGGCGTGGTCCGGGATAAGAAGGTCCATGCGGAGGTGCTGCAGCGGGTCACGGGATATGCGAGGGAGAACGGCTTTTTTGCGGAGGCCCTTGACTGGTCCCCGATCAGGGGGCCGGAAGGGAATATCGAATATCTGCTGCTGTTAACGAAAGGGCAAGAGGCGGGATGCGCGTTTTCCGAAGCGGAAATCACATCCTGTGTGGAGGAGGCGCATACGCTTGCGCGGTAGGAGATGAAACGTTTTTATCTGATCGTCAATGACAAGAAGGACCCGAAGCTGCAGGAGGCCGACCGCATCCGCACCTGGCTGCTCGGGCACGGCGCGGAATGTAAGATGGTCCGCCTGGGAAGACTGAAGGCGATCCCCGCGCATACGGAATGCTGCATTGTCCTCGGCGGGGACGGTTCTCTTTTGCAGGCCTCGGCCTACGCCACCGCAAAGGGGATTCCGCTCATCGGCATCAATCTCGGCACGGTTGGGTATCTGACGGAGGTGGAGCTGTCCGGCGCAACGGAAGCCCTGACGCGTCTCTTAAACGATGAATACAACATTGAATACCGTATGATGCTGCAGGGTGCGGTACGCGACGCCAGGGGCAATGAATCGGTATTGAATTACGCGCTCAATGATATTGTCATTGCCCGCTTCGGCGCCATCCACCTGATCCGCCTGCAGGTGTATATCAATGATTTATATCTTTGCACCTATGATGCGGACGGTCTGATCGTCTGCACGCCGACGGGCTCCACGGGCTACAACATGTCCGTGGGCGGACCGGTGGTGGAGCCGGATGCGGATCTCATGCTCATGACACCGATCGCGCCGCTCAAGCTGATGAACCGGAGTATCGTTCTTTCGTCGGAGGACCGGCTGCGGATTGTCGTGGACCAGACGCATGACGATATCAAAACCATGGCCGCCGTCAGCTTTGACGCGGAGAACGTGGCACAGATCATGCCCGGAAGCGAGATTCTCATCAGCCGCGCGGAGCGGGAGACCGCCCTGATCCGGCTGCATGACGACAGCTTTGTGGATGTGCTGCACAAAAAAATGAACTGAGGAATCTGCCGATGACGGAAAAACGCAGGGATAAAATCAGGGAGCTGATTACACAGTACGCAATCGGAACACAGTCGGCGCTGGTGGACCGGTTAAACGCGGAGGGCTTTGATGTGACACAGGCAACCGTGTCAAGAGACATCAAGGCCTTGAAGCTGATCAAGATTTCCGACAGCCGCGGCAACAGACGTTACGCCATGCCGGCGGCACCGGAAGGAGACTCGCCGGAAAACGATCTCAGCGTCTTTCAGAATGCCCTTCTTTCGATGGAATCGGCAGGCGGCCTGGTGGTGATCCGGACGCGCTCCGGGATGGCGATGGCGATCGCCGCCGTGATCGACCGGCTGAAGCTGGATCAGGTGGCGGGCTGCGTGGCCGGAGACGATACCATCTTTGTGGCGGTGCGGATCACGGCGACACCGGAGTCCGCGGCAAGGGCCATCCGGCAGAGAATGGAATAAAAGAGGATTATGCTGCAGTCACTCACGATCAAAAATCTGGCGCTGATTGATTCTCTGGAGATGGAGTTCACGGACGGCCTGAATATTCTGACCGGCGAAACGGGCGCGGGAAAATCCGTCCTGATCGGCTCCGTGAATCTGGCGCTCGGGGAAAAGGCGGATTCGTCCGTCATCCGGGACGGCGCGAAGGAAGCCCTGATTGAAATGGTCTTTCATGTGGAGGAGGAGGCTGTCCTTCAGGCCATTCGGGAAATGGACCTTTCCGTGGAGGAGGACGGCTGTCTGATTCTGCAGCGAAGGATCCTGCCAAACCGCAGTGTCGCAAAGGTTTCCGGGGAAAGCGTGACCTTAAAGCAGCTCCGGCAGCTTGCTTCCCTTCTCATCAATATTCACGGACAGAATGACCAGCTCTCCCTCTTAAGCGCTTCCGCGCAGAATGCACTTGTCGATGCGGTGGCGGGAGAGGACGCGACGCGGGAAAAGGCGGCGGTAGCGGATGCCTTCCGCGCCATGTCCGACATCCGCAGGGAGCTGGACAGCATGCGCCTGGACGCGCGCGAAAGGGAGCGCGAAGCGGACCTCATCCGCTATGAGATCGCGGAGATTGAGGAAGCCGCATTGAAGGAGGGAGAGGATGAGGAACTGGAGCAGGCCTTCCGGAGGGGGGCCAATGCCCTGAAGATCACGGAGACGCTGGGACGGGCATCCTCGCTCCTGCGTGAGGATGCGGACGGCGCGCTTGCCGGGCTGGAGCAGTCGATCCGTCTTCTTTCGCCGCTGACGCAGGCGGATGCCCGCATCGGGGAGTTTGCGTCGGGACTGACGGATGCGGAGAGCATCCTGCGGGATACGGTGCATGAGATGGAGGCGTATCTGGAGGATTCTGTTTTTGATGAAGAGACGCTTGCGCAGCAGGAGAAGCGCCTCAATCTCATCAACCGGCTGAAGGAAAAATACGACAGCGCGCACGACGGCATTGCCGGCATCCTGTCATACCGTGACGCACGGGAAACGGAACTTTCCAGACTGGAAGACTATGAGGCCTATTGCGAGGGACGGCGGAAGGAGATGGAGGCCTTTCACCGGAAGGCACAGGAAGCCGCGGACCGGCTGAGCGCGCTGCGCAAGAAGGCAGCGGCACAGCTCTCCGGCAGGCTGAAGGATGCCCTGAAGGATCTGAACTTCGCGGAGGCGAAGGTAACGATCGAGGTTTCCTCCGATCCGGATGCGCTGACAGCCGCAGGCTGTGATACCGTGACCTTCCTGATTTCCACCAATCCCGGGGAGCCCCTGCGTCCGCTTTCAAAAATCGTCAGCGGCGGCGAGCTCTCGCGCATCATGCTGGGGCTGAAAACCGTGCTTTCGGATGAAAACGAATCCATGGCAATGATTTTCGACGAGATCGATGCCGGCATCTCAGGCAAAACCGCCTGGAAGGTTTCTTCGAAGCTGGGAGAGCTTGCCGCAAACCGGCAGGTCATCTGCATCACGCATCTGCCGCAGATTGCGGCGATGGCGGACACACATTATCTCATTTACAAGGATCTGTCCGGGGAACGCGCCGTCACGCGCATCCGGACACTGACGGAAACGGAAACGACGGAGGAGATCGCCAGACTGATCTCTACCGATGACATCTCTGACACGGCAAAGAAGAGCGCCGGGGAAATGCGTGCCGAGGCGCTTTCGGAAAAGAAGAAATGGACTTAAACGAAAGACAATGGGACGCGGTGCGTCATACGGAGGGGCCGGTACTGATTCTGGCGGGGGCCGGCAGCGGAAAGACGCGTGTCTTAACCTCCCGCATCGCTTATCTGATCGGGGAAGCGCATGTCGCTCCCTGGAATATTCTTGCCATCACCTTTACGAATAAGGCGGCCGGAGAGATGCGCTCCCGCGTGGAGGCCTCCGTTCCCGGCAGCGCACAGGGCGTGCTCTGCGCCACCTTTCATGCGGCCTGCCTCAGGATCCTCCGCCGGTACGCGGACCGGCTCGGATACGACACGCATTTTTCCATCTATGACAGTGATGATTCCCGGACGCTGATGAAGAATATCGTCAAGCGTTTTCAGCTGGAGACCAGGGATTTAAAGCTGCGCCGCTTTCTCGGAGCGGTTTCCTCCGCCAAGGACGAGCTGCTGAACCCCACGGAATACCTGCTGACGCATCAGTATGACAGGGATGCCGAGCGGATCGCGAAGGCCTATACGGAATACCAGCAGTCGTTAAAGGCCGCCAATGCCATGGATTTTGACGATCTGATCTTCAACACCGTGGAGCTCTTCCGCAAGCATGAGGATGTGCTTGAGGAGTATCAGGAGCGCTACCGCTACATCAATGTGGACGAGTACCAGGATACGAACAACGCGCAGTTTGAGCTGATCCGCCTGCTCTCCGCAAAGTACCGGAACCTCTGCGTCGTCGGTGACGATGACCAGTCGATCTACCGTTTCCGCGGCGCCAACATCCGCAACATTCTGGATTTCGAACAGGTCTTTCCGGATGCCTATGTGGTCCGCCTCGAACAGAACTACCGCTCGACGCAGACGATCTTAAACGCCGCGAACGGCATCATCGCAAACAACCGCGGAAGAAAAAAGAAAACGCTCTGGAGCGACTTAGGCGAGGGCGATCAGGTAATCTTTCACGTCTTTTCCAACGGCTACGCGGAGGCGGAATTCATCGCGGAGGATGTCGCAAGGAAAAAACGGCGGGGCATCCCTTATGCGGACATGGCCGTCTGTTACCGCACCAATGCGCAGTCACGTCTTCTGGAAGAACGCTTTGTCCATGAGGGCATTCCCTATGAGCTGGTCGGCGGCGTCAATTTCTATTCCAGGCGTGAGATCAAGGACATCTTAGCCTACCTGAAGACGATCGACAACGCCAGGGATGATCTTGCGGTGATGCGCATCATCAACGTGCCGAAGCGCGGCATCGGCAATACGACGCTGGAGAAGTTTTCGAATTATGCCGCTTCGCATGACATCAGTCTCTTTGATGCGCTGCAGGATGCGGATGCGGTGGTCTCCGGCGCCGCCTGCACAAAGGTCAAAGACTTTGTGTCCCTGATCGCGGCGCTCCGTGCGATGAGCGTGGAATATGATGTCGCGGAGCTGATCCGCCGCCTGATCGACCAGATTCATTACCGGGATTACCTGGATTCGCTTCTGGACGAATCGCTTGCGGATGATGACGAGAACGAGCGCCTGCACAATGTGGAGGAGCTGATCGAAAAAGCGTATGCCTATGTGCAAAACACGGAGGAGCCTTCGCTGACCGGCTTCCTGGAGGAGGTGGCGCTGGTGGCGGACATCGATCTTGTTTCGGAGAACGCGGACCGGGCCATGCTGATGACGCTGCATGCGGCGAAGGGTTTAGAGTTTGCGCATGTCTATATCACCGGCATGGAGGAGGATGTCTTTCCGAGCTACCAGGCCTGTCAGGCGGAGAATTATGACCCGCAGGCGATGGAAGAGGAACGGCGCCTGGCCTATGTCGGCGTGACGCGCGCAAAGGAGTCCCTGACCCTGACAGCAGCAAGGCAGCGCGTCCTGCACGGGGAGGCGCAGTATCATGAGGTCAGCCGCTTTGTGCGGGAAATTCCGCAGGAATTCTTAAAGATTGCGGGAGAGGAAGAGGAGGGCTCTTCCTTTTCCCTTCCGCGGAAGGAACCCCGGCGCTCCGCAGGGCGTGCGGACACCGCCTTTCTGAAAAAGCCGCTTACGGCAACACTGCCACCGAAGGGCATGCCGGCCGGCACGGAGCCGGATTACACGGTGGGCGACCGCGTGCGGCATGTGAAATTCGGGGAGGGGACCGTCACGGATCTTGTGAAGGAAACCAGGGATTACAGGGTCAGCGTCACCTTTGATGCGGCAGGTCCGAAAGTCATGTACGCTGCATTTGCAAAACTGCAAAAAGTGTAGTATAATATATTCGTTATTTCGTTTATAACATGTCGAGATTTAAAAAGGGGGTTTTTCAACATGCGCGAAGAAAAAAGCGGACACGGTTTGCTCTGGTTCCTTGCCATCATCGGCGCGATCACGGCGATCGCGGGCATTGCCTATGCGGTCTATCGTTACATGACGCCGTCCTACACGGATGATTTCGATGATGACGATTTCTTCGATGATTTCGAGGATGACGCGGAGGATGCCGCAGAAGATACGGGTGCGGCCACCGCATAAGTTTTGGGACGTCGCAAGAGTCAACAACTGATCGGGGACATGGTTTCGCCATGTCCTCATTTTCCTGCCTGCGGCGGCTGTACCTATCTGAAGCTGCCGTATGAGGCGTCCGCCCGGTATAAAGAGGAGCAGGTCAGGCAGCTGCTTGCGCCTGTCCTTGAACGACAGGAACACATGCCCGAATGGGAGACGATGCTTCCCGCGCCGTCTCCTTTTGCATACCGCAACAAAATGGAATTTACCTTCGGGGATGAGCATAAGGACGGTCCGCTTGCGCTCGGGCTTCACAAGCGCGGCAGCTTCCATGACATCCTTTCCGTCACGGACTGTCTGATCGTGGATGCTGATTACCGGCGGATTCTCAAAGCGACGCTGGACTTCTTTTCGCCCTTGTATGAGCGGGGCGAGGTCTCTTATTACCACAGAAAAAAGCAGAGCGGGTGGCTGAGACACCTTCTGGTGCGAAAGGCCAAAGGGACGGGAGAGATCCTCATCGATCTGGTGACGACCTCCGGGGCGCCCGCCGCCGGGACTTTGGATGCGGCCTCGCTCCTCAAAGCCTATGCGCACATGCTTTATGAGCTGCCCTTCGACGGTACGCTCGCGGGTGTCCTGCATACCGTGAACGATGCGCTTTCCGACGCGATCATCGACCAGGGCACCACGGTGCTGTACGGGAAGGATTCCTTTGAGGAAAGTCTGCTCGGACTTACATTTACGGTGACGCCCTTTTCCTTTTTCCAGACAAATTCGGCGGGGGCGGCGCTGCTGTACGAAACCGTCCGGCGCTATGTGCGGGAGGCAATCGGGGATACCGCGGCGGCGCAGGATGCCGCGGACGCAACGGAACAGAATGCCGTGGCGCGCACCGGCACCGTCTATGATCTGTACTGCGGCACCGGCACGATCACCCAGCTCCTTTCGCCCGCGGCAAAGCGGGTGGTCGGCGTGGAGCTGGTGGAGGAGGCCGTGGAAGCGGCAAAGGAAAGCGCGGCGCGCAACGGCATCGATAACTGTACTTTTATCGCGGGAGATGTGTTGAAGGTACTCGATTCCCTGACGGAACCGCCGGATCTCATCGTCCTGGACCCGCCGCGCGACGGCATCCACCCGAAGGCGCTGCCGAAGATCCTGGCCTACGGCGTTCCGCATATCATTTACGTTTCCTGCAAGCCCGCAAGTCTCGCGCGGGACCTGCCCTTCTTTCTGCAGCAGGGTTATAACGTAAAGCGCCTCGTCTGCGCGGATCAGTTTCCGTGGACGAAGCATTGCGAGACTGTGTGCCTCTTGAGCAACCGAAAACCAGATGCGAGAGTAAAGATCGATGTGGATCTGGAAGATTACTACCGTATCAAGGACGAACAGAAAAAGAATAAAGCCTCAGAATAAAATAAAACACCGAACTTAAAGCGAAGAGCTGCTGATGCAAAAAAGCATTAGCGGCTCTTTTCGCATCAAGGGAGGTGGTGCCTATGATCTGACTCACGTGATGACGGAAGGCGA
>JAFSPF010000030.1 GCA_017443065.1 Lachnospiraceae bacterium
CCGCACTGCTCTGTGCGGAGCATGGCGCGGATCTTGTCTTAATGGCCCGCAATACCTCCTTGTTAGAACAGGCGGCTCAGGAGATCCGCGCCATCGGCGGGAAGGCACTCCCAGTTTCATGTGATTTGACGGATTACACAATGATTCCGGGAGTGATCGAACGTATTGTAAGTGAATTCGGCCGGATTGACGTTTGGGTGAATAACGCGGGCATCAGCCTGAATGTGGCGCCAGAGGATCTCACGGAAGAGATGTGGAATACGCTGATGGATGTCAATCTGAAGTCTGTCTTTCTCTGGTCTCAGGCCGCATACAGACAAATGATGAAGCAAAAGAGCGGGCGTCTGATTCATATTTCCTCAATTGGCGGGCAAAAGGGCGCGCGGAATAACGGCGTTCATTATGTTGCCTCAAAGGGCGGTATCATTGCCATGTCCAAAGGATTGGCGCTGACCGGCGCACCCTACGGCATCACATCCAATACAATCTGCCCGGGTCTCGTGGATACGGATATGGCGGTGGAACTCGGATTTGATGAGGCCTATATCAGCCAGGTTCCGCTGAAACGGCTGGCCACGGGCCGTGATATCGGGGGCGCCGTCGTGTACCTTTCCTCCGCTTTATCGGACTACGTGACCGGTGCAACCCTTGATGTTAACGGCGGACTGTATCTGAGGTAGACCGGAGCATCTGCGGTACTCGCGCAGATCCCTTCGTCATTCTGATGGCGGAAAAAACTACACCGTCCCCTCGAACAGCACCTTGTAGGACAATTTACTGCCTTCCATCAGGATATCATGAAGAGAAGCCTTCAATTCCGGGTAGTTTTGCAGCTTTGCCGTGACAGAGCGGAAGAGGGTGTTGTCCTCTGAGAGAATCCAATCCTCCGCACATATCATATGCCACCTGCTGCGCCACCGTACTCTGTCTGGTGACGGGCTCCCAATACAATGCAGTCAGGATGTATTTGTGCATGTTCCGGATCCGCTCGCCGGTATAATTGCTGACCTTGTCCATCACGGCAAGAACGTCGTAGACGGTCAACTGCAGAAACCGCTCCCGGGCGGCAGCCTGCTCTGACCTATCTCGACAAAGTCGCATGTATCGCTTACCGCATCGATGATCAGTTCCACATACTGCGCAAACATTTCGCGCCTTGTGCTTTCCAATGCTGCCATGTGAGCATCATAGCCAACGCGGACTTTAAAAAACTGCTCATAGTGAGCTCTGCCTTCGATCGGTCTTTCCGTGACAGACAGATCGACAGATGCAGTATCACTCTGATCAGTTTCGGATGGATGGTTCTTATTTGCTCAGCCCGGTGATCCGGCAAATCTCGGGTATGGTATATACTCCCCGGGCGTGCTCCGGAGCCGGCAAAATGATCTTCTTCATTTGTCTGCCGTCCTTTCTTCATTTCCGGCAAAAATGTCGGTTTCATCTACCGAGCATCTACCGAAAGTTCAATTATTTCGTCGTTTTCTTAAATCTGCAATGGGATGATTGTTCCGTGTGAATCACGGTAGATAAATGCTAAAGATGGCTTATTTATGCGGTTTCCGGGTGATGTGAGATCACATCAGATGAGCCCGGATTTACTTATCCGCTCTTGGCTCCATAGCTCTCGAAATGCTATAGGCCGGTCTCCGGTGAGTGAGTTCGAATCCCACCCTCTGCGTGAATGCAAACAGCGGAATACCCTGATTTTAGAGGAGTTCCGCTGTTTTTTATTTCAGCGTCAACAGGTTTCAACTGTATCTGATCTTGAAGTAGTCCAATACTTTCTTAAACTTATCCTGTGCGGCAAGACAAGTGTCCCGGAGGTATCCGCGTTCTGTGGGCCAATTCTGCAAGCCGCGATAATAGAGCATCTTCATGTTGTCCGTAATGATAAAGGGGACAATACCATGCCGTAAACACTCTTTGAACAGCAGAAGTCTTCCGATACGTCCGTTTCCGTCCTGGAATGGATGGATCGATTCAAAGCGGTAATGAAAGTCCAGCAGATCATCGAAAGATATCTCTTCCGCCTCATTATATTCTGCCAAAAGCTTTTTCATTTGGAAGGCAACATCCTCCGGAGCCGTTGTGTCCCTGCCTCCCACTTCGTTGGGAATTCTTTTATAATCACCGACAGCAAACCAGTCCTGACGGGAATCCGTTGTGCCGTTTTTCAGAACAGCATGCAGCTGCTTGATGAACTTTCCGCTGGGTGCATGGGCCGCATTATCGATCATCATGTCTATGCACTTAAAATGATTTGCCGTTTCCACCACATCATCCACTTTGACGGCTTCCGTCAATCCAATGGTGTTCGTCTCAAAAATATAACGGGTTTGATCATACGTTAATTTGCTGCCCTCCATATGGTTGGAGTTATAGGTCAGGTCAATTTGAATCCGATGATAAATTCCGCCGTGCAGCTTCGCTTTTTTCTCAGCCCTCAACCGGGAAAGAAGATCTGCAGGCACTGGATCACGCTTGTTGATCCGGTCGGGCTTTGTTGCAATCTCGGGGATGTTCCAGGTCTTCCCTGTCAAGAACGCTCCCTCTATTCTTCCGAGCGCACAATAGTTTCTTACACTGCGCTCTGATATACCCCACTGCTTTGCTGCTTCCGCTACAGAAATGTAGTCCATGAATAAGCCCCCTTTTCAGCTTATGATAAACATAGTATACCACAGTATCGGCAAAATTCCAATGTAATCCGGATCTTTTTTGCTTTGTTTTTGCCGATACTAAAAAAGGAAGGGCTTCCATTTGTTCCTTCCGATAATCTGCAATACTTTCCTGCTACAACGCGCTTTTCACCCGCTTTTTTAACTCACCCGTAGCAAGCCATTGCCTCAGGGTCTGCAGGCCTTCTTCATTGCGTTTACAGGGCATCCATAGCTTCAGATAGCCGTTTTCTCCGTACTTCTCCTCGATATGCGAGAGGACATGGCCATTGATTTCCTCTTCGTCCGCCTCCGGATGCGCTGTCTTCTCAAACAGGATACACCTTTTCAATATCCGCTCCGGTGTGATATCCCGGTCCGCTTCCGCTATGATGCAGCCGTAGATCGACCGCGGTTTTTCCTTCCGGCTCGCGCGGTGATCCTCCACGGCCTCCTGCATCGTCCTGATCTGTTCCGGGGAAAACCACCGGTCAAGCTCCCTGTCCTCCGCGAGCACTCTCGCACCCGTGATTTCATGGTCTTCCCGCCCGTACCTCAACCCGATATCGTGATAAGCGGCGATCGTCATGACCATATTTCTATCCACATCCAGCCCGTCGCACAGCTCCAGCGCGTTTTTCGTCACTGTGCGGATATGCTCCACGCCGTGCGACGCTTCAAACTCCGCATACTGCGGAAGAATGTGGTTTTCCAGATAGCTTTGTAAATCCCGGTTCATCAAAAAAGATTCTCCTGCTTTGGGCGTTATCCTTTCAGCACCTCTTTCAACCCGTTCCAGTCGGAATTGCCTGCACACTTCCGAAGCTGTTCCAACTTCTCACGGTCAGCCTCCGGAATGCGATAACCGTCTATCTGCTGCAAGAGCCTTAAGATTCCATCCTGATCGTAAACTTCGACAAATTCCGGGATCGCCTCATACAATTCGTTCAGTTCTTCCCGTGAAAGCTCCGGAAGATCTTCATCCGGCTCATCTGCCTTTTGTAAAAACGGACGGAGCGACGTCTCCAGCTCACGCAGGGAAGCAAGCAGCTCAGGCGTCTTTTCTTTTATCGCCCGCAGTGCCTCATCCGCTCGCTTCCCTTCTCCCGCACGAATCTCGTTACCGTCCGCCTCCGGTTTTTCCGCGAGAAGAGACAACTGCGCCCCGCCAATCATGCGCAGCGTATTCTTTCCTTCGGCGCTTCCTGCTTCCGCAGCATTCTGCGCGGCTACCGTGCCTGTACGCTGACGGTCTTTTTCATCGGCCGTCCGCTTCTCTCCTGTCATCCGGATGATCCTCTCCGGCGGCAGGTATTTCATAAGCGTCGCCTCCAGTGCATGACCTTCAACCGGTTTGGAAAGATAATCGGAAAAACCTTCTTCCAGATATCGTTCGCGCGCGCCCTGCACCGCGTCCGCCGTCAGGCAGATCACGGGTGTTTCTTTGTTGCACCCGCCCTCCTGCGCGCGGATGTGCTGCAGCACTTCCGTTCCGCTCATATGCGGCATCCGCTGATCCAGCAAAATGAGATCATAGGGCGTGTCCTTGGTCAGCTGCAGCGCTTCCTCACCGCCGCTTGCGGTATCGAGCTTCACCTCCGTTGTTTTCAACAGACCTTCGATGACGACCAGATTCAGCTCCGTATCATCCACGACCAGGACATACGCTTCCGGTGCGTGGAAGGACTCATGATAGCTTTCCGCTTTTTTCAGCCCTTCCTCAAACCGCTGTTGGAAATCTCCGATTGCTTCCTCGCTGACAATGCCCTGCGGTATCCTGATCGTGAAGGTTGTACCTTCTCCATAGACACTGCTTACCCGGATATCCCCCTGCATCAAAAGCAGCAGGTTTTCCGTGATCGCAAGTCCGAGTCCCGTTCCCTCTATCGTATTGGTCTGCTTTAAATCCACGCGGCTGAACTTCGTAAAGAGCTTCCCGATGTCCTCTTCTTTAATGCCGATGCCGGTGTCCTTCACCTTGAGCACCAGGGTGATCTTCCCCTCCTCCTTCCGCTCAGCACACACGGTAAGCGTGACGCTTCCCTCCATCGTGTATTTCACCGCATTCGTCAAAACATTGGTCACAATCTGACGCACACGAACCTCATCCCCGTTCAGATTGTCCGGAATCGTTTCATCCACATCCACGCGGAATGCGAGGTCCTTGCTGCGTGCGCGGAAGGTGATCATGTTGCTGAGATCATTCAAAACAGATGATAGTTTATACGGCGCCGCAACGATCTCCATTTTCCCCGCCTCGATCTTGGAAAAATCCAGAATATCATTGATAATGGACAGCAGGTTCTTGCCGGCACTCTCGACATTGCGCGCGTAAGTTGTTATTCTTTCATCCCCGCTTTCCCTCAGGATCATCTCGTTCATGCCGAGCACCGCGTTGATCGGCGTGCGGATCTCATGGGACATGTTGGAAAGAAAATCGGACTTGGAACGGTTGGCGGAATCCGCCTGTTCTCTTGCCTCCTCCGCGCTTTGTTTTTCCTTTTCCAGTTCCTCCATCATGGAAACAAGAGCACGAACATCGTCCTTGTTCTCCAGCGTGATCATCATACCGAGAAGTCCCAGCGACTGCGCAAACAGTTCGATCAACCACTCTTTATAAAAAAACTGGATTGCGAGGGATCCCGCAGAAAGTATGAGAAACAAAATGACGGGGGAGAACATGTTATCCGGAAGTTCCTGACGATACCTCGCGATCAGCCAGCTCAGTATCAGCATCTGAACCAACGGTCCGCCGAAGATCACGGCTGTCATCGGTCCGTTGGTAAAAACATTTTGCTCGTTGAAATAAAAGTACCAGTCAAGAAAGGGGTTGAGTGCCAGCACAATCAAAACAGCGGCGGACGGCAGTATAAGAACGCTCTTAAACCACGCGGACAGTTTCTCTCTGACGCCGAGGAGTGAAACAATATACACAATGAGCACAAGCATCATCTGCGTATGGACGAAGAGGAACACGTAATTAAAAAGCTTGGCGGGGAATAGACCCAACCGCGGGATATCACGCTCCATCAGAATCGCAATGGTCTCCGCAATGGCGGAGATGATGTGCATGATACACAGGATCAGCAGGATCCGATTGTCTGACCGCTTTAAGTCTTTGCGCGCAACCAGAATATAGATTGTCAGGAGCATGATGCCGATCGCGGCAATATTGTAATGCATGATATAATTCACGATAAACCTATTCCATCCGGTATCCTTTGACTCAGAATGACTCCTTCACTTTTTGTCTGCTTTTGGAGAAGCGATTGAAAAACATGTGCCGCAGAAACGCCACTCTCTTTGCAATCATCCGCTTTGTCTCCGTGGCGCCGCGCCTGATATCGTATCCGTGCATCGTGCCTTCTGTCTCATACAGTTTCACGGGAATGCCCTCTTCCCTCAACAGGGAAGCATAGAGCACACCGTCATCGTGCAGGCAGTCGAACTCGGCGACTTCGATGTACGCCGGCGGCATTCCGCTCAAAGATTCCGCTTCCACGGGAGAGCGGTAGGCAAGCGGCGTCTTTTCGGGCTCCGGGTTAATGAGCGGCGTCACCTCTTTGGAAAGCGTCGCATTCCACATCGGCGTGTCCGTGTACTTCTTGAATGATTCGCTTTCGTTGCGCCCGTCCAGCCAGGGATAAAACAGCATCTGGAAACGAAAGCGCAGGGGGAGACCGCGATCCCGCGCCATCAGGATGCTCGCGACGGAAAGCGATGCCCCGGCGCTGTCCCCGGCAATGCCGATGCGATTCGGATCAATGCCCAGCGCATCGGTATGTTCCGCAACCCACTTCACCGCGGCATAACTGTCCTCCTGCGGGGAGGGGAAGGCATGCTCCGGCGCCAGGCGGTATCTGACGAAGACAACCTTGCAGCGCGCTTCCTTTGCGTAGGTGAAGGCCAGACGGTAGTGATAAGGCGCCGCATCAAAGACAAAGCCGCCGCCGTGAATGTTGATGAGGCACGGTGCCGGCGACGGCAGTCCCTTCGGGGTCATGATCAGCAACTCTACCGCTCCGCCCTGATAGCCTTCGATCTTTCTGCCGTTCACCTCGATCTCTTTGTCTTTCCACAGGAAACCCGGCACCTTCATGTACTTTTGCGCCTGCAACACAAACTCCCTGCTCACCGAAGGGGTAAACAGACTGAACGGGAGGTATTCCCTGCTGATAGGATACGTTCCCTTCGTCACGGACATGTTTCTTCCTTTCCTTCAAAATTTATGTTTTATACCACTCTGTTTCATTATACTGTTTGCCGTGTGGCGGGATTTGATTTTTGTATCAACCGGGAAATTCCTGTTCACAATCGGGCTATGCCAGATATCATGATCCCCTTTTCCGCGTCTTACAAAAGTGCATCCATGTTGTTTTAACAGATCACGCACTCTTTTCTCATATTCAGCCATTAAGCAGGGATCTCCTCTCTGTTTTCAGCGAGGAAATAAAGGTATTTGGGCCGACTCAAATGATTCATCTCTATCAGCTCCGGAATGGCATCCCTGACTCTTTGCATTAAATCGTCAAGTGACTCTGATTCCAGTGTTAATGGAATATAATCATTGATTGCAATCCAAACGCCGGCCTCTTCATCCCATTGAAAACGAATAACATATTCCATATTCCTGCTCCTCTTTCAAAGAGTTATCATGTAAAGTGCCTGTACTTCAACAGTATACCACATATCGTCATATAAATTCAGCAAGGGCTGCCGGATGATACCGCGGCAGCCCTTATTTCAAATCATGGCAGTACTACCCATTATGCATTACGTCAGGTCGTCCACATTGATCCCTTTAATGTCCTCAGAAAGCAGACTCAGCTTATTCAGGATATTCTTCACCTCACCGGCGACCTCGCTCTCCGCTGCACCGTTATGGATGCTCTGAATATCAAACTGCACTGCCGTATCCGTGATGTCTGTTGATCCGGCGTTCTCCTTCTCCTGTCTCGCGGCTCTTCCGCGCGCAACAGCCTCGGCGGCCTCGGCTTCTCCGTTCGCACGGATGCGGGCGTTCAGTTCGTCGATCTTCGCCTGCGCCTCGGCCTTCTTCGCCTCTTCCTTCTTTGCTTCCTTCTCTTCCTCCGCCTTTTCCTTCGCTTCTTCCCGCGCTTCCTCCGCCTCTTCTTCGATATGCTCCATCGCCTCCATCGTCAGCATGGACACGGCGTCCTTCTCCGCCGCAGCCATGAGATCATCCGATTCTTTTTGCGCATCGATCATGCTGTGATCCTTCAGACGCGCGAGTTCCAGATCGGTTGTCGACTGCACATTTGCCGCAAGCAGCGCCTCATCCTCTGCGATCGCCCGCTCGTTCGTCATGTTGTCAGCGGCATAATACAGCGCACGTTTCTGATACTCCGAAAGCGCTTCAAACTCATCCGCGCTCATCCCGTCCCTGGAATTCGCTTTCATAGCTGCCTTTTGCAGCTCCTGTTCCTCTTTGCCGCCCTCCTCAATCCCGTATTCTGCACGGAGCTCCGCCAGCTTTTCATGGTTGTCATTCATCTTTTGCTTGCGGGTGCCGAGATCTTCATTCAGTCTTTTGATGGCATCCTGCATTTCCTGCCGGCTGGCGTCCATGCGTTTTTCATTTTCAAACGCATCACCGACGATCTTCATCGCCTGCTTTCGGGCCTGCTGTTTTCTGAATTCGATGCTGTTTTCGCCAAGACGCAGGGAAGACGCAGAAATGCTTCCATCCGGGGAATCTGCATTTTTGGACGTGCGCAGGCCGGTCTCATGGTTCTTTGCTCCGGTCGCAACACGAATACCGTTTTCCGCTTCGTTCCCGGAAAATGCCGTGACGTTGATAACGTTCTGGTTTCTGATCTGCATGGCGAAAACCTCCTTGTTTTATTTTGAATCCGGACTTCCCTGTACCGGACTCCTTATCCTGTGACAGCCGTCTTATATCAGTTATCGGAGCATAGCCCTGTCTTCACAACCGAAATGATATGAAACGACCTTTTTCGGGTGCGAATGGACGGCTCATACCGATTTAAGCGTTTTATTCCATTTCTTCATATCTTATATCGGCATAAAGTGGTTGTTCTTATATGGTTTTTGCAATATTTCATCAAAGCGCGCTTTTACATCATTATCACAATATCTGATTGCACTTACATTGCAATCATCCCGAGCATATCCCGCATGATCTGTGCGTCTGTTTCTGACAGTGGTTCATAGGCAATGCCGCCAAATTCGTAAAACATGCCGGATACTGCCGTATATTTCAAACTGTCGATTTCGTTGTAAGGTGTCACGACTGTCAAATATCTTGTCATGCGCACTTCCTGATGCATGTTCTCCATGTCTCCTGATGTATCCGCATCCTGACTGCCGATCTGTATTCTGTCCCATTGATCCCGCCCATAACAGGTCATACTGCTCAGGATACGGTATAACTCATGAAGCGAATGACGATCCGTTATACTGCGGGTTCCGATTTCCTGCTGAATCCGGATGCCCTCGGGCGTATTATCCATATTCCCGGCTGACACAACGAGTTCCGCAAAACCATCTGCGGAGTGAATATCATAAATCTGCGTCAATACGTCCCGGTACGGATAACCC